>NZ_VOYR01000002.1:0-343925 GCF_013420185.1 Acinetobacter sp. YH01025 | reverse complement strand
TGAAGCTGACCAATACTAATTGCTCGTGAGGCTTGACTATACAACACCCAAACAGTTGTTGTATCAAGCTGAATTCTAAACTAATCCTTGATTTAGTTAATGCGACACAATAAAATTTTGACCCAATAGCCAATCCGTTAATAACTCATTTGGAACAAAGTAAGGCATTACATGCAAAAGCATCAAGCTTAAGCAAAGTAACTAAGACCCGAACAAGTCCATAACAGTTGTGCTGGCGACAATAGCAAGAGTGAACCACCTGATCCCTTCCCGAACTCAGAAGTGAAACCTCTTAGCGCTGATGGTAGTGTGGGGTTACCCATGTGAGAGTAAGTCATCGCCAGCTCATTAATTCAAAATCCCCCGAGCTTAAATAGCAGGGGGATTTTTTTATGCTTTTAATAAAGCTAAAGAATTATAAGTCCCAGAAAAGTATCTAAGCATCATGATCAAATAAATAGAAAGACAAGTATTCGGTCGCAAAAACCGGTCTTTAAATTGTCACTGAATCATCCCAACACTGTCATTTTTTCTTGTTTGAATGGTTTCCCCAATTGCTATTTTTAAACTTTATGAAAAAAAGATCTATTGGCCTTTTTATGGCCGTTGTGTTGGGCTTGAACGGATGTAATGATTCTGATGAAAAGACGCAGGTGACGCCTACACCCTTGATCAATGAGCCAACTTTGGTGGCTTTTGCAAAACTGGATGTGGCCACCTATGCAGAAGGACCAGATTCCGGTGCATATGTGACCGGTGCAAACGGAATTTTGCCGCCATTTTCTGGGCAGCCTGTGCAAGGTTTTTCGGCTGCTTTAAAAAATAATGATGGGACTTATCTGATGATGTCTGACAATGGTTTTGGCACGCAAGATAACTCGGCTGACTATCTGCTGCGTTTGCATGTGATTCAACCGACCTTTAGAACAAAAATAGCAACTAACACTGAAGTAAAGCATTTAAGTTATGTGCAGCTGCGTGATCCAAATAAACTGATTCCCTTTTCTATTGTCCATCAAGACACGGCCGAACGTTTATTAACTGGTGCAGATTTTGATCCGGAATCGATACAACGCGCACCGAATGGCGAGATCTGGATTGGAGATGAGTTTGGACCCTATTTACTCCATTTTTCTGCTGAGGGTATATTGCTGAGCCCGCCAATTCCATTACCGAATCCACTGAATCCGGCGCAAGAGCTGCGTTCACCTCAGAATCAGTTCAATAAAGAACAGCTGAATTTTGTTGAACCACTGGTACAGCGTAGCGGTGGTTTTGAAGGCATGGCGATCTCTCAAGATGGAAAATATCTGTATCCGCTGTTGGAAAAGCCATTACTGAACGATAGTTCTAATCGTTTAATCGTGTCTGAATTTGATTTGGCAAAAAAAGCCTATACAGGCAAATATTATTATTTTCCATTGCATACTAGCGCCACCGCGATTGGTGATTTTCAGCTGTATAGCCCGACTGAAGGAATTATTATTGAACGGGATGATAGTGAAAACGATCTGCTGGGCTATAAAAAGCTGATTAAAGTCACGCTCAGCACCGCTGGTCAGAATATGCAGAGAGAAGATCTGGTCAATTTGATGGATATTGCCAATCCGGATTTACTTTATGGCACTGCGCGAGCGGGCGATATTGCGACCGGTGAGCGTTTTGGTTTTCCGTTTCAGACCATTGAAGATATTGTCATTGAAGGTCCAGACCTGATTACTGTGCTGAATGATAATAACTTTCCTGGTTCAAGCGGGCGAAATGCCAATCTGGCCGATGATAATGAAATTATTCAGATCCGTTTGCCAAAAGCATTGTTCTAAATTTATCAGCAATTACAGAAGGTCACCTCGGGTGGCCTTTCTTTATGAAAATTTTTTTGTATATTTTTTAACAAAAGCATGCTATAAAAATCAAAACAGGCATAAAAATTGCTTATAAAACGCGGTATTAAAAAAGGTGGGTAGTATGAAGTTATCAGTGGGATTAAAAGTTGCCAACTCCCTGTCATTGACACCCCAGTTGCAACAGGCCATTCGTTTACTTCAATTATCAAGTTTAGAACTTGAGCAAGAAATTCAATTACAGCTCGATAGTAATCCATTATTAGAGAAAGTTGAAGAACAGGCCGATGTTGAGAGTCTGTCAGCGGCAGATACAGATCGTGATCAAAAAGATTTAACCAATGAATTAAATGCCGATCATCTGCCAGATGATTTACCGGTCGATACCGACTGGGATGATGTTTATACCCATCAGCCGACTAGTTTAGGTACGCCAGAATATGAAGAGCGTGAAGATAACCGTCAGGGTGTGCTGGGTTTAAAAGAGCATATGCTGGAGCAGATTAACCTGCTGCATTTTTCTAAAATTGACCAGCTGATTGCTTACTGCATTATTGATTCTCTGGATGATAAGGGCTTTCTGGAAAGCGATATCAGCGAGATTACTGCTTCGGTCCAGCATCTGCTCGATTCGATGGAGTATGAAGACAGCATCGAAGACGATGAAGTGCTGGTGGTGTTGAAACATATTCAACGGCTGGAGCCGGTGGGGGTTGGTTCGCGTCATCTGGCGGAATGTCTGTTGATCCAGCTGGAAAGTCTGCCGACAAATACCCCATGTCGTCAGGATGCTATGCAGTTGATGACCCATTATGAGTTATTAATCAGCAATGAAATTCCAAAACTACTCAAGCAGACCGGTTTAAACACCGATCAGCTGAAATGTGCGGTCGAGTTGCTGAAAACCTTGAAACCGCATCCGGGTATGGAGTTTGAAGATAAAGAGTCGGATTATCAGATTCCAGATGTGGTGGTGATGAAGAAAAATGACAGCTGGCAGGTACAGCTGAATCCGGATGTCATGCCAAAGCTCCGGGTTAACTCGTTTTATGCCAATATGATTCGTCGTGCCGATCAGAGTGATGACAATCAGTATTTGCGTAACCAGATGCTGGAAGCCAAAAACTTTATCAAGAGTATTGATGAGCGGCATAAAACCTTACTCAAAGTGGCAACCTGTATTGTTGAGCATCAGCGTACTTTTCTGGAAATTGGCGCAGAAGGCATGAAACCTTTGGTGCTACGCGATATTGCCGAAGAGGTCGAGCTGCATGAATCTACGGTATCCCGCGTGACCACCAATAAATATATGCTGACCCCGCGTGGCCTGTTTGAGTTGAAATATTTCTTTTCAAGTCATGTTGGCACTACATCGGGCGGTGAAGCATCGTCAACTGCGATTCGTGCCAAGATCAAAAAACTGATTGCTGAAGAGAACCTGCGTAAGCCTTTGTCTGATAACGCAATTGCCAATATTTTAAAAGAAGAGGGAATTGATGTGGCGCGACGTACGGTTGCAAAATATCGCGAATCTTTACATATTCCATCTTCTTCTGAAAGAAAAGTCTTGATCTAGTTTTGAAAATCTGCCTATTCTAGAGATTCATTATGACAACATAATGAATCTTTTTTCTATGAGGATGAGTCAAAATGATTGCATGAAGGTATCACTGAGCAGCAGTTCTGGTCCTGTACGTGAATCATTTTGATGATGACTCGTCTAATCCTAACGAAGGTGAGGGATAGAATTATGCAAATAACAATTCGTGGCCATCATTTATCAATTACACCTGCAATTGAAGAAAATATAAAAGCAAAGTTCGCGCAAATGACCAAACATCTGGATCAGGTCAATAGTATGCAGGTGAAGCTCAGTAAAGATCATCAGATCGATAAGCATTCTAAAAAAGGCAGTGCCAACCATATCGCAGAAGCGATTATCCGTTTACCTGGAACGGAGCTGTTTGCCCAGGCCTGTGCTGATGATATGTATACATCGATTAAGAAAATGTCAGAAAAATTAAAACGCCAATTAGACAAGCATCGCAAAATGCAGCTGGTTTATCAGCCTGTCGCGATTTAGCTGAAACAATCGGCAAAAAGAGGTTTTTAAAAAACCTCTTTTTTTATATATATAATGTATGTGACTAATGAATTATTTTTTTCATTTATAGTAAAATGACCGGTTTTACACCGTTGGTCCTATAAGAGGTCTTGTGATGAATAATGAACAGCTCGCTGAAATTTTAAAAGCTGCTTTTCCAGAGGCAGATGTAGTCGTTAGTGGGCAGGGTGGTAAATTTGATCTTCGTATTGTCGATGATCAGTTTGAAGGCAAACGTCTTGTTGCACGCCAACAGGCAGTGTATGCGCCGATTAATGCCTTGATCGCCAGCGGTGAAGTTCATGCGGTAACAATTAAAGCAATGACCAAAGAAGAATGGCGTAAAGCAAGCTTATTCGGAGCTTAATAAATTAATGGATAAATTTTTAATTCAGGGCGGTATTAAGCTCGAAGGTGAAGTGCGCATTTCTGGTGCAAAGAATGCAGCATTGCCATTACTGGCTGCCATGATTCTGGCCGACTCACCTATTACCCTGACCAATGTGCCTAATCTGAAAGATGTAAACACACTGGTTAAACTCATTGCGGGCCTCGGTATCACCATGTCTTATGAAGGCGATACTGTGGTGGCCGATACCTCGACCCTGAACAACCAGTTTGCACCGTATGAGCTCGTTAAAACCATGCGTGCGTCTATTTTGGTGCTTGGACCGCTATTGGCGCGCTATGGCAGTGCACAAGTATCACTCCCGGGCGGCTGTGCGATTGGTTCGCGTCCGGTCGATCAGCATTTAAAAGCTTTAGAAGCTTTAGGTGCAGAAATCCAGGTCGAAAATGGCTATGTACATGCCAAAGTCGATGGCCGCTTAAAAGGCGGCGAAGTGGTTTTTGATATGGTAACCGTAGGCGGCACTGAAAATATCTTGATGGCTGCCGTGCTGGCGGATGGTGTCACCACCATCCGGAATGCTGCGCGTGAACCGGAAATCACCGATCTGGCACAAATGCTGATTAAGATGGGTGCCAAAATCGAAGGCCTGGATACCGATACTTTGGTGGTAACTGGTGTAGAAAGTCTGCACGGCTGTGAATATGCGGTAGTGGCGGACCGGATTGAAACCGGTTCCTATCTGGCGGCGGCAGCCATTACTGGTGGCAAGATTAAAACCACGCATACCGATCCGGCCCTGCTGGAATCGGTGCTAGACAAATTTGAAGAGATGGGCGCAGAAGTCACCCGTGGGGATGACTGGATTGAACTGGATATGATGGGTAAACGTCCGAAAGCGGTCAGCTTCCGTACTTTGCCACATCCAGATTTCCCGACCGATATGCAGGCCCAGTTGATGGCAGTGAATGCCGTTGGTCGTGGTTTTGCCACCATCTCTGAAACGATTTTTGAAAACCGTTTTATGCATGTTCCTGAATTGGCACGTATGGGCGCCAATATTCAGGTTGAAGGCAATGATGCTGTGGTAACCGGTGTAGAAAAATTATCTGCAGCACCTGTCATGGCTACAGATTTACGTGCTTCGTTCTCTTTAGTGTTAGCAGCTCTGGCGGCTGAAGGGGAAACACTGATTGACCGTATTTATCATATTGATCGCGGTTATGAAAATGTCGAAGCGAAGTTACAAGGTTTAGGTGCCCAAATTAAGCGAGTAAGTTAATGAGCGATATGAGAAACGATGATCCAAACTTTGACGTAATGGGCAATTTTGATCATGGTTTAACTTTAGCATTAAGTAAGGGACGTATTTTAAAAGAGACACTGCCGCTGCTGGAAACAGCGGGCATTAACTTGCTGGAAGATCCTGAAAAATCCCGTAAGTTAATTTTTCCAACCACCCATAAACAGGTGCGTATTCTGATTTTACGTGCTTCTGATGTGCCGACCTATGTGGAAAATGGCGCAGCAGATTTAGGTGTGGCAGGTAAAGATGTCTTGATGGAACATGGCGCACAAAATGTCTATGAACCATTAGATTTAAAAATTGCCAACTGTAAACTGATGACAGCGGGTAAAGTCGGTATGGTTCGTCCAAAAGGCCGCTTAAAAATTGCGACCAAATATGTGAACCTGACCCGTCAATACTATGCCAGCCTGGGTGAACAGGTTGATGTGATCAAGCTTTACGGTTCGATGGAACTGGCACCGCTGGTCGGCCTGGGTGATTACATTGTCGATGTGGTCGATACCGGAAATACGTTACGTGCCAATGGTTTAGAACCACTGGAAGAAATCTGTAAAGTATCTTCCCGTTTAATCGTCAACAAAGCCAGTTTTAAACGTAAACAGGCGTTGTTAAATCCGATTATTGCCCAGCTAGAACAGGCTGTGGCTGATCGTGAACAGGCCAAACAGGCGTAAGTTGTTCAAATAAAAGACCGCTCTTGAGAGCGGTTTTTTATGGCGGTCTATGAGAACAGTCCTGTTAATACTTTTCTTCAATTTGAGCAAAAGTAATTTTCCATAAAAGTCCGTGGCCCAATGCGCGATTGATACCCACAAAAGCCTTGAAAACAGGTAAACTAATCTTTTCCATATCAACCTTGTGGGTAAATTGATGCGACGTTTATCGACTCAAGATCAGAACTTCAAGCAGGTGTTTGCTGACTTGTTGGCTTTTGAAACAGTGAGTGATCCAGAACTGTTAAAAACCGTAGACCAAATCATTGCTGATGTCCGTCAGCATGGTGATGCTCATGTTCTTAAATTAACTCAGCAGTTCGATCGACATCCCGCGCATCAATTTTCAGATCTAGAACTGACCCAGGAACAGCTTAAAGCCGCTTTTGATGGATTGAATCGTGAGGTGCGTGAGGCACTGGAGCTGGCTGCAGCACGTATCCGTGAATTCCACCAGGCGCAAAAGCAGGATGGCTGGACCTATGTTGATGCCTTGGGCAATACCTTGGGTCAGAAAGTCACGCCACTGGACCGCGTGGGCATTTACGTGCCGGGTGGTCTGGCGTCTTATCCATCTTCAGTACTCATGAATGCTGTTCCTGCGCATGTCGCGGGTGTGCCTGAAATTATCATGGTGGTTCCGGCGCCGAATGGTGAGTTGAATCCACTGGTGCTGGCGGCGGCCTATTTAGCGGGCGTGACACGTCTGTTTACCATTGGTGGTGCACAAGCGGTCGCGGCGCTGGCCTATGGAACAGAAACCATTCCATCGGTCGACAAAATTACCGGCCCGGGTAACCGTTTTGTCGCAGCAGCAAAACGTGCGGTATTTGGTCAAGTCGGTATTGATATGATCGCCGGACCTTCGGAAATTTTAGTTTATGCCGAAGGCGAGAATAATGCAGAGTGGTTGGCGATGGATTTATTGTCACAAGCCGAGCACGATACCGTCGCACAAGCAGTATTCATTACACCGGATGAGGAATTATTGAATGCTGTTGATGGCTGGATTGAAAAGCACCTAGAAGCATTGCCAAAAGCTGAGATCGCCCGTACCTCGATTGAAAACCGTGGTGCATTGGTATTGGTGAAGGATCGTCAGGAAGCGATTGAGTTAATTAATCAGGTGGCACCTGAACACCTGGAATTATGCATGGATGATCCGCAAGTGATGGCAGAAGATATTCGTCATGCCGGGGCAATCTTTATGGGACGTTATACCCCTGAAGCGATTGGGGATTACTGTGCTGGTCCAAACCACGTGCTGCCAACCTCAGGTACTGCGCGTTTCTCCTCACCGCTGGGTGTGTATGATTTCCAGAAACGTTCTAGCCTGATCATGTGTTCGCAAGAAGGGGTGAAAACTCTGGCCAAAACTGCGGATGTATTGGCGCAGCAAGAGAACCTGGATGCACATGCGAGATCAGCACGTTATCGTTATCAGTAATTAAAGAAATAGAAAACCTCTCCCTAGCCCTCACTTGCGCTTCATTTTAAAGCTGTGCTTTAAAACTTGCTCAGGAGAGGGAACTTTGAGAATTTAAAAATGAATATCACCACCGAACAAATGCGTTTCTGGAGTCCGGCAGTACGTGAATTAGAACCGTACGTACCGGGCGAACAACCGAAAATCCAGAATTTACTTAAACTGAATACCAATGAAAACCCGTATCCGCCATCGCCAAAAGTGGTGGAAGCAGTGCAGAAGGTACTGGCAAACTCGGCGGATGCGTTACGTTTGTATCCAGATCCGGATGCCTCCGAGTTAAAACAGGCCATTGCCAAACAGCAGCAGGTGCCGGTTGAGCAGGTTTTTGTCGGCAATGGTTCTGATGAAGTGCTGGCGCATATTTTTAAAGCCTTCTTTGTTCAGGATCTGCCGCTGTTGTATCCGGATATTACCTATAGTTTCTACCCGGTCTATAGCCAGTTTTTTGGGGTCAATACCCAGGTCATCCCTCTAAATGACAATTTTGAAATTGTGGTGGATGATTATAAGCAGCCAAATGGCGGCATTATTATTACCAATCCGAATGCACCAACCAGTATTGATATGGGCCTGGCTGCCATTGAGGAAGTGCTTCAAGCCAATCCAAACTCAGTTGTGGTGATTGATGAGGCCTATGTAGACTTTGGTGCCGAATCTGCGGTCAGCCTGGTGGAAAAATACGAGAATTTAGTGGTATGTCAAACCACATCTAAATCGCGTTCTTTGGCTGGTTTACGGGTCGGTTTTGCGATTGCCCAGCCACATTTAATTGCTGCGCTGGAAGCGGTGAAAAACAGCTTTAACTCTTATCCAATGGATCGTTTCGCGATTGCAGCAGCTGTCGCATCGTTTGAAGATCAGGAATACTTTGAAGCGCAGAACCAGAAAGTGATTGCGAGTCGCGAAACACTGGTAGCTCAGCTGGCTGAGCTGGGTTTTAAGGTATTGCCATCGAGTGCCAACTTTATTTTTGCTTCACTGCTAAGTAAAGACGCGGGTGAATTGGCAGCTGAATTGCGTGAACGTGGCATCATTGTGCGTTATTTTAACAAGCCACGGATTAACCAATTCCTTCGGATCACCATCGGTACCGATGAACAAAACCAGCGTTTAGTGGATACTTTGAAAAACGAGATTTTGGCTTAAGTGAATCCACCCTAACCCTCCTTTGATAAAGGAGGGAACTCTTCCCTCTAGAAAAGGTGAGAAACAATGGTTCTCAAGGGGAGGGATTCATAAAAAAGCGACTCAATTGAGTCGCTTTTTATTTATTCAGGTGTGTACCAGGTATTGAGTAAATCCAGCATCGCCGAAACCTTATCAAAACATTCCTGATATTCTGCATCACAATCAGAGGCAATGGTAATACCACCACCGGCCCATAACGAAACTTCGTGTTGATATTTTTGAATTGAGCGAATCAGAATATTCCAGGAACCGGTACCATCAAAATTAAAATAACCCATTGATCCGCAATAGGCCCCGCGTGGTTTGCCTTCCAGCTCTTCAATAATCTGCATGGCGCGAATTTTAGGGGCGCCAGTAATCGAGCCGCCCGGAAGTGCAGACAGCAATACATCTAGTGGATTGATCTCTGCTTTTAACGTCGCGGTGATTTCACTCACCATATGATGTACTTGTTTAAATGATTCAATATTGAATAACTTCGGCGTTTTTACTGAACCGGTTTCGGCATAGACACTCAGATCATTACGCAGTAAATCGACGATCATCACATTTTCAGCTTGATCTTTTTCAGAATTTTTTAAGGTCTGTTTAGATTGCTCATCTAATCGTGGATCTGTATAGCGTGGCATGGTGCCTTTAATCGGTTTGGTGAGGAGTTGCCGATGAGGCAGAAAATCAATAAATAATTCAGGTGAACAGCTAAGTAATTCAAAGTCATTTATTTTTAAATAACCAGCATAAGGAGCATGGGTTAGCGCCCAAAAATCAGCAGCGGTATTTAATAATAATCCTTCCGCAGAACCTTTAAATTCCTGGGTTAAATTAATCTGATAACAATCACCTGCAACAATATAATCCTGGACTTGATTAAAGGCCTGTTGATATTCAGTTTTATTCCAGCGTGCGGTACAGGCCTGAGTTAATTTAAATGAATTCTCCTGTTTTTGAGCCAACAAATTTTGAATATAAGTCAATAAAAATTCGGCTTGCTGCTCATCGCTGGTGAAATACCAGTGCCCATTTTCCAGAGTTAGAAAACTGTGAAATTGTCCTAGAAATAAACACGGTTGAGCTTTGCTTTGAGTATGAATGTGCTGTTGGGCGGCATAATCGTAGCTGATAAAACCGATCAGTCCACCTTTAAAATAACTGTCGCCAATACAACCAGTTGGCTGCAAAAAGTCATCTAAAGAAGGCGCTGCTGTTTCTTCAAGATAATGATTAAAACTGTGTTGCTTAAAATACTGCCATTTATTTTGTTGAATAAGGTAGTAATGTTTTGCCGATAAGCCAATAATCGGTTGGCCATTATTTTCTAAATAAACAAGATGTGAGAGTGAACCCAGCGCCTTTAAAATTTCTGCTGGGGTATAGGAGGATTCACAAAGTACTTGTTTGTAGAAAGATGAGGTGGCCATAAATTTGGAGAAAATCAACAATAAATATCTATTTTACCTGATTCTGCGCCAAGAAAATGCTTATGACCGTTTATCGGCAAGCTGAAAAATATGATCAATAGCAGTTGAACAAAATTTGACAGGGGGATAACTTTGTTAGTGCTATCCAGCCGCTCAAGGAAATACGTAGCAGGTTGCTAAAAACAAATAATCAACCCGCTGCACAAGAGTGGTAACAATCAAAAAAATAATACTCTTGGGAGAGTAAATATGAAAACATTTACTAAACTAGCTTTAGTATCTTCAATGGCATTAAGTGCAAATGCATTTGCAATGCAGGCAATGGATGATTCAGCACTTAGCGCAACCACAGGTCAAGATGGTTTATCGATTGGTATCGGTATTTCAAAAATTGAAATTGAAAAGCTCTTTATCCATGATAATGATGGTTTAAATGGTACCATTGATAATGCTGGTGCGATTGTTATTCAAGGGAATGGCATTGCTGGTGATGCGAATGAAAACTTTGGTATCGTCGTTGGTGCTAACTATGATGATGCAGGTGCTTATCTACTTGAATCTCGTAACTTGGCAGATTTAAAAATTGACTCTGATGCCGGTGCAGGTAGTGGTAACACAGCCTTTATTAACATCGCAGCTGATGTGTCTGGTCTGGATATTAAAATTGGTGAAATTGGTGTAACTGCTTCGGGTGTGCAAGGCAGCGCAAGCACAACCTCGACACTTCGCCGTGGTGGTGTAGATTCGAATTATAATGCCATTATTTCAGGCTTATCGCTTAAGACAGGCCCAATGTCAGCCAATATCCAGTTAGGTGCTGCGCCACAAGGGGCGATGATTAAACTGAATACTACGATGATTGGTGGTCTTGAAATTAATAATTTGGGTATTCTGGATAACTCAACGGCAAGTGCTGAGCGTGCAGCAGGTGAGATCTTTATTGAAAGTATTAAAATTGCCGATGCAGATGCTAATAACTTAACCATTACACAAGATGTGCGTGTTATGGGGGCAAGTGTCAGCAACCCGGATGACAAAGGTTATATCCAGATGATTAGCCATGGTGGTGCTAAAGATCACTATGTACAAGGTGTTCATTTAGGTAGCCGAGATGCTGCATCTATCGGTGATGTTGAAATTCAAGGTATGCAAACCTATTTCAGCCCAGCGGCTGGTCAATATCTTCCGGGGGCGGTTATCACTATTCGTGGTCACTAAGTCTTCTATTGAAAAAGCGCGTGTTTTCACGCGCTTTTTTTTACACAAAAACTGTAAAAGTTGGCAAAAATATAAAAAAATACTGTTTTTTTTCTAAAAAAAAGGTATCTTGCTAAATACATGGAAGTAGAGTTCTTACTCTAAAAATAAAAAATGAACTGGCAGAGCTGCCTGGAACTTGAAAAGTAAAAAATTATGTTAGAGATCGCATTAGGCTCGGCATTGATGTATTACGCTGCCACACAAGCCTTCGACTTAAAGGAACAACATCCGGAAACCGTACGCTATACGGAGACACTGGATTCCCGCAATTCTTCTTTTACCCGTATGCATCGTGAGCCTGTACGTATTCAACCTGCTTTACAAGATCAATTCCGGGGCATTGTACGTCAGGCTTATGACTATAGCTGTGGATCGGCCGCTTTAACCACGCTGTTAAATGGTTATGTCGGAACCCGATTGACAGAGCAGCAGACCATGAGTGGTTTGCTACGTTATGGGGAATATGAGCGCATTATTGAACGGCGTAGTTTCTCTTTGCTGGATATGAAACGTTTTGTTGCTGCATTGGGCATGGAAAGTGGCGGCTATCGTGGGGAATTTTCAGATCTGGTCAAGCAGGGCCAGCCCGCAATTGTGCCGATTTCCTATGCCGGTTTTAAGCATTTTGTGGTGTATAAGGCCTATAAGGATGGCCGGGTCTATGTGGCCGACCCGGCACTGGGGAATATCAGTTTTGATGAGCAGCGTTTTAAAGAGGTGTGGGAAAACAATACCTTGTTCCTGATTAATGTGGCGCCTGAATATCGTAAAGACTTCTTGGCTTTACAGGATAGTGATATGCGCCATGTTGAAGATGCCACTGTTAACCATCATGCCTTTGTCAATATTCAATATCCACAATTCTATATGGACAAAATTGCCGATAAAGCCTCGACCATTCGTTTAGAACGAAACATGAATCCTGAGTCAGAGAATTTCGGCGAACATCAGTACAACTTTTTAAGACTCTATTATAAAAGTAAGTAAATATTTACTTTAAAAACGAAAAAAAATTAAAAATTGGAAGGGAAGAAGATGAAATCTAAATGGATGAATAAAACCGTATTGGCCATCAGTATCCAAATGGTCTGGGGCGCAGCTGCTTATGCTGCAGAAGAGCCACAATTAGGACAAGATGAAACAGTAGAAGAGCAGCAGCTTGCGTCAGAAGCCACAGCTCCAGCAGAAAACTCAAGCCCTGAAGAAGTTAGCACTGAAGCAGTTGCTGAGGCCAATATTGAAACAGCAACAGCGACTGCACCGAGTGCTGAGCAGGCTGCATCAACTGCGTTACAGCAGCAGGAAGGGGATGCTACCAAAGAAGCCAATCTGGAAGAAGTCTTTACCTCCAATGAACGCCAATATTCCTTAATCAAAAAAGGCAATATCTCATCTTATTACGATATTGATTATACCTATTATCGTGATACGCAAATTGATATGGAAATGGCGCAAGGCCAAATCTATCAGTTGCGTGTTCAGGAAAATGCATCGCATGCATTGACCAACACCTTCACCGTTCAATATGGATTATTGGATAACCTGACCTTAACCGCCTCTTTACCTTTGGTGGCCAAGACCGATCAATTAAAAGATGCGAATACCGCGGGTCTGGGAGATATTTCTTTAGGCGCACGCTGGGAACCTTTCCCTTTAAAAGCCGGCCGTTTGCCACTAATTTTATTCGGAAATCTTTCGACCAAAACCGGTGATAGCCCGTATGAAATTAATAGCACTACCGAACTTGCGACCGGTAAGGGCTATTATTCTGCAGGGATTGGAGCCAGTACGCGTAAATATATCGACCCAGTGGTGTTATTCGCTTCGGTCTCCGCCAATTATGGTTTTAAAGAGTCGGGCTTAAACCAAGTTCGTGGCCCACGTATTATTGAGGAATTTGAGCCGGGCATTAGTGGTGGTTTCGCCTTTGGTTTTGCCTATTCCTTTAACTACGATGTTTCAATGACCATGTCGTATCAGCAGAGTTTTAATACTGGCGCTGAATTCCTCTATCACACCGGCGAAAGCTATTCTCCGGCCGATCAGACCAGTTCTACCCTAGCCATTTCTTTAGGGGTGCGCGTTTCTCCTGAAACGATTGTCAATGGTACTGTTGGTATTGGTTTGACAGAAGATGCACCGGATGTGTCTTTAGGTCTGTCTTTCCCACTCGATATTCTGGGCTTTGGTAAGAAACTTCGCTAAGAGGCTGGTCGTATGAAAATAATTCGACTTCGCCCGTTAGTGTCTGCGCTGATCTTATCGGGCTGTTCGAGTGCTGCTTTTGCACAATTGGGACAAAACCTGTCTGTCGATATCCGTTCCCTGACCATGGGCAACGCGGTCACGGCAGATCCACCGGGCATTAGTGCCATTCATTTTAACCCGGCAGCCTTAACTAAAATTGAAGGCTTGCAAACCGATGTACAAGGGGTGCTGGCGCACTTTGATGTACAGCGTGAGTTTTCTGCGCCAGCCGACTATAACGTATTTGGTTATTCCGATGATCCACTGGTCTGTCATGATGGACCGGAAATTCTGGCTGACTTTTGTACCGACTTTAAAGGTGAAGTATCGGGTGATGTGGAATATGCATCGCTGTATGTGCCGGTACTGAAAAAGTTTGTTGATCTGGGTGAAGGCATGCCACTGGCCGCACCAACAGCAGGGATTGCCTACAATCCGCCGGGGTCTAAAATCACCTTTGCTACTGCGATGTATGCGCCGTTAATTGCCGGTTTTGGTGCTGAAGATGGCAACCCAGGTAACTTCATGGGGCAGCAGGTGGCACTGGAACGGATTACCTATCTGTCACCGTCAATTGCCTATCAGGTCAATGATGAGCTATCAGTCGGGGCATCGGTGGGAATGTCCTACCAGGCCATTGCCATGAATACCGACTTGCGTTTCCCGAATGACCTGATCGGGATGCTGCGGATGATTGATGAAGTCGTCTGTACCCCGTTTAAAGAAAACTCCGATATTATTACCGATATTCTGTTGCTGGGGATTTGTAACGCACAGGAAGGCATGAATCCGTTTGGTCGTTTTGGACAAATGGATCTGGCCGTCGAGCAAAGTCTGAGCCCAAGCTATAACCTCGGGGTGTTATGGGAGCCACGTGAAGATTTCAGCTTTGGTATGGTCTATCAAAGCTCCGCCAAAATGCGGCTCAAAGGTAAATATCATATTGATAATGCCAAGGCGCCGAGTGAGCTGATTAAAGGCTTGATGTCTTCCCCAACCGGGCAAATTCTGGCGGCAATTTTAGGCTTCCCGAACTATATTCCGGCCAGTGAGTCAGGGCTGGTGGCGATGGATTTTGAATATCCAGCGCATTTCCAGGCCGGGATTAAATACAAGGTAATGCCAGATTTACAGGTGAACTTTGATGTCGGCTGGACCGATTATGCTGCTTGGGACAAGTTCAAGTTTGAATTTGACCGCCAGATTTCTGCCCTGAAAATTGCCAAATTATTGTCTGAACATGTCTCTGACAGCTCACTGGCCTTGCCGATGGGCTTCCAGTCACCATGGAGCTGGGGTATCGGGATTGAATATTCTGCTACCGACCGTTTAAAGCTGCGTGCCGGTTATGAACCACGAACCAGTGCGATTCCAGATGACAAGCGTAATACCATGGTACCCATTAATAATGCACGTCTGTTTGGTTTAGGTGTGGGCTATCGTTTTGATGCCGATACTGACCTGGATTTATCGATCGGCTTTCTGCAAAGCCGGGACAAAATTCCAGCCAATACCAGTAGCCTAGCCAACAAAGAAGGGGTGAATAACTTATTACTCAACCCGTATGCGGGACTGAATGTCAAAACCGCTAGCAACATTACAATTTTAGGTCTGAGCTATAGAACACGATGGTAAAAGTGACAAAGCGTTTATCTGGCTTGATTTGCCTGTCTTCACTCTGGGCGCTGTCTTTGGGCTCGGCCAGTGTAAGTTATGCCAATGAGTTTTATACCATTATTGGCCCGGATGGCCGGCCGATGGTGGTACAGCGTAAGGCCGAAACCCGGCCGGCCGCGAAAAAAGAAGCTGTGCCGGTAAACAAAACGCAGGCACAAAGTAGAGCATCCTCTGCTTTGAATCCGGCGCAGCCGCAAGCGCAAATTCCCGTTTCTGAACCTGTCAGAGCTCCTGCTGTTGCAATCGTACCCACAGTTAGTACTGTACCGACTCAACCAGTCACTACGGTAAAACTCACAGAAAGTATCCCACAAAAAACACCAGATACAGCAGTTGTGGAACAGCCTGTCGTCACACCAGTTGTATCGGCAACCACAAAACCGGTATCAGCTTCATCATCTCCAACGATTACATCTGTCATCCCGCAAACTGAATCTCAGAAAGTATTGAAGACTGTGCAAGCTGATCAACCAGACCGTACTTCATCTTCCGGTTTTACCGAAATGGAAGGGGAGCAGTACGTCAATAATGAATACCTGGAACACAGTGAATTTAACCTGGAGGGGAAAAAGCGTTTTTATATGATGCCGGAAGGCGTAGTTGACAGTAAATTGGGCGGTGGTGCGACCCGGGTGCAGGTGGTAGAACGTGAAAAAGGAGTCGGACAATCGGTGCTGGATCGCCTGTTCAAGAAACGCCAGCCAGAAAGTGTCAAGCCAATGGTGCTGTCATCGACTTATTATCGTATTGCACAGGCCGATGCCATCAGCAGTTTAGGCCAGTCCTGTTTTAACAATAAAAAAATTAAACATGCCAAGACCCTGGCCGTACAGAAAGACGTCAATCTCTGGCCACGTGCACCATTAACAGATGAATTTGATTATGAGGTGGTGAAGCTGGAGGGAGATTTACGCCATCTTCAGGTGAATTCATACGCTTCTAAAACCCGGCAACCTACATTTTACTGGCCTTTTGCCGTTTTTCTGGATGCGCAAGGCTGTGTGATTGAAGGTGCAGGCGGCTACAAGAGCCAGGATACTCAATCCACCTTATTGCAACATGAGCAGGTGGAAGGGGTGATTCAATTGCCGGCTCAAACCCGTTATCTTCTTTTAACCCCGCTGGCATCGGCAATCGATATGGAAAACCGCCAGTTAAGTAATCAGGGCCAATTGAAAATTATTGCCTTAGATCAATAAAAAACATGAGACATCAGGATGAAGAAATCAAATATTTTAGCCTTGAGCAGTACCGCCTTGATGATGGCACTCAGTGGCTGTGGTGGTGAAAGTGCCAATGTCATTCCAGAGCCGAATATTGTGTCGGAAATTAATGGCAGTTGTGTTAGCGGGCAAAACTGTGTGGAGTTTGCCCTGGATTATCCGGTGGATGGCCTGAATTTCACCTGTAGCAGTGATCCAAGCAAAACCTATATTACCCTGATTGCGCCAACCACCAATGCCGCCACCGGTAAATGTAGTGCCGGTGATAAAGTCCATTTCTTTATTCAGGAAAAAACAGAAAAATCAATTAATCTGGGGACAGTAAGCCTAGCTGATATTGGTCTGGCCAATTCGGTCAGTGCCAGCTTGCCGCGTTTAACCCTGCTGGATATTGCCCGTGGCTTAACCGGACAGGCCGCAACCGAACTGACCCCATCGGATTCAACTGTTCAAGTGGCACAGGCAATTACACGTATTTTACAGGCTTTATCAATTGAAAGTTCCAAGAACCAAGAACGGCCGACCATTGCCGGTGATGTGCAGCCACTTTATATTTCTGCGCTAAAAAAAGAACAGCTGGATGATATTTTGGGTTCGGTGACGCTGGAGGATTACCGTTCCGGTGCCTATGTCAGCAAGTTAAGTCCTTGGGTTGACTTGAGCACCGTCAGTGATGCGCAGGCCTCTGACGCGCTGAAAACCCTGGTTTATATGACCAACTCTGCCTCTTATCAGGCCAACTATCCGGTACTGGCTGTGGAGGGTTCGACCTTACCACAAGGTTTATATGGCTGTAATCAGGATGATTGTAAACAGAACTCGAATACCTTAAGACACCTGATTGGCCAGTTCCAGTTGATGACCGATCGCTCGGGTTATACTTTCGGTTATGGCATGCAGTGGCGTGGAACCATGTCGACCAGTAATGAAAACCCGTTATTGACCATTACGGCCGATTTCTTGAAACGTGTCCGTCCGGAACTGATGACCGCAGCGGCACAAAATAACTGGATTAATCCACTGAATGAAACGATCCAGGGGCCTTATCGTTTTAGCATCAACAGTAACCGGACTGAAGATTTTACCGTGACCCAGGGGAAACTGTATAACGATTATATGATTGCCGGCACCGAAGGCATTTATAAAACCCTGACCAAGTTCCCGACAGGAAAGCCGGAAGAATATGGCCGCTGGACCCAGACTATTGGCACGGATCAGTTTAAGGGCTCACTGGATATCTATAAATATTTTCAGGTGAATTTCCTGGATAACCGGATTTTTACTTCGGCGAAAAATGTGGCCTTGGGTGAGCGTTATATTTTCCCGTTATATGCCACTCTGAATTTCAATTTTGCTAATAATGCCGCGCCAGCAATTAAGCTCGGGATTGTGCTGGATGAGCAGGGCAATATCCGTACCGATATTGGCCCAAATCCGACCGCAACCGATCTGTCGGGGACCTGCGCAGTCGCTACAGATAGCAGCACGCCAGAGATTGTGGATAGTAATAATGTCACGCAATATCGTGTTGGTGTACTGGGAGCAACCGATCTGAGCAATCAGGCGATTACCCTGCGGATGATTCTGGCCAATCCGGTCTTTAACCAGCTGAATGGTGCCGTAATTGGTCTGAATACCCGGGTTGACAATACCCAGGGCGAGCAGGCCATGGTGGTGGGTGGTGCGCGGCTGAATATGGGTAATCTGGTCAATCATACCTCGACCCGGATTAGCCTGAGTGACTTCTCCGGCAACAATACCGTGTCATGGAGTAACCTGTATACCTTGCAGCTCAAGACTTTTACCAATCAGGATAGCAACAATGCTACGGATGCCGATAAAGAACTGGCTAAACTCACCGGTGGAACCGTGAGCATCGAAGTGGCGGACTGTTATAACCCGGAACAGGTGCGTATCCAGTAACAGCAATATATTCATTAAAATACAAAAGCCCATCTACGGATGGGCTTTTTCTTGGCGGGGATATTTATTGTTAACCAGTATGATCCAAACGCGTACCCAAGGTTTCCAGATGAGTCGGGAAATGCTGGTTTTTGCGGTCTTCAAAATAATGTCTTAAGGTATGTTCCACGCTTGGGAAGGCTAGTTCTGCCCATGGAATTTCATCTTCGCTAAACAGACGCGATTCAATAGTTTCTTCACCCGCCCCAAATTGACCTTCAATCAGCTGCGCTTTAAACAGCACATAAATCTGGCCAATCCGTGGAATGTTGTACATGCAGTACAGCTGCTCAATCTCGATTTCCGCTTCTGCTTCTTCACGGGTTTCACGTGCCGCGCCTTGTTCCATGGTTTCAAACAGTTCCATATAACCGGCAGGTAGGGTCCAGAGTCCATAACGCGGTTCAATGGCACGGCGGCATAATAACACCTGATCTTCCCACAGCACCAAAGCACCGCAAATCACTTTCGGATTCACATAATGAATACTGCCACAATGGCTGCAAACACGGCGTAACTGATGATCGCCTAAAGGAATTTTTTCCGCTGTTTTATGTCCACACGTTCCGCAAAAGTTCATATTCAGCATCAACGATAAAGTTGCTGATCAGCATAACTGAAAAAATGAACTTTGGCATCATTTCTATCCTTTTGCCCAGAATTTCAGCTATGATGAAAGTCAGGCAATCAGGATAATAAAAGATGGTAGAGCATTCATTGACACAGGAATTGCAACAGCGCTTACGCTTCTCGCGAAGTATGCGTGAGGCGCATGCGGCCGTGTTGATTGCGATTACCGATGAAGCTCAGCCGAAAGTCCTGCTGACCCGCCGTTCGGCCTATTTAAACAGCCATGCTGGCGAGGTGTCTTTTCCGGGTGGCAAGCGCGATCCGCAGGATACCAGTAATATTGTGGTGGCACTGCGTGAAGCACAGGAAGAAACCGCGCTGAATCCTTTTGATGTGGAACTGATTGGCGATTTGCCAATGCAAAAATCGCGTAATGGCATGCTGGTCAAACCCATTGTCGGCCTGATTCCACCCGAGGTGCAGCTGTCAGCGCAACCGACCGAAATTGACCGTATTTTTTTCGCCTCTTTAAAAAATCTGATGGAAGCGCCGCCAGTGCCGTATGAGGTGCGCTATGCCCATCAGTCTTTATATTTTCCCAGCATGCGTGTTGAAAATGAGATTGTCTGGGGATTAACTGCACGGATGCTGGTGGCTTTATTTCAGTATGGGCTGGATTATCAAAAAGAATGGCCATTTTTACTGAATTCACCGACGTTTCGATTTAAATCATCTAAATAGGGAATTTTAATGTTGTATAAATTTCAGGGCATTGCCCCAAAAGCATTACATCAACCATGGGATGGTTGGGTCGCCGAAACCGCAACGGTCATTGGTCAGGTCGAGCTGGGTCGGCAGGTGAGTATCTGGTTTGGCGCGGTGGTGCGTGGCGATAACAGCCTGATTCGTCTTGGAGATTTTAGTAATGTCCAGGAAAATGCGGTGCTGCATACCGATGCGGGTATTGAGATGCAGATTGGTAACTATGTCACTATCGGTCATCAGGCCATGTTGCATGGCTGTACCATCGGCGATAACAGCCTGATTGGTATTAACGCGGTGGTGCTGAATCATGCCGTGATTGGGAAAAACTGTATTATTGGCGCCAATGCGCTGATTCCGGAAGGCAAAGTCATCCCGGATAATTCGGTGGTGATGGGTTCTCCCGGCAAGATTGTAAAAACCCTGGATGAAGCAGGGGCGGCCCGCCTGAAACTGAGCGCCTTACATTATGCCGAGCACTTTCAGCATTTCCAGCAGCTGGAAAAAGTCGAACTTTAAGATACCTAAAGGCCAGTTTGAAACTGGCTTTTTTTCTGTGTGAAAGCCGGTGAAGTTCTCGCCTAGTGTCTAGGAGTGGAGTATGATAGCGGCCAGTTTTTAAAATTTAATTTTAAGGTTGTGCATGAAGTTACTGGCATTGGAAACTGCCAATGAGCAGTGTTCCGTTTCGATTGTAAATGACACGCAGGAACTGTTTTTTCAGTTGGATGAGCGCGCCAAGGCACAAACCCAAACCATTCTCCCGATGATTGAGCAAGGTTTTGCTCAGACCGAAACGGCCACTGCCGATTTAACCGCAGTGGCCTTTAGCCGTGGCCCGGGCTCGTTCAGTGGCGTGCGGATTAATGCCGCGGTGGCACAGGCACTGGCCTGGTCACATGATCTGCCGGTCATTCCAGTCTCGACCTTGCAGGCGCTGGCGCAAGCGGCTTATCGGCTAGCAGGTTTAAGCGCGGTAACAGCAGTGCTGGATGCGCGGATGAATGAAGTCTATATCGCCAGTTTCCAGTTAGATGCAGAAGGCATTATGCAGCCGGTGAGCGAAGAACAGTTATTGGGCTATAGTGATGCGGCGGCCGTAGCGCAGTCCCCATTAGTAGGCTCAGGTTCAACCTTATTGCAACAAGAACAAACACAATACAAAGACTTAAGTGCAACGGCGCAAGATATTGCTACCATTGCACGCGTATTGGCTCAACGTGAAGCATGGGTCAGTGCGGAATACGCATTACCGGTGTATTTGCGGGATAATGCTTGGAAAAAAATTCCAGAACAAGGCAAATCATAACTAGGATTTTCTATGGATTTTTTACTGCTGCTGAAAGCGGCAATTATGGGAATTGTTGAAGGAATCACAGAATTCTTACCAATTTCCAGTACCGGCCATTTAATTTTGGCTTCAGAACTGATGAACTTCTGGACCAAAGAAAAAAGTGATGTTTTTGTAATTGCCATTCAAATGGGGGCAATTGCAGCAGTGATTTATGAATACTGGACCCGGCTTTGGGGCGCAGCCACCGGCATGTTCACCGGCGAAGAAACCGGACGCCGTCTGGGCTTTGGCCTGATTCTGGCCTCGCTGCCGATTATTCTGATTGGTTTGACTTTCGGGCAAACCGTGAAAGCGATGTTGTTTAATGATATCGCCGTGGCTATTGGCCTGATTATTGGTGGTCTGATCATTATCTGGATTGAGAAGCATCCACCTCAAGTACGGGCGCAGGAAGTTGAAGACCTGACCTATAAAGATGCGATCTGGATTGGTCTGATTCAGGTACTGTCTTTAATTCCGGGCACTTCACGTTCGGGCGCGACCATTATTGGGGCGATGTTCCTGGGCGTATCACGTAAAGCGGCGACAGAATTCTCGTTCTTTCTGGGAATTCCGGTGATTATTGGCGCAGGCTTGCTGGATTTATATCAAAGTTATGATGTCTTCCAGACCACGCAGGACTGGACCGTACTGAGCGTCGGAATTATTGTTTCCTTTATCTCCGCATTAATCTTAATTCGCGCGCTGGTGGCGTATGTGGCCAAACGCGACTTTATGATTTTTGCCTGGTATCGTATTGTGTCAGGCCTTCTGATTTTACTCTTTGCATATACAGGCTGGACCTTATGGTAAGCGAACTTCGCTGCTATACCGAACCCGCATTTTTTGAGAAAGCACAGCACTATCAGGCTGTGCTTTCTTCACGTGGGGTTACCCTTCAAATTGATGTCATCGACAAACTGAATGCACGTTTTTTAAGACTGCATCCAGACATGGCGCTGTGCGTTGATGCCGATGGCCTGTGGCTATGTGCGCTGGGCATGAAAATGCAGCCAGACTGGCAGGCTGAAATTCCGCGTTTAAAACGCGCGTCATTAAAGTCAGAAATGCTGGCCCGTGCCTGTAACCTGGCGGAAAAACCGCAGCTGATTGATGCAACTGCAGGTCTGGGCCATGACAGTTTGCTGATGGCGCATTTGGGGGCTGAAGTAACGCTGGTAGAACGGCATCCGATTCTGTTTAGTTTATTGGAAGACAGCTACCAGCGCGCCCTACAGGACCCGTTTTTAAGCAAGGTTGCCGCACGCATCCACTTGGTCTTTTCTGATTCGGCTGATTACTTAAAAGCGCAGGCAGAAGCAGGGCAGGCTGTTGATGTGGTGTATCTGGATCCGATGTTTCCACAGCGTGACCAGAACCAGCAGGCGGTAAAAAAACAGGCACAAGTCAAAAAGCAGATGCAGCTGCTGCATTTGTTATTGCCGGAACATGGTGAAATGGATTTGGGCGATGCCTTGCTACCGCTGGCGCAAAAAATCGCCAAACGTGTGGTGGTTAAGCGACCACGTCTGGCGGTATATCTGGCCGGGCAAACACCGGATCATCAATGGACGGGAGATGCCTGCCGCTTCGATGCTTACTTCCAGCAGGACGCGACCAAAGTAAACGGGTAATCGCTTCAAAACTGGGCAAAGATTTGTTATATAGTTAAAAAAGAGCATTGATAATTATGACATCAGGCATAAACTAAGTCTGCACAAAGCGAGCCACTGCTAACGACAATCTTATGATCGACTTTAAACCCTCCATCAATTTTTGGCATGATTTTAAAAGCAACCAAACAGCGGGGATGTGGTTATTTTTTGGCTCGCGCCGATCTTTACAGATTGTCCGTCCTTCCATTTTGCAACTGATTTTCTGGGGCATTTTAGGCGGTCTGGCCAACACTTTATTTAGCTGGCTCAGCGCCGGTGAAACCGGTGATTTTAACCCGCAAGGTCTGGTCAGTTATGCCTTATGGCCGTTTATTGCCTTAATTGTCGGGATTTTCCTGTCCCAGCGCGTTAATAATCCACGCCTTATGCTGGTACCGGCTTTACTGTGGCTGGTGTTAGACACCCACATCGCCTTATTGCAAAGCCTGATCCAATATCTGGGCATGATTGATGTGTTGCCTTATGTGTTCTATGACTATCTGCCACTGATTTTCATGGTGCTGTTTGTCTGGCAGAGTCTGGCGGTGGTCTGGGTATTTTCCCGTGAGCTGAAATGGCCGTGGTGGGAACGTGCCCTGATTGTTCTGGCCACGCTGTTTACCCTGGTGGTGTGGCAGATGTCGGTCAAGAGCCAGCCAATCTGGAAAGTGGAAGAGGTCCCGCCGACGTTTAGTGAAGAAGCCTTTTATGCACAAAGCAAGGTACTGAATCAGGCGCTGGAGAAGATTCAGTATGGCGAATTTGCGCAATCACACTGGTATTTTCTGGGGGTGGCCGGAGCCAGTTATCAGGATGTGTTTATGTCCGAAGTCGAGCGGATTCGGGAACAGTTCGATACCCGCTTTGGCACTTTTGGCCGCTCGATGATTCTGGTAAATAACCCGATGACGCGTAATGTCACCCCGATTGCCTCACGCACCAGTATGGAACTGGCACTGCGCCGTATAGGTAAGCAGATGAATCCGGAAAGCGATGTGCTGTTTTTATACATGACCTCGCATGGCTTGCCGAACCAGTTTGAAATGGAAAATGCGCCGCTGGAACTGCAACAGGTTGATCCAAAATGGCTGCGCGATGCGCTGGATAAATCTGGCATCCGCTGGCGCGTAATTGTGATCTCGGCCTGTTATTCGGGCAGTTTTGTTTCGGCCCTGCAAAATGACAATACTTTGGTAATTACCGCATCGGCCGCAGACCGCGCTTCATTCGGCTGTTCCAACGAAGCCGATTATACCTATTTTGGCCGAGCCTTCTTTGATCAGGCCATGCGTGAAAATAACAGCTTTGCCGAGGCTTTTGCACAGGCCAAGCTGACCGTGGCAAAATGGGAGCAGGCACAAGGTTTTGAACCGTCTGAACCGCAATGGTCGATGGGTAAGAATATGCAGCTGATGTTGCCGCAACTGGAGCAGCGTTTATTCCCACAAGCCGTGGTCGCGCAGCCAAATGAAATGCCTTTAACTTTAGACAGCCCTTAAAACAGGATAAGACGATGGAATTAATACAGAACAATCGATGCTTTGATGGCGAACAGCGAATTTACCGTTTTAATTCCAGCAGCTTAAACGGGGAAAGCCGTTTTGGTATTTTTCTGCCGGCACAAGCCTTGGCCGGTCAGGACTGTCCGGCGCTTTTTTACCTGGCGGGTTTAACCTGTACCGAAGAAACTTTTGCAATTAAAGCGCATGCCCAGCGTCTGGCGGCACAGTTGGGCTTTATTCTGATTAGCCCGGACACTTCACCTCGCGGTGAGCAGGTGGCGCAGGGCGATCACTGGGATATTGGGCAGGGTGCAGGTTTTTATATTAATGCAACCCAGGCACCCTGGGCAGCGCATTACCAGATGGAACAGTTTGTTGCAGAAGAGCTGTATAAGCTGGTGTGTGAACAGTTTGCGGTGCAAACCGACAGTATTGGTATTTTCGGCCACAGTATGGGCGGCCATGGTGCGTTAACGCTAGCTTTTAAATATCCGGAAAAATTTAAATCAGTTTCTGCCTTTGCGCCGATTTGTGCGCCAAGCCAGTGCCCGTGGGGAGAGAAAGCCTTTAGTGCCTATTTAGGTGAGGATCGTCAAGGCTGGCAAGCGCATGATGCCACTGCACTGGTCCAGCAAAAAGGCAAGCAATTTGCCGATATTTTAATTGATCAGGGCCTACAGGATCAGTTCTATAGCCAGTTGAATCCGGCGCTGTTCCAGGCCGCCTGTGCCCAGGCCGGACAGCCGCTGAGCTTACGTGAACATGCCGGCTATGATCATGGTTATTACTTTATTCAAAGTTTTATTGATGACCATCTGCAATTTCATGCAGTCCAATTACAATCCTAATATAACCCATCACGCAGAACACCGCTTTCGACCTGTTGCAGGGTGAAGGCGGTCTGTGATTTTTTGTTTTTTAATTTTTAACCGTGTCTTTATTTTAAAAAATAATTATAAGGCCTGATATGCAAAACCAAGATATACATCCGACTTTTACCGCAGAGGAACAGACCCAGCTGCCGCCAGCGCTTGTCGTTGATTCACCTGAACCGCAGCTGCTTGGACAGCGCCACCCTTTTCATTTTTATGGCACTGCCATGGAATATTTCGGCATCTGGATTGTCAATATTCTGTTGATTATTGTCACGCTGGGACTCTATGCGCCGTGGGCCAAAGTACGCCGCTTGCGCTATTTTTATGGCAATACCGAATTTATCCAGCGCCGTTTCGACTTTACCGGTGTGCCGAGCAAGATCTTAATTGGCCGGCTGATTGCAATTGGCCTGTATCTGGCTATTTCGCTGTTATCCAACTACTCGGTACGCGCCACCCTGATTGGGGTACTAATCCTGTATCTGGCGGTACCCTGGCTGATTCGGGCCACCATCCGCTTTAATGCACGTAACAGTAAATTTGGTAACAGCCGCTTTTTCTTTTCCGGCACTAGCAAGAAAGCCTATATCGAATTTCTAAAAGGGATTCTGGTGTATATCTTGACCCTGGGCGTATTTTTCCCGGTGCTGATCTGGCTGTATAAGCGTTATTGCCTCGATCATCTCTATGCGGGGCAATTACAGTTTAAATTGCAGGCCGACTGGCCAGCCTATATGCGCGCCATGTATGTGCCGCTGTTTCTGTTTATCGGCTTGCTGGGAGCGGCAGCGCTGGTACTGGCCTTGCTGGCCGATTTTTCCAGTCTGAGTGCGGTGCAGTATGTCTGGATTTTTATGGGCATCTATCTGCTGGCGGCTTTATTCATCTGGCCGTTAATGCTGGCGCGGATTTTTATGACCAGCTGGAACAATACCACCCTCAGTCGTAGCCAGTTTCAGACCAGTTGCAACCAGTGGCGCTATGCCTGGATTGTGCTCAGCAACTGGATGGTGAAAATTTTAACCCTCGGCCTTATGACGCCGTGGGCGGCAATCCGTTTATATCGCTATCAGGTGGAGTCTTTAAGCCTGCATTTAAACAATGATCCGGACCTGCTGATGAACCAGTTACAGGGTGATCCAAGCGCGATTGCGGAAGAAATTAGCGATATCTTTGATATTGATGTGTCTTTATAAGGAAAGCACTGATGCAACAGATGACGGTTGAAGCCGTGTTTTATGATGGTCAGAGTGCCAAGCCTTATACTGCTCAGGTGTTGGCATCCGATGCGGACAGTATCTGGGTTCAGTATGGTGAAAACTTTGCCTTGCAGCGCCGTTATCGTTATCAGGACATGCTGCTGATAGGCGCATTGGGCCGTATCCAGCCGGTAATTGAACTCCAGGATGATGCACGTCTGGAGTTTCAGCAGCCTTTACCGGACTGGTTTCAGCTGCAGCAAAAGAATATCTATCAGTCGATCTGGAAGCTGGAGCGTACCCCCAGCCTGATTCTGTTTAGCACCATTTTTATTGTGGCGCTGGCCTTTGCCACGGTGAAGTGGGGCATTCCGTGGGCCTCGCATGTGGTGGCCAATCAGTTACCGGAAACCACCCTGAACAGTGTCGGCAATGAAGCAGAACACTATGTGCTGGAGATGACGGGTCCAAGCCGTTTAAGTGCGGCGCGCCAGCAGGCAATTTTACAGCAGTATCAGGCATTGGTGGCAGAAGACCGGCCGGCGAAACTGCTGTTTCGAGAAGGGAATCGGTTGGGTGCCAATGCGGTGGCGATTCCCAACAATACTATTATTCTGACCGATGAACTGGTTGAGCTGGCACAGGATGACCGGGAAATTCTGGGGGTGCTGGCACATGAGCAGGGTCATCTGGTCGAGCGGCATAGTCTGCAACAGGCGCTGGCCAGTTTAGGTTTTGGGGTCATCCTGATTGCGATTACCGGTGATGGCTCCGATTTAATGACCAGCCTGCCTCTGGCTTTGGTGGGTGCCAGTTATTCGCGTAATTTTGAAGCCGAAGCCGATCATTATGCCTTAACCACCATGCAGCACAAGCAGGTGCCAACCATCCATTATGCCAACCTGTTACAACGGCTGGCAGATGAAAGCGGCGAAAGCGAGCAGGGTAAGTCGGTCTGGGATTTTCTGCAAAGCCATCCGGCCACGCAGGAGCGTATTGAAGCAGTCAAGGCCTTTGAAGCCAAGCAATCTGCCGAAGTAAAATGAGCAGATCTAAGTAGGTTTAATCGGCCTGCTGCCAGTCAGCACTTAACTGTTCCTGTCCCATGCGTTGCAGATGATCCAGCACCACCTGTTCCAGCCGGTTCAGGTCGGTGTGTTCATCTAAAGCAATAATTTCGGTATAGAGCGCATCAGATTGTGGCTGTAACACAATGGTCGCGCTTGGCATCAAAATACGCAGTTCCTGTGCTGTTTCCTGTACTTCAAATTTGTGTTTCCAGTGGTTACCCAGGCGTTTGGCCAGACGGGCCGCTTGTGTGGTGGCAATATGACTATAACGTTTCATGAAAAATCCTGTTCAGTAAGCCTTAAGGCTAAGAGAAAAGAGCGCCCAGACAAAGCCGCGTGTTGCAACACAGCGTTGTAGATTTGCAATCTTGCCGCAGGTGGCCATCTGCCGCCCCAGAGCCGGGGACAATTTGTTATAATGGCGCAGTCACTCAAATACTTAGCCAGGGTCTCCCATGTCCAAGCCATATTTAATTGCGCCTTCTATTCTTTCTGCAGACTTTGCCCGTTTAGGGGAAGAGGTAGAAAAAGTGCTTGAAGCCGGTGCTGATGTTGTCCACTTTGATGTCATGGACAATCACTATGTACCCAACCTCACCTTTGGTGCTGGCGTATGTAAGGCCCTGAAAAATTATGGGATTCAGGCGCCAATTGATGTGCATTTAATGGTCTCTCCGGTGGATCGCATGATTGGCGACTTCTTGGAAGCCGGTGCCGATATTATTACCTTCCACCCGGAAGCTTCGGACCATATTGACCGTTCGCTGCAACTGATCAAATCGGGCGGTGCCAAGGCGGGTCTGGTTTTTAACCCGGCAACGCCGCTGCATTATCTGGATTATGTGCTGGATAAAGTCGACCAGATTTTATTGATGAGTGTGAACCCGGGCTTTGGTGGCCAGAAATTTATTCCTATGACCCTGGAAAAATTACGTCAGGCGCGTCAGATCATTGATGCCTCAGGCCGTGATATTCGCCTTGAGGTTGATGGTGGTGTTGGCCCGGCCAATATCCGTGAAATTGCCGAAGCCGGTGCCGATATGTTTGTGGCTGGTTCAGCGATTTTTGGCAAACCGGATTATAAAGCTGTGATTGATGAGATGCGTGCCGAACTGGCCAAAGTCGGTGCCGTGAACACCTAATAAAACTGGATAAGTTATCGGCACCCTGTGGATAACTTTGTGATTAACTCTATGGATATCTATGTTGATAACAGTATGGATAACCGGATTAATTTATAAACAGTTGTGCATCAATCGTTTGCCAATTAGACGTAAAATGTATAAAAAGGACTCAAATGAGTCCTTTTGATTTGAGTAAAAGCCCTAAAATTCCTGCTTTTTTATTCAGCTCTGCTTAAGAGTTATACTGCACAATAAATAACTTTATTATTTTATTGATATGCAAAACAATCTTCCCGGCAGCAGCGATTTAAAATTTAAAGCATTGTGTATAACTGTGAATTTCTCTATGCTGGTTTGCACAGGCGTTTAGCTGTTTTAAGCAGCTTCAACGCTGGGGTTTGGTCTTATGGGGTGAGGAAATCCTGTTGTATACACAGCGCAGACAACCGGTGTGGTTCAGCTATCTGATGGCATTTGTCATGGGATGGAGTAGTCTTGTGCTGGCGGTTGTACAACCAGCGCATGCGGCCATGCAACTGTCCAACTCTGCCGCGATCACCAGTGCGAAATCATCCCTTTCATCACCTACACCTTGTCATGCTGAAAAGGCAGATTCTCCTGTAGAACAACATCACCCAAGCCATCATAGCACCAGTCCATCTGCACAGTTACCCGACTGCGAGCAGGTACATCATCCAGAGCAGCATTTAAACTGTCAGGATTGTCCACCCCTACATTGCCAGCCGGGTCTGAGCTATCTCAAGATTGCGCTCCCTGTGCTGGAACAGGCAAGCCCGACCTTTGAGTCTGAGCCGCACTTTCATCTCTATCATGCCCAGCATTTACCCGGCTACTGGCAGGAAATCCTGCGTCCACCGAAAACCTTATCCTGACTTTAAAAACTTTTCTTTTTTTATTGTTTTAAGGATAAATCATGTCAATTCAATTGCGTCAGGCCATCGTGCTTGGCTTATGTCTGTGCGCATCGTCCTGGGGGATGGCCGCAGTCCGGGAATATCATCTGTATATTGATGAGCAGCCGGTCAAGCTGACCGGAAAAACTGTCAAAAAAATAAGTGTGAATGGCCAATTCACAGCCCCCTTGCTTGAATTTGAGGAAGGTGATGAAGCGGTGATTCATGTGCATAACCAGCTTCAAAATCGCGATTCTTCCATTCACTGGCATGGTCTGTTATTGCCGGGTGTAATGGATGGCGTGCCGGGCTTTAACGGCTTTCAGGGCATTGCGCCGAAGGGACATTTTACTTATCGCTTTCAGCTACGGCAGCAGGGCACCTACTGGTATCACGCCCATTCCAAAGGTCAGGAGCAGGATGGGCTATATGGCCCGCTAGTCATTTATCCCAAAGGCAAACAGCCTGTGGCTGCGCATGAGCAGGCCGAGCGGGATTATGTGGTGATGCTGTCCGACTTTCACGCATCTTCCAGCGACACGATTTTAAATAATCTGAAAAAGTCGGCCGAGTATTATCAGAACCAGCGTGAAACCCTGGCCGATGTGTTGCAGCAGGTGAAACAGCAGGGCCTGAAACAGACCTGGCAGCAACGTTCCATGTGGAACCAGATGCGTATGCTTAGAACCGATTTGTCGGATGTCACCGGTTATCAGTTTTTAATCAATGGCAAAACACCGGAACAGGCCTGGACCGGGCTGTTCCGACCGAATGAAAAAGTGCGTTTACGTTTTATTAATGCCTCGGCCATGTCGTTTTTTGATGTACGCATTCCGCAGCTCAAAATGACCGTCATCAGCGCTGATGGCCAGCCGGTCCAGCCGGTGCCTGTAGATGAGTTCCGGATTGGGACAGCAGAAACCTATGATGTACTGGTGGAACCAAAAGCCGGCCATTACCAGATTGAAGCAGAATCAATTGACCGTTCAGGCTTTGCCATTGGTAGTTTATTGCAACAGGGCATGCAACCACCGCCACTGCACATGCCAACCGCACGACCACGTGCGGTATTGACCATGGAAGATATGGGACATGCTGCTCATGGTGCAGAAAGTACTGCGCCACATGCGGTACATAGTGCGTCATCCACATCTTCGACCCTGCAGCATCCATCGATGACGCATGCTGCCATTAAAGAGACTGAATCTTTAACGGTAGCCGAAGATCATCCTGCAGTGCATTCATCGCATGCAACGCAGGCGCAGTCAAAATCTTCGGCCAGTTCGGTCCCTCAAGGTTGGGCCAATGCCTCAACACCCGCCGGACATAAAGCACTTCGCTATGCGGACTTAAAAGCCTTAAAGCCGCAGCCGGATACGCGCGCGCCGGTGCAAGAGCTGGTGATTCGTTTGGGCGGTACGATGGAACGTTATATCTGGACCATCAATGGCAAGAAATTTAGCGAGGCTGAACCGTTGCAGGTGGCCTATGGCGAACGGATTCGGCTGAAATTTATCAATGACAGCATGATGGCGCATCCGATGCATTTGCATGGCATGTTTATGCAGCTGGAAAATGGCCAGGCCGCTGCCGACCTGCCAAATAAACATACCCTGATTGTACCGCCTGGAAAAACCGTGAGCGCGTTATTGACCGCCGATGAGCTGGGGGAATGGGCAATCCATTGTCATCTGCTGTATCACATGAGTTCGGGCATGATGAATAAGTTAGTGGTGGCACAGGTGATGCCAGAGCAGACGGCTTCATTACCCGCAGCTCCATCTGCGCTGCCAGCTGCTGTTCAGTCTTCGGGAGATGCACATGCACATCACTAATTTTGCCCGTTTCAATCTGCTGGGAGCCATGCTGTTTGCGACACCGATGTTATCGGCGCAGACACAGCACCCATCTTCTCACGCTGCAGAACATGAAGTTGTACCGCAGACGTCAGTAAAATCTGTCGATAAACATGCACAACACAAGCAGATGATGCAGGCTGAACATCAGCAACATCAGCAACATCAGCAACATCAGCAACATCAGCAATATCAGCAATATCAGCTCATGAGCATGCCTCATCTGGTGGAGAAGGCTGCAACGGCAACAACGCATGATCACCGACAGGAGCATGGCGGGCAGTGGTATCAGTCCAGTATGCTGGAATCAAAATGGATGCAGCATGCGGGTGGACGCGGAGTGTGGCAGTCCGAGCTGGAAAGCCGGGTCGGAACGGATGAACACAAGCTGTTTTTCAAACTGCATACCCAGCAGGCCGAGTCGCAACAAGCTGAATATGAGGCACAGGTTTTATATAGCCGGATGATTTCTGATTTTTGGGATATCCAGGCTGGTGTGGCCTATCAGGAGGATCAGACTTCGGCACAGCAATGGCGTGGTGTGGTTGGCCTGCATGGGCTGGCGCCGTATTTCTTTGAATCTGAGGCCTATTTGTCGCTTGCCGAAGATCAGCAGGTGCTGCTGAGTCTGGACACTGAGCGAGATCTTTTGCTGACCCAGAAACTGATTCTGGCACCTTATTTGCAGGCCAAACTGGTACTTTCAGATGAATCGGTGCAAGCGCAGAAAACTGGTTTAAACCAGCTGCAGACCGGGCTACAGATGCGTTATGAAATCAGCAAAAAAGTCATGCCGTTTGTAGATGTGGCCTATGGCTATCATAAAGGGCTGGCCCAGACAGCTGAGCAGGATGCGACAGAATCGGAACAGGGCTGGCAATATGGCGCCGGGTTACGGTTGAAGTTTTAATCCGATCCAGCGTTTATCCATACACCGGATGGGCTTTGGTTCATCCTTTTGTTTGCTGGAGAAACGACCTATGCTCCAGCAAGCAATTTATTCACTTAAGTGAAAAAGTTTGAATCGCCTTATCTGGGTTGTGATTTTCAGTCCCTCTTGAGCTGAAGGTCATTCCCCTCCAACGGTGTTCTACTGGCAGGCGGTGGATTTTTGCTATACTGATACCGTAATTCTGGAGGAACGACCTCCCTTAAAGGTGCTGTCTTTAAGAAAAATCGTCAGGACGGCCTGACTCTATCTGAATAATGGAGGAGGGCGTGATGGCCTGGATCGTATTAATTTTTGCCGGTATTTTTGAAATTGTCTGGGCTTATTTTATGAAGCTTTCAGACGGTTTTACCAAGCTTACCCCAAGCGTTCTGACCATTTTCTTTATGGTGCTCAGTTTTGGCCTGCTGGCCTATGCCATGCGTAGTTTGCCGCTGGGCACGGCCTATACCATCTGGACCGGAATTGGTGCGGTCGGTTCTTTTCTGGTGGGTATTTTTGTACTGGGCGAGCCGGCATCGGCCATGCGTATGCTGGCGGCAGTGTTAATTATTTCCGGTCTTGTGCTGATGAAACTTTCATCGGCATAATCAAGCTAGACTAAAACTGAACAGGAGAAGGAGATGAAACTTGCATTTATGTATATGCCTTCTCCGGTCGGGCGTTTAAAACTGGTGGCCACAGACAGCGCGCTGGTCGCCGTGATCTGGGACAATGAAAATCCCAAACGGGTCCGGCAGGCCGAGCTGGTAGAGCAGCTGGATCATCCGATTTTGCTCGATGCGCAACAACAGCTGAATGAATATTTTCAGGGCCAGCGTCAGACTTTTGAACTGCCTTTAGATTTTGAAGGCACAGAATTTCAGAAAAAAGTTTGGCAGGCACTGCTGAATATTCCTTTTGGCGAAACCCGCAGTTATCGGCAAATTGCTGAGCAGGTCGGCAGTCCCAAAGCGGTACGGGCTGTCGGTGCGGCCAATGGCCAAAATCCAATTTCAATTATTGCACCCTGTCATCGGGTGATTGGCAGCGGCGGTAAACTGGTTGGCTTTGCCGGCGGATTAGACAATAAAGAGATTCTGTTAAAACAGGAACAACAACAAAAATAAATATAGATATTTTATGGTGTTGCATCGCTTAGTGCAGGCCAATAAACAGCTTAAATCAGTAAGCATCCGTTGATTAAAAAAATAGATCACTATCCAGATTGAGTGCCCTCAAGCAGATGGAATCTTTCTGTATCCACCTGATAACGAAAATTAAACCAGCATTATCATTCCTGAATGAAACACCGTTTTATGCTAGAGTCGGGTCAAGATCATCACCATTAAAATAAAACCGAAATGCATGATGTAAATATTTTGCGTATGTTGATTTCACAGCTGTGGTGGCTGTTGCTGGTTCTGCTGGGCTTGAGCCTGCTGCGGGTGTTCCTGCCGGACTTAAAAGGCAAAATCGGGGAGTGGGCTGTTCAGCGACAGGCCAAGCAACATCTGGATGAGCGTTATATTTTACTTAATGATTTGACCTTGCCCGATCAGGATGGTGGCACTACACAAATTGATCATGTGCTCTTAAGTCCTTTTAGCATCTTTGTGATAGAAAGCAAAAACTATAAGGGCTGGATTTTTGGCAGTGCGCGGCAAAAAATGTGGACCCAGAAAATTTATAAAAAGAGTGATTAATTTCAGAATCCCTTGCATCAAAATTACAAACATACTCAGGTGTTGAGTCATCTGCTGGCTGATCTGCTGGAGCCGGAACATTTACATTCAATAGTGGTATTTATGCCGGGCTGCGAATTTAAAACAGAGATGCCAAAGCAGGTATTTCAAGGGACAGGCTGGGTAAATTACGTACAGGAGTTCCAGACCGAAGTCATCTCCGCCATGCGCTTAAAACGTTTGCAATTACGACTGGAAAAAGAAGTACTGGACCCGTCCTGGCAAACCCGGCGCGCGCATGTGGCGCAGCTTAAATCCAGACATCATCAAGACTGAACCTAAGTGTCGTGTTGAGCTGAGTTGTCTACGCTTACCAAACTCTCCTGAACTGTTGAATAAGCACTATATTTTTCTGGCTCTGAGCTTGCTAGATTGGTGGATATTAGCCAATTTTTGCCAGATGTTCAGGCCGGAACAGGAGCGTTCACGATGTCAGAGCCGTATCTACTGTATACCCCGCAGGTTGAACAGGAACAGCCGAATGAAAGCCGCTTGATTGAAGATATTATCGAGCATATGGCCCAAGCCCGACAACAGGTGTTTGACAAGCATCGCCATGCAGTCCGCGATGCGCATGCCAAATCACATGCATTTCTGAAAGGTATTTTGACCGTGCCGGTGTTGCCGCCGCATTTGGCGCAGGGAATTTTTGCCGAGCCAGGACATTATGATGTGATGGTGCGTTTATCGGCTGCGCCGGGAGATTTACGCAGTGACCAGGTGCCAGTACCGCATGGCTTTGCCTTAAAAATCCTGAATGTGCCGGGCGCACGCTTACTGGCCGATGATCCGAGTGATGGTAAAAACCAGGATATTCTGATGGTGAATATTCCGGTGCTGGCCTTTGGCACGCTGCGTAAATACCAGCAGATGCTGCCCCTGGTGACACGCGCGGAACAGGCGCCCGATCCGATGTTAAAAGGCATGCGCAGTATGGCGCGCAGTTTAAATACACTGGTGGATAAAGCCGGTTTAGAAGTACCGGTAACTTTAAAAGGCTGGGCGCGCAGTCAGAACCATATTCTCGGTGAAACCTATCACACCATGGCTGCACTGCGTTATGGCGACTATATGGCAAAAATCAGTGTGGCGCCGGAATCGACCTCGGTACGTCAGCTGACCAATATTCCAATGCAGATTAGCCATGACTCCAGCATCCGGGATCTGGTCCGGGATTTCTTTAAGCACCATAGCGCCGATTATGTATTGCGTGCGCAATTATGTACCAGTCTGGAACGGATGCCCATTGAAGATGCCTCGGTATTATGGCCGGAAGAAGAATCTGCGCATCAGACCATTGGCACTTTGCATTTTCCCAAACAGGACAGCTATAGTCCGGAGCGGCGGGTTTATGCCGATGATGTGTTGTCGTTTAACCCGTGGCATGGCGTGCAGGCGCATCAACCTTTGGGTTCAATTATGCGGGTACGTAAACAGGCTTATGAACGTTCCGCCTCGTTCCGGCACCGGATGAATACCCAGCCGCGAGCCGAACCGCAGCAGCTGGATGATATGCCGGATTAAAGGGCTTCAGATTCAGGTCGAAAAAATACCTGCCATGGGGCAGGTATTTTTTATAGCAGGTATTTTTTATATTAAGGATTAAAAGCGTTTTGGAATCTTCTGACCATTCGGTACCGGACTTTCTGCCTGTTTTAGTACCCCAAACAGCCAGGTTTCAGCATAATTCACAGCGGCTTGCAGTTCATCACCTAGTGCTAAACGGCCGGCAATAAAGCTGGCCAGCGAGCAGCCCGAACCGTGGTATTCGCCTTCTAAACGCGGGCAACGGGTTTCTGAAATCAGTTCACCATCTATATATAAAGCATTGCGGATGTGATCCGGGGTATCTTCATGGCCGCCTTTAACCAAAACCGCCTTGGCACCCATCGCAAACAGTTTCTGGGTGGCCAGTTCCAGATCATCTTCACCGGTCAGGGCACGCAGTTCTACCGTATTCGGGGTCAGTAAGGTTGCCAGTGGAATCAGCTCGACAAAGGCCTTGACCAAAGTCGCCTGATCACCCAGAGAGCCACCGCTGTTGGCGACCAGAACCGGGTCCAGCACATAGTAATAGTCCGGATGTTCTCTCAAGAAATCTGCCAGCGCTGCAATATTGTCGGTGGTGCCGAGCATTCCCGATTTAACACAGCGAATTGGCAGATCGTTCACCACGGCATTGGCCTGGGCCAGTAGCAATGCTTTGGAAGTGGCTTCAAAGCCAAACACCTGCTGCGAGTTTTGCACCGTGAGGGCGGTACAGGCAATGGCCGCATGTGCGCCACTTTGACCAATCGCTTCAATATCAGCCTGTAAGCCCGCGCCCCCAGAGGGATCTAAACCAGAAAAGCAAAGTACCGTTGGACGCACATCCATATCCTTCAATCATGAATTTACGTTAGTATAGGCAACTTTGAATCAAGTCTCGAGTGTATTTCACGGTCGAAGGGGGAGAAAAATTCATGATTAAACATCTGCTGATTGATTTGGATGGCACCCTGACCGATCCAAAAGTGGGTATTACCACCTCGGCGCGTTATGGACTGGCAAAAATTGGTCATCCACTACCAGAATCTGAAAATATTGACTGGATTATTGGTCCGCCACTGAAAGCTTCACTGGCAAAAATTTTACAGGTCGAACCGAATGATGTGCTGGCGGAACAGGCACTGATGGGTTATCGCGAGCGTTTTGCCGTGACCGGTTTATATGAAAATAAGGTTTATCCGACTGTGGCGGAAACCTTGCAAACCTTGAAACTCCAGGGCTATCAGCTGTTTTTAGCCACGGCCAAGCCGACCATTTATGCACGGCAGATTCTGGAGCATTTTGAGCTGGAACAGTATTTTACCGGTATTTATGGCAGCGAGCTGAATGGTGATCGGACCCATAAAGATGAATTAATTGCCTATATTCTGGAGCAGGAACAGCTGCAGGCCAGCCAATGTCTTATGGTCGGCGACCGGGAATATGATGTGCTGGGGGCGCGACATAACGGGATTGAAGCGGTCGCGGTCGAATATGGTTATGGCACGCTGCAAGAGCTGGATCATGCTGCACCAAAAGCCCGTATTCAGCAGTTTTCCCAGTTGCCGAATGTGGTGGCTGACTTAAATAGTGCATTGGCATCCTGTCAGGCTTAATATAAAAAATCCATTCGGCTGATGCTGTATTCATCAGCCGGTGGCTGGATTTTCCATGCGCCTAATCACATCGACGGATCTATCGACTCTCTGAAACATCAGCCTTCAATATTTAAATACAGACTTTCTTTAACTTCTTCCATTACCACATAACTGTGTGAAGAGGCTGAGGCCGGCAATTTTTTCAGTAAATCGCCAAGTAAACGCCGGTAGGCGCTCATTTCTTTGAGCCGTGCTTTAACCAGATAATCAAACTCGCCGGAAATCAGATGACACTCGAGCACTTCCGGAATATCCACCAGATCTCGCGCCACCTGATCAAACACATCGCCCGATTTGGCCGACAGTTTAATCTCCAGAAATACCAGCAGTTTCTTGTCCACCAGTTCAGGATTCAGGCGGGCATAATAGCCCATAATAATGCCATCGCGTTCCAGCCGTTTAACCCGTTCCGAGCAGGGCGTGGTGGATAAATTGACCTTGGCCGCCAGCTCACTAATCGCAATCCGGCCATTGTTTTGCAGGATGTCCAAAATCATGCGATCAATCCGGTCTAATTTACGCATCTAAAAATTCCTTTATTCCAAAAAATATCCTGAAAAAATGGGCGGATTATCTGAAAATACCCACTAAAAATAGCAAAATTCACTATTGATCCGAAAATATACTAGTTAAATAAACTGGAATGTATTTGAGGTCAAGTCTATGCGTGTAATTGTGTTGGGAAGCGGTGTCATTGGGGTGACCAGCGCATATTATCTGGCGCAGCAGGGTGCAAGTGTGACGGTGCTGGATCGTCAAACCGGGCCGGCGGAAGAAACCAGCTTCGGGAATGCCGGACAGGTTTCACCGGGCTATTCAACGCCGTGGGCAGCGCCGGGGATTCCATTTAAAGCCGTGAAGTGGATGTTCCAGCATCATGCACCTTTGGCCGTGAATTTGGATGGCAGTATGTGGCAGTTACAGTGGATGGCGCAAATGCTGAAAAACTGTAATGCGCAGCACTATGCTATTAATAAAGAGCGGATGGTGCGGGTAGCCGAATATAGCCGCGATTGCCTGAGACAGTTACGCCAAGACACCGGAATCAGCTATGAAAACCGCTCTAAAGGCACGCTGCAGCTGTTCCGTAAAGATGCCCAGCTCGATGCCGTACAGCGTGACATTGAAGTATTAAAAGAAAGCGGTGTGGAATATGAGCTGTTAGACCGTGATGGTCTGGCCCGGGTTGAACCGGCTTTGGCTGCGGCCAAAGATAAACTGGTTGGTGGCTTGCACTTGCCTAATGATGAAACCGGTGATTGCTATCTGTTTACCAATGCGCTGGCCAAACTGGCACAGGAGATGGGTGTCGATTTCCAGTTTAACCAGAATGTAGAAAAACTGCTGGTTGAAGGCGACGAGATTAAAGGCGTGCTGGTCAATGGCAAAGTGCTGACCGCAGACCGTTATGTGCTGGCCTTTGGCAGTTATTCACGTGAATTCCTGAAACCGCTGCATCTGGACCTGCCGGTCTATCCGGTGAAAGGTTATTCGCTGACTGTGCCAATTGTCGATCCGGCCATGGCGCCACAATCAACAGTTCTGGATGAAACTTACAAGATTGCGATTACCCGTTTTGACCAGCGGATTCGTGTCGGTGGTATGGCTGAATTAAGCGGCTTTAACCTCGGTCTGAATCAGGATCGTCGTGCCACGCTGGAAATGGTCACCAAAGATTTATTCCCGGGTGGTGATTTACCGCAGGCCAGCTTCTGGACCGGTTTACGTCCAATGACGCCAGACAGCACCCCGATTATTGGCGGCACCCGCTATAAAAACCTGTTCCTGAATACCGGCCACGGGACTTTAGGCTGGACCATGGCCTGTGGCTCGGGCAAGTTAATCAGTGATCTGGTGATGCAGCAGCAACCGGAAATTAGCACTGAAGGCTTGTCGTTACAGCGTTACGCCGCTTAAGGTATTGATTCAAGGAAGAACGATGTCTAGACCAATTCAGGCAGTGGTGCATCTCGATGCACTGCGCCATAACCTGCAGATTGCCCGGCAGTATGCCGGGGATAGCCAAGTTTATGCCGTGGTCAAGGCCAATGCCTATGGTCATGGCATCGAGCGGGTCTATCCGGCTTTTCAGTCCGCCGATGGTTTTGCTTTGCTAGATCTGGCCGAGGCATTGAGATTACGCCAGCTGGGCTGGCAGGGTGATATTCTGTTGCTGGAAGGCATTTTCTGTCTGGAAGATTTATCAGTCTGTCAGCAACATCACTTAAGTTTTAGCATTCACAGTGCCCATCAAATTGACTGGTTACAGCAGTTCCAGCGCCAGCATCCGGAAGCACGTTTTCATGTCTATCTGAAAATGAACAGTGGCATGAACCGTCTGGGTTTTGCACCCGCCGCTTACCGGGGCGCCTTTGCCCAGTTACAGGCACTGGAAATTGTAAGCTCTATTACCCACATGATGCATTTCTCCGATGCCGATGGCGAACGTTTTGGTGCGCCGGGCATCGACTATCAGCAGCAGTGTTTTGAACAGACCATTGCCGGCCTGCCTGGCCAGCGTTCACTCTGTAATAGCGCGGCGCTGCTACGTCATGCGCCGGCCCTGCACAGCGATGTGATGCGTAGCGGCATCATGCTGTACGGCAGTTCCCCCGATTTTCCACAGCACACAATTCAGGACTGGAACCTGAAACCGAGCATGAGCCTGCGCAGTGAAATTATTGCTGTCCAGCAGCTGAAGGCTGGAGAAAGTATTGGCTATGGCTCCAGCTTTGTTGCTGAACAAGCCATGCGGATTGGCGTAGTGGCCTGTGGCTATGCCGATGGCTATCAGCGAATTTCTCCAAGCGGTACACCGGTACTGGTCAATTCGCAGCGCAGCCAGACGCTGGGTCGGGTCAGTATGGATATGCTGGCGGTCGATCTCAGCCATCTTCCTGACGCCGATATTGGCGCTGAAGTGGTGCTGTGGGGCTATTCCAGCAGTGGTGCCATCTTGCCGGTCGATGAGGTCAGTCAGGCAGCCGGTACCGTTGGCTATGAGCTGATGTGCGCCATCACCGCCCGGGTGCCGTTTGTGGTGCAGGCATAAAATTTTATTCAACAGGATCACAACATGAGTTTTCAAGATATTCAACGTATTCACAGCACTGAAGTGATGAGTGCGGCAACGGTATTTAATCAGGTGGTCTATCTGTCGGGTCAGATTCCGAAAACCACTGCCGGGCAGGACATCACTGCGCAAACGCAAGAAGTGCTGCAGACCATTGATACGCTGCTGGCCGAAACCAATAGCGATAAAAGCCGGATTTTATCTGCGCAACTCTTTTTAAAGAATCTGTCCGATTTCCAGACCGTGAATGCGCTCTGGATTGAATGGTTGCAGGGCCATGCCACACCGGCACGCGCCACCATTCAGGCGGAACTGGTCAACCCGGACTGGCTGATTGAAATTGCAGTGACCGCTGCACAGAAATAAGCCGTCTGGTTTGGTTTTCTCTCCCAGCCACTGACGCTGCGTACAGCCCAAGATAGGATTTGTTGGGATGTACAGGACCATCATTGCAGGATGACGTATGCACAGCCTGCGCTGATGGCAGGGTCAGGGCACAATAAGGATATTGAACATGACTTCCTCTCGTCACGATGACGTTCATTCGTCGCCACATGAATTACAACGCAAACTCTCCAACCGGCATCTGCAGTTAATTGCCATTGGCGGCGCTATTGGCACCGGACTGTTTATGGGCTCCGGCAAAACCATTGCCTTGGCTGGCCCGTCCATCCTGTTTATTTATATGATTATTGGCCTGATGTTTTTCTTCCTGATGCGCGCATTGGGTGAAATCCTGCTGTCCAATCTGCACTATAAATCCTTTATTGATATGGCGCATGAGCTGATCGGGCCGGGTGCGGGCTACTATATTGGCTGGTCCTACTGGCTGGGCTGGATTCTGGTCGGAATTGCCGATCTGGCAGCCATCATCAATTATCTCGGTTTCTGGCTGCCACCAGATACCACGTTTACTCCCATGGGGCAGGCGCTGATCAGTGTTGGTTGTGTGCTGTTTGTACTGGGACTGAATTTACTGACGGTCAAGCTGTTTGGTGAAATCGAGTTCTGGTTTGCCCTGATCAAGATTCTGGCCATCTTAGGCCTGATTGGTATTGGTGGCTATATGGTCTTTAACCAGTTTGCCGCGCCAGATGGCACCACTGCCAGTTTTCAGCATGTCTGGTCACATGGTGGTATGTTTCCACAAGGCGGTAACGGTTTTCTGGCCGGTTTCCAGATTGCGCTGTTTGCCTTTGTCGGGGTGGAGCTGCTGGGCACCATGGCGGCTGAAACCAAAGATCCGGAAAAGAATTTACCCAAAGCAGTCAATGCAATTCCGACCCGGATTATCCTGTTTTATGTGCTGTCTTTATTTGTGGTGATGTCGGTGACGCCGTGGAACCAGATTCCGGCAGACCGTAGTCCGTTTGTGTCGTTGTTTTTACATGCCGGTATTCCCACCTCTGCGATTATTATGAATCTGGTGGTGTTATCTTCGGTGATGTCTTCCATGAACAGCGGTGTGTTTTCGACCAGCCGCATGCTGTTTGGCCTAGCGCGTGGCCGGCAGGCGCCACAGGCGTTGGCGACCTTGTCAAAACAGGCAGTACCGGCCAAAGGTCTGCTGTTCTCCTGTCTGTTTATTATGGCCGGTGCAGCCTTGCAGTATTTTGTGCCGAATACCGTTGAAGCCTTTACCTTGGCCAGCTCGCTGTGCGTGATTCTGTTTATTAGCATCTGGGGCATTATTATGGTGTGTTACCTGCGCTATCGTAAACTGCAGCCGCAGTTACATGCTGCTTCACGCTTTAAAATGCCGGGCGGGGTGCTGATGAGCTATGTGGTGTTGGCCTTCCTGCTGTTTGCACTGGTGATTCTCAGTCTGGAGCCGGATACGCTGAAAGCACTGCTGGTCAGTCCGTTGTGGCTGGTGATTTTAACCGTGACTTACTATGGTCTATATAAACCGCGGCTGCGTAAATACCAGCAATATGCCCAGACCGAGCAATATGCCAAGTCAGAAACCCTTCGCTAGCCCACAAAAAAGCCTCGTATCAAACGAGGCTTTTTTTATCTGTTCTTCGATGGAGCTAGAACACAGGTTTCACCACCACCAGAATCACAATTGCAAATAACAGCACTGTCGGCATTTCATTGAAAAAGCGCCAGAACTTGTGTGACTTGTAATGGGCATTGCCAATCAGTTTCAGACGGTAATAACCGCAAACCAGATGGTAAATCACCAATAATCCGACCAGTGCCACTTTCAGGTAAAACCACAAGGCATCGTGGTAGTTCCGGGTGGCATCACCCCAATCTACCAGAAAGTGGGCGGTAATTAGGGTGGCAATCATGGAAGGCCACATAATTCCGCGGTACAACTTGCGTTCCATGACTTCAAAACGCTGATGACTGACCGCATCTTCACTCATGGCATGGTAAACATATAACCGTGGCAGATAGAACAGTGCAGCGAACCAGCACACCACGGCAATAATATGTAATGCTTTTACCCATAAAAAAGCATCAGAAGGTGCATCCATCGAAAATCCTATTTAGGGATTATGCATCCCATTTCTTGAAAATCAGACAAGCGTTTACGCCGCCAAAACCAAAACTGTTACTCATCACAGTATTCAATTTTGCGTCACGTTTTTCAAGTACGATATCAAAGCCTTTCGCGCCTTCATCCAGCTCGGTCACGTTGATGTTTGGCGCAATAAAGTCGTTTTGCATCATCAGGACAGAGTAGATCGCTTCCTGTACACCGGCAGCACCCAGGCTGTGACCGGTCATAGATTTGGTCGAGCTCAGGGCTGGTACCTGGCCTTCACCAAAGGCACGTTCCATGGCTTTCAGTTCAGTCACGTCACCTGCAGGGGTAGATGTACCGTGTGTGTTCACATAGTCAATCGATTCAACACCATGCTGTTTGGCTTCATCCAGCGCCATCAGGATACAGCGTGTTGCACCTTCACCGCTTGGCGCAACCATGTCAGCACCATCCGAGTTGGCTGCATACGCGACCACTTCTGCCAGAATGTTGGCACCACGTGCTTGTGCATGTTCCAGCGATTCCAGTACCAGGAAGCCACCGCCGCCGGCAATCACGAAACCATCACGGTCTGCTGAATATGGACGAGAAGCAGTTTCTGGGGTGTCATTGTATTTGGCACACAGCGCACCCATCGCATCAAACAGCAGGCTTTGTGACCAGTGATCTTCTTCACCACCGCCAGCCAGCATAAGATCCTGTTTACCCAGTTGAATCAGGTTGTAGGCATAACCAATCGCATCGGCAGAAGTTGCACATGCGCTGGTAATCGAGTGCGCAACGCCTTGCAGTTTAAAGGCAACGCCCAGGTTGGCCGTAATGGTGTTTGACATGTTACGTGGTACAAAGAATGGGCCAATTTTACGCGCGCCTTTTTCTTCCAGTAATTCCACCATTTCAACCACAGATGCAGTCGAGTTGCCGCCTGAACCACCGGCAATACCGTAACGCGGGTTACCAGCTAAATCTTCAACTTTCAGGCCGGCATGTTCAATGGCTGCTGCCGCTGCGTTATAGGCATACATTGCACACACGCCCATGAAGCGTTTTAAACGACGGTCGATATTGTCAAAATTCTGTTCTGCAGCTGCACTGACATGGCTCTTAAAATTCAGTTCAGCATAAGTCTGGTTAAAACGTGTGCCTGAAATACCATTTTGCAAAGAGTGGGTTACATCTTCTAATGTATTACCAATGCACGAATTAATGCCCATGCCAGTGATTACAACACGTTTCATCTACAGTTCCCTTATGGTGATATTATCGGGTCCAACCCTGGAGACTGTCGGCGCAAATGCCGGTGTCCAGTGCATTTCCCAAGTTTTTCAATTGGATTCATAATAACAGAAAGAATTTTGAATTCTTATGGCAAATCCTATGCCTCTTTGGGAATGACCAGATTTGGGGAGCAGACTACGTGAACATAACCAAAAGAAACACAATAAGGTTGAGATAAACGCAGACTATACCTAGTATTTAGCAATAAATCTTAAGAAAGAAAATGAGGAGCAAGAATGACAGATTCTAATAATAAGCAATCAGGCGGATTCCTCTCGAGTGCGTTTGGAGTGGCTAAAAAGCTCAGTCATACCGGCATTGACCTGGTTCAGCATGTGGCGCCCGGTTCGACCAGTAAAGAAGAGGCGGGTAGCAGTCAGGGGCGGGTGGTGGAAGGCAGTGCCAGCCCGGTATTCGGCCGCCATTCATCGCGTTATGACAATCCGCAGCAGGTACTGAAGGCACATTTGCCGCAGGTCTCACGTCAATTGCTAGGTCGTCATTATAATAAGGTCAATAATCTTGCCCATTTTGTGGCGCCTGAGTTTTCCGATAAGGTGTCGGATTACTTCTTTCACCAGCTAAATACCTTTACCTCCAATATCAGTTCGGTCGATGCAGTTTTAGATGAAGCCGGAGTACGTGACTTAGAGGAACTGACCCAGGATGTGAACCGTTCCAAGCGCATCAGCCAGGCGCTGGCAGAGCAGAATAAATGGCTGGCCTCGATTCAGGGCGCGATCACCGGGGCTACCGGCGTGATTGGAACCGCGGTAGATGTGCCGGTTTCGATGATCATGTCGTTACGTACCATCTATCAGGTTGGGCGTTCGTATGGCTTTGAGCTGAATAAAGAAGAAGGCCAGGCCATTGTGCAATATATTTTCAAACAGGTTGATCTGGGCCTGATTGCCGAAAAGCAGGCGGTCTTGCTGGGTATTAAAAGCGTGCTGAACATGCTGCAAACCCATGATGTGCATCAGTTACAGCAGCTGGTCGGTTCCAGTAATGATATGGAAGCGCTACGCAAATATCTGGTCAATGAGCAGGGCGAAATGAAATGGCAATGGATGAACTCAATGCCGAAGTTCTCGCTGTTAAGCAAATTAACCCCGGTGGCGACAGCCTCGGTCAGTGCCGCCTATAGCTGGAAGCTGGTCGAACATGTGCACCAGAAAGCGCAGGAAGTGTTCTCGCATGCCCGTGAATATCTCATTCAGCATAAAGGCAGTCAGCTGTCCCCGGTCGATGCCTATGAAAAAGCCGCAGCCTTACTGGCACAGGCCGCACCAAAATTACTGGAACAGCCAGCTGCGGCTACACCGGCCGTCGATGAGCTGAAGCTGGATCAGGATATTGAGCTGCAGCAAAACAGCACCATCTCCAAGGTGAAAATCCAGAAAAAATCGGCAGAGGAAAAACCGGAGCCGGAACAGGTCGATCAGGATATCCAGCAGGGCCTAGAGCAGCTGGCCGATAAAATGGTTGAACCGAATGCTGCAGTCGAGCCACAAAAACCGGCAATTCCACCGGAATCGATTGAGCCGGAACCTGAAGATGATGACGAGTTTGACGACACGCCACCGGCAGTGGAAGAGCCACCTGAAACGGAGGCTGAACCGCAAAAAGCAGACGCTGAGAAACCGGTAGCGAAGAAGGTTACAAAAAAGCAAAAAGCGCAATAAGGTGCTAATACCTTAAAAAGCAGTAAAATTAGCCTTTAATGCGGGAATGGTCAATATTTGCCGGTCTGTCGAATATTGACCATTTTAGTATCTTGACTTACAATTGCATGCCCTCAAAAAGTAGTATGTTTTTGGGGCTTTTTATTAACGGGAGAATTGCCACATGGCAACAACAAATCAGTTGATCCGTAAGGGTCGTACGACTTTAGTTGAAAAATCTAAAGTTCCTGCGTTGAAGGCTTGTCCACAACGTCGTGGTGTTTGTACACGTGTTTACACAACTACACCTAAAAAACCTAACTCAGCAATGCGTAAAGTTTGCCGTGTTCGCTTAACTTCAGGTTTCGAAGTTTCTAGCTATATCGGTGGTGAAGGCCATAACCTGCAAGAGCACAGTGTTGTTCTGATCCGTGGTGGTCGTGTTAAAGACTTACCAGGTGTACGTTACCATACCGTTCGTGGTTCTTTAGACTGTGCTGGCGTGAAAGATCGTAACCAGTCACGTTCTAAATACGGTACTAAACGTCCTAAGAAATAATCTTTCGAGATTAAGCTCTTAGTTCGTTAGAACTGCAATCCTTTATCGTCTCGCTTGTCTGATTTCTGCATTTATTTTGTGAATATTCAAGCGACGTATAGTAAGGCCAGCGAATGCATACGACACTTTATGCTACTGCTGGATTAACCTGAAGTGTCATATTTATAGGTAGTTTTAAAATGCCAAGACGTCGCGTAGTCGCTGCTCGTGAAATCCTTCCGGATCCTAAGTTCAGCAGCCAAACAATCGCTAAATTCATGAACCACGTAATGCAAGATGGTAAAAAATCTATTGCTGAAAGTATCGTTTACGGTGCTTTAGACCGCGTTCAAGAAAAAAACAAAGTAGACCCAGTTGAATTTTTTGAAGCTACGCTTGAAAAAGTTCGTCCTATGGTTGAAGTAAAAGCACGCCGTGTTGGTGGTGCTACTTATCAAGTTCCTATGGAAGTACGCCCATCCCGTCGTACTGCTCTAGCGATGCGTTGGTTAGTAGATGCTGCTGCTAAGCGTTCTGAAAAAACTATGGCTTTACGTCTTGCTGGTGAGTTGCTTGATGCAGCTGAAGGTAAAGGCGCAGCGGTTAAAAAACGTGAAGATGTGCACCGTATGGCTGAAGCCAACAAAGCCTTCTCTCACTACCGTTTCTAAGCGGATAAAACAGGACCTAATCAGGAGGGTGATGAATTTAGTTGTCACTAGTTTGTCATCAAAGCGCTTTAAGTTGCTATGCAGCTTAAAGCGTCCTGTTTTAAACAACAAAATTTAGGAATGCTAGAAATCATGGCACGTCAAACCCCAATTTCTCGTTACCGTAACATTGGTATCTCTGCGCACATTGACGCAGGTAAAACAACCACTTCTGAACGTATTTTGTTCTACACAGGTGAGAGCCACAAACTAGGTGAAACTCACGAAGGTTCAGCAACAACTGACTGGATGGAACAAGAGCAGGAACGTGGTATTACCATTACTTCAGCAGCTGTAACATGCTTCTGGAAAGGTATGGCTAACCAGTTCGACCAACACCGTATTAACGTAATTGACACCCCGGGACACGTTGACTTCACAATCGAAGTTGAGCGTTCTATGCGTGTTCTTGACGGTGCGTGTATGGTTTACTGTGCTGTAGGTGGTGTACAACCTCAGTCTGAAACTGTATGGCGTCAAGCAAACAAATATAAAGTACCTCGTTTAGCGTTCGTTAACAAAATGGACCGTACTGGTGCAAACTTCTTCCGCGTAGTTGAACAAATGAAGACACGTTTGGGTGCTAACCCAGTGCCTATCGTTGTTCCAGTGGGCGCAGAAGACACATTCACAGGTGTTGTTGACTTAATCGAAATGAAGTCAATCATCTGGGATGAAGCTTCTCAAGGTATGAAGTTTGAATACGGCGACATTCCTGCTGATCTGCAAGATACAGCTGAAGAATGGCGTACAAACATGGTTGAAGCTGCTGCTGAAGCATCAGAAGAACTCATGGACAAATACCTGGAAGAAGGCGACCTTTCTAAAGAAGAAATCGTAGCTGGTCTTCGTCAACGTACATTAGCGGGTGAAATTCAACCTGCAATGTGTGGTTCTGCATTCAAAAACAAAGGTGTTCAACGTATGTTGGACGCAGTGATTGAATTCCTTCCAGCGCCTACAGACGTAGAAGCGATCAAAGGTATCCTAGACGACAAAGACGAAACCGAAGGTTCTCGTGAAGCGTCTGACGATGCTCCGTTCTCTGCGCTTGCGTTCAAAATCATGAACGACAAATTCGTAGGTAACTTAACGTTCGTACGTGTTTACTCAGGTGTTCTGAAAGCAGGTAGCCCTGTTTACAACCCAGTGAAAATGAAACGTGAACGTATTGGCCGTATCGTACAGATGCACGCAAACGACCGTCACGACATCGAAGAAATTCGTGCGGGTGATATCGCAGCGTGTGTAGGTCTTAAAGATACAACGACTGGTGATACATTGTGTGACGAAAACGCAGTGATTACACTAGAGCGTATGGAATTCCCAGAGCCAGTAATTGCATTGGCTGTTGAACCTAAGACTAAAGCTGACCAAGAAAAAATGTCAGTAGCTTTAGGTCGCTTGGCGAAAGAAGACCCTTCATTCCGCGTACGTACAGACGAAGAATCTGGCCAAACGATTATTGCGGGTATGGGTGAGCTTCACCTTGACATCATCGTTGACCGTATGAAGCGTGAATTCAACGTTGAAGCGAACATTGGTAAACCAATGGTTGCTTACCGTGAAACGATCAAAAAGTCTATCGAACAAGAAGGTAAGTTCGTTCGTCAAACTGGTGGTAAAGGTAAATTCGGTCACGTATTCGTACGTTTAGAGCCGCTTGATCCTGAAGCTGGTAAAGACTACGAGTTCGCTGAAGAAGTTGTAGGTGGTGTAGTACCTAAAGAATTCTTCGGTGCTGTAGACAAAGGTATTCAAGAACGTATGAAGAATGGTGTCTTGGCTGGTTACCCAGTTGTAGGCATTAAAGCGACATTATTCGACGGTTCTTACCACGATGTCGACTCTGACGAATTATCGTTCAAAATGGCGGGTTCTTACGCATTCCGTGACGGTTTCATGAAAGCAGATCCTGTTCTTCTTGAGCCAATCATGAAAGTTGAAGTAGAAACTCCAGAAGACTACATGGGCGATATCATGGGTGACTTAAACCGTCGTCGTGGTATGGTTCAAGGTATGGACGACTTACCTGGTGGTACTAAAGCAATTCGTGCAGAAGTTCCACTGGCTGAGATGTTCGGTTACGCAACACACATGCGTTCTATGTCTCAAGGTCGTGCGACTTACTCTATGGAATTTGCTAAATATGCTGAAACTCCACGTAACGTGGCGGAAGGCATCATTGCTAAATTCCAGTCTGGTGGTAAAAAAGGTGACGACGAGTAATCTTTCGATTACTATAAGCGCAAACTAATTCATAGTTAAAAAACCTAATGCTCATGGAGTGATCCTCCATGAGTTGTTTTAAAAAGGAAGATCTCATGGCTAAGGCTAAGTTCGAACGTAATAAGCCACACGTTAACGTGGGCACAATCGGTCACGTTGACCATGGTAAAACAACTTTAACAGCTGCGATTGCTACAGTATGTGCACGTAAGTTTGGTGGTGAAGCGAAAGATTACGCTGCTATCGACTCTGCACCAGAAGAAAAAGCACGTGGTATTACAATTAATACTTCTCACGTAGAATACGATTCTCCAACTCGTCACTACGCGCACGTAGACTGCCCAGGCCACGCCGACTATGTTAAAAACATGATCACTGGTGCTGCTCAGATGGATGGTGCGATTCTTGTTTGTTCAGCGACTGATGGTCCAATGCCACAAACTCGTGAACACATCCTTCTTTCTCGTCAGGTAGGTGTACCTTATATCGTTGTATTCTTAAACAAATGCGATATCGTAGATGACGAAGAGTTAATCGAATTAGTTGAAATGGAAGTTCGTGAACTTCTTTCTACTTACGACTTCCCAGGCGACGACACTCCAGTAATCCGTGGTTCTGCTCTTGCAGCACTTAACGGTGAATCAGGTCAATATGGCGAAGACGCTGTTGTAGCTCTTGTTGAAGCGCTTGACACTTACATTCCAGAGCCAGTACGTGCAATCGACCAAGCATTCTTAATGCCAATCGAAGACGTATTCTCAATTTCTGGTCGTGGTACAGTTGTAACTGGCCGTGTTGAAACTGGTATCGTTAGAGTTGGTGAAGAAGTTGAAATCGTTGGTATCAAAGATACAGCGAAAACAACGGTTACTGGCGTTGAAATGTTCCGTAAGCTTCTTGACGAAGGTCGTGCTGGCGAGAACTGTGGTGTTCTTCTACGTGGTACTAAGCGTGAAGAAGTTCAACGTGGTCAAGTACTTGCTAAACCAGGTTCAATCAAGCCGCACACTAAATTCGACGCAGAAGTATACGTACTTTCTAAAGACGAAGGTGGCCGTCACACTCCATTCTTAAATGGTTACCGTCCACAGTTCTACTTCCGTACTACGGACGTAACTGGTGCGATCCAGCTGAAAGAAGGCGTTGAAATGGTTATGCCAGGTGACAACGTTGAAATGTCAGTAGAATTAATCCACCCAATCGCAATGGACGCTGGCTTACGCTTCGCGATCCGTGAAGGTGGTCGTACTGTAGGTGCTGGTGTAGTTTCTAAAGTAACTGCATAATCACTTCTATAGTGTGAAAAAAGCGTCCCAAAGGGACGCTTTTTTTATCTTTGCAGATTAAATTGTCTGACAATTTAACTGCAAGCTGTCCTAAACTGATATTCGCCTGACCTTAACTGCACTTATCTCCATATCAGAACCACGTAAGATAAAGCTGAAGAAAATAAATAAAAGTTTCAGGTGAGACGCTTCACTTGAAAGGAGTTGAGGTCATGAATGCTAAAGTAAATATTACCAACCGCGCAGGTGCCAGTTTCCCGGTACGTCGTATGGCGTTTGAGTTTGATCAGGTTCCAGAATACTGGATGCGAGATTCGGCAGGCCTGACACATTTTATGACCGCTTTATCCGCCCTGTTTCCAGCCGGTGAAAAATTCTTTATTGATAGTGTACGTGCAGTGCGTTACCACCCGGCAATTAAAGATAATCAGGAGCTGCAAAAAGAAATTTCAGCCTTTATTGGCCAGGAAGCCATGCATACCCAGGAGCATGTTGGCTTTAATGCCTCGGCACAAAAATATGGCCATGATGTAGAACGTTTAGATCGTTATACCGATAAAGTGATTCAAGGCGCGCGTAAGGTATTTGCCGGTGTTGGTAAACCCTTTGGCATTACCCAGGAAATGGTTGATTTGACTGCAACCACCGCACTGGAACATTTTACCGCGACCATTGCCACCCAGTTGCTACGTAATTCGCATATTCAGGAACTGATGAGCGATGACACCATGAAAACCATGTGGCTGTGGCATGCGATTGAAGAAAACGAGCATAAAGCCGTGGCCTATGATGTGTTTGAGGGTGTATTCGGTCAGGGCACCAAAGCCTATTTACTGCGCACCAGCTCACTGGTTGCCGCGATGCTGACCTTATTTGTAGTGCAAAACTATTTCCTGTTCCGTCTGTTAAAAGAAGACAAACAGCTGAATCTGGAAGCATTCAAGGCCATTTATACCTATGCCTATAGTCCGTCTAAGGGCATTATTACCGGTATGGGCCGTGAGATGCTGGCATATTTCCGCCCGGGCTTTCATCCGAACGATTTAGATACCTTCAGTCTGCTGGACACATGGAAAGCCAAATTGGGCTTCTAACGGTGTTGACTCTTGGGGCAATGAAAATTGCCCTTTTTTTTGCTCGATTTTTTATCCAGAGCTCTTATAATGCGAACTTTGTTTTGACCGATGATGAACGAAGATGATTCGTTTAATGCAACACGCTGATATTCATAGTGTATTTAACATTGAGCAACAGGTACAAAGCCATCCCTGGAGCTTGAAACAGTTTGCTGAAGCGGTAGACAGTTATCAATGTACTGTAATCGAGCAGCAAGGCCAGCTGGTCGGGTTCTGTATTTTGCAACCGGTGCTGGATGAAGCTAACCTGTTGCTGATGGCGGTTGTGCCTGACCTGCAGGGGAAGGGGCTGGGTTATCAGCTGCTGGAGCATTCGATTGCGCAGTTGCCGAATCAGCCGGTACAAATTTTTCTGGAAGTGCGTGAAAGCAATACCGCGGCTATCCGTCTGTATGAAAAAGCTGGCTTTCATCAGATTGATGTGCGCAAAAATTATTATCCAAATCCGGATGGCACACGTGAACATGCGGTTATTATGGTTAAAGCCTGTAGTGATGATTTTGCCGCGCTCTTCTCATCACCTTAATTTTTAAAATTATTGGGTTTTATTTGATAATCGAATTATTCCAACCACTGGGCAGGGTGGTCATGAGAGAGTTTCCCAATTGCCGGATTTCTTCGCTGCTTAAGCTGCGGTTAAGCCGGCGCCATTGGCCATCAATCAGTAATTCTAGCGGTACATACTGCGATTTATAATTCATTTTATTGGAATGCGGCACCCAATAGCCTAAATAAACATAAGGCAGTCCGAGTTTCTGGGTGTGTTCAATCTGCTTTAAGATCGCAAATACGCCCAAGGAGCGGCGGTTTTCATCCGGATCAAAGAAGGTATACACCGCAGACAGGCCATCATCGAGCAGGTCGCAGGTCGAGACCGCAATTAGCCGGTCTTGGTGCCAAAGCTCTAAAAAGAAACTGTCGGTGCAGCTGTGCACCAGAAATTTTTCAAACTGATCCTGACTTGGCGGATACATATCGCCATCGGCATGGCGTTCATTAATATAACGCTCATACAGCGCATAATGCTGTTCATTGGCTTCTTGGGTAGAGCGGATGGTGACGTGCAGGTCCTGATTGCGTTTCCAGGCTTTTTTCTGGGTGCTGTTCATTTGAAATTCGTGTACCGGCACGCGCGAAGACAGACATTGACGGCATAAATGGCATTCCGGCCGATAGACAAAGTCACCGCTACGACGAAAGCCCATGCGTGACAGTTCAGACAGGGTCACCACATCAATCCGGTGCGCCGGATCTAAAAACACCATGCGAGCAGATTTATCATCCAGATAACTGCAGTTATGCGGCGGCGTAATATAATATTGTAATTCGTTGAGCAGGGATTTCGGTTGATATGAATTCATGGCAATCCCTCTTTATTTATTCATCCAGTGAGTCGTTTTGCGCTATTGTTTTACTTGAAAATACACCCTCCTGGTATTTTTTCCAATCTATCGCCGGCTGTTTTACAACATCTTGTAACGATTTTAAGTATGCTTGGCGAGTTATTGTACAGGCGCCCAGACTTAATAGATGGTCATTGACCAGCTGGCAGTCAATCCAGGGCAGGGCGTTGTCGCGGCCAATCAGCATTAAGGTATAAAACGCCATTTTAGAGACATCTGTGCGCTGGCTAAACATTGACTCGCCAAAGCAGCCGCGGCCAATGGTGACGCCATACAAACCACCGACCAGCGCATCCTGCTCCCAGACTTCGACACTATAGCCATAACCGGCCTCAAACAGGTCAATATAGCCCTGAATGATGTCTTCGGAAATCCAGGTGTCATTGGCGTAGGCGCGTGGCAGCGAACAACAGCGAATCACCCGTTCAAAGGCCTGATTGATGCTAATCCGGTAATCACCTTTTTTCATGTTGCGCAGCAGTGATTTGCTTGGATGATAATCCTGAGGGCGGATAATGCAGCGCGGTTCGGGACTCCACCAGCAAATCGGATCACCGTCGGAAAACCACGGAAACAGGCCGTGGGTATAAGCTTCAAACAGGGTTGAGGGGGACAGGTCTGCACCAATACAAATCAGTCCTTCACCCTGTGGATCAGCTTCATCAGGATGGGGGAAAATAAATTGTGAGGGTGCAAGTGCGGTCATACAGCTACTCTGAATCGAAACAGATCTCTATCATACATAAAAAAGCCGCCCGGATTGGGCGGCTCGTGCTTTAGGCAAAATTATTCACCTAGGGCATCCAGATATTTTTCAGCATCTAGGGCTGCCATACAGCCTGAACCGGCGGATGTAATCGCTTGACGATAGACGCTGTCTGCCACGTCACCGGCTGCGAATACGCCCGGTACAGAGGTTTGGGTTGCGTTACCGGCAGTACCACTTTGAACCTGAATATAACCATCACGCAGGTTTAACTGGCCTTCGAACATGCCCGTATTTGGCTTGTGACCAATCGCCACGAACATACCAGATACATCTACATTCTGGGTTGAACCATCGACAGTAGATTTCAAACGTACGGCAGTCACACCAGATTGCGCATCACCCAGGACTTCATCAACCTGGTTGTTCCAGAGAATGCTGATTTTGCCTTCTTTTTCTTTGGCAAAAATATGATCTTGCAGAATTTTCTCTGAACGCAGGCTGTCACGGCGGTGCACCAGGGTCACGTGAGAGGCGATATTGGAAAGATACAGCGCTTCTTCAACTGCGGTATTACCACCACCGACTACCATCACGTTCTGGTTTTTGTAGAAGAAACCATCACAGGTGGCACAGGCACTAACACCTTGGCCCATGAATTTGGCTTCAGACTCCAGACCGAGGTATTGAGCCGTAGCACCGGTGGCAATAATTAAGGCATCACAGGTGAACTCTTCCATATCGCCTTTGAGCACGAATGGACGCACACTTAAATCGACTTCATTGATATGGTCATAGACAATTTCGGTCCCGAAACGTTCTGCATGGGCCTGCATACGTTCCATGAGCGCTGGTCCTGTCAGACCTTCCGGATCGCCCGGCCAGTTATCTACTTCTGTTGTCGTCGTAAGTTGACCACCGAGTTGTAAACCTGCAATTAAGGTTGGTTTTAAATTGGCACGTGCAGCATAAACAGCAGCACTATAACCTGCAGGTCCTGAACCTAAAATAATCAAACGTGAATGACGAGCACCCATCTGTAGCATCCTTTTATTATTGAGCAATTTATGGAATTATACGTGAAACTGTATAACAGTTGTGTGAGATTCAGTGGATATTATTGATCATAGAAATCGATTTAAGCTATATAGAAAAAGTTAACAACTGACTTCAATAATCTTGCATCTTTTTTGCTGCAACAGGTGCATAATATCTATTTTATGGCCATGCCAAACTGGCGGGTTGCACAAGAACATTTATGAAAAATTGGTTACAGGACAGTATATGACTGCGGTGTCGGGTGCTTATGCACAGCGCTTAATAATGACATTATTTTTGGTTTCATTCGGGATTTATCTGTTCCTTGCGACAGTCACCTATACCCCTTTTGATCCGGGCTGGATGCATTTGTCTAGTGATACCCAGCAGGTGTCCAATGCCAGCGGGGTCGCCGGCGCATGGATTGCCGACCTGTTGTTCGGCTTTTTGGGCTGGGCCAGTCTGCTGATTCCGCTGTACCTGTTTATTGAAGCCATTCAGGTGTGGTGGCCGCGTAGTTTCCTGAACCGTCCTTTCCGTTATGCGGCGCAGTTCTTTATTTTGCTGGCCACTGCCAGTCTATTGTATTTGTTCTGGCAAGTGCCGGCCGATACACTGGAAAATGCTTCTGGCGGGATTATTGGGTATGAACTGGGGCAGAGCCTGTCGCAGCTGCTCACTATTTATGGTGCAGCTTTTTTCCTGCTGGTGTTCTGGGGTGTCCTGTTTACACTGGCCTTTGGGATTAAATGGAACCGGACCTGGGTGACTTTAAAAGCCACGCCAGCTTATTTACAAGACCTGTTTTACCGTGATGTGCCTAAAGCTGATCAACCGGCACCGGTCGTTAAAAAAACAGTGGTGGCCGCTGCACCGGCTGCAGCCGAAGTGGTTACGCCGGCACCAGAACATCGTGAAGTCGAAGAAGCTCCGGTGGCACCAGCGGTGTCCCGTCATGAACAAGTGGCCGAGCGTCTGTTTGATGATATGGTCGAGCGTGAACAGCAGCGTTCTGCAGAGCAGGATCTGCTGGATGAAGAAGAGCAGGTCTTTGAGCAGACGGTCGAAAAAGCCCATCGCCTGACCCAGGACAGTCAGCGTGTGGTGGCAACCGGTGAAGTCTGGCGTGCGCTGAATGATGATGCTGACCAGAAGCACAGTCAGGATATTCATGAGCTGTTACGTGCTTCTCAGGATCAGATTCTGCACGCACCGAAAGATCATTTTAATGCAGTGGTCCAGCCCGTGCATGATGCACCGCCTGCATCGAATACGCCGCAGTCTAATATTGACTGGGATGATGACGAAATCTTTGATGAATTGCTGGCTGCTGTACCGAATGGGAAAGCTGCTCAGGATCTGCATAGTCCATTTAATAGTCAGTCGCAGCCTGAACCTGCACCGCACATCCAGCCGGTGCCAGACGTACAAGCGGTTGAAATGCCATCGGCTGCCACAGCGCAGTATGCAAGCCCGAAAAACCGTCTGAGTGATGAAGAATTTGAAGGGCTGGATGATCTGCTGGTTGATGATCTGAAGCCAGAAGCACCTGCCCCAAGAACTACCAGCAGTTATGCGCAGTCTTCGGCTTTTGTACAGGCGCCTATTCAGCATCAGGCTGCGGTAAGTGCCACAGCGGCTGCACCAGTGGTCAATGACGCGGTGAAAGAAGCCCTATCGAAAGAAGAATTCATTGAGGCGTGGCATGAAACTGCCGGCAAACCGCAAGAAGAAGATGAATTTGACTTTGATGCGCCATTAACCGATGCCATGGGCCGTCCAATGTCGCGTGCCATGCAGGTCGCAGAGAAACGTCGTGATTTATCACCATTGCCGGGTCTGGAGCTACTGGATAAGGTCGATCCAAATAAAAAGGTCAACTTCACCGCAGAGCAGCTGGAGCGTTTATCTGAACTGCTGGAAATCAAGCTGCAGGAATTTAATGTCAAAGCCAAAGTGGTGGAAGCGCAGCCGGGACCGGTAGTTACACGTTTTGAGCTGGATCTGGCGCCGGGGGTAAAAGCCTCGAAAGTCACCAATATTTCCCGTGACCTGGCCCGTTCCATGTCGATGGCCTCGGTACGTGTGGTCGAGGTGATTCCGGGTAAACCGTATATCGGTATTGAGGTGCCAAACAGTACCCGTGAAATGGTGCGTCTGATTGAGCTGGTGCAAACCCCGAAATTTGAAGATCAGGATGGCATCCTGTCGATGGCGATGGGTAAAGATATTTCTGGTAATCCGGTGATTACCGAACTGGGCAAAGCGCCGCATATGCTGGTTGCGGGGACCACCGGTTCGGGTAAATCGGTGGCGGTGAACTCGATGATTCTGTCGATGTTGCTTAAATACAAGCCGGATCAACTGCGTTTAATTCTGATTGACCCGAAACAGCTGGAACTGGCCAACTATAACGATATTCCGCATTTGTTAACGCCGGTAGTGACGGATATGAAAGATGCCGTCAGCGCCCTGAACTGGTGTGTCAATGAAATGGAACGCCGTTATAAGCTGATGTCATTCCTGAAAATCCGTAAACTCAGCGACTATAATCGCAAGGTTGAAGAAGCACTGGCTAATGGCGAGGACCTGATTGATCCGACCTGGAAACCGGGCGATTCAGCAACCCAGGAACGTGCACCGCGCTTGACGCCGTTACCATCAATTGTGATTGTGGCGGATGAGTTTGCCGACATGATTATGCAGGTCGGTAAAAAAGCCGAAGAAATGATTACCCGTCTGGCGCAAAAATCACGTGCAGCTGGGATTCACTTATTGCTGGCTACCCAGCGTCCATCGGTGGATGTCATTACCGGTCTGATCAAGGCCAACATCCCGACTCGCGTGGCCTTGCGCGTGAACTCAAAAATTGACTCACGGACTATTCTGGATGCTGGCGGGGCAGAAGACCTGCTCGGTCATGGTGACATGCTGTTCCTTGGACCAGGTAAAATTGAACCGGAACGTGTGCATGGTGCCTTTATTTCCGATGATGAAGTCAACCGGATTTGTGATGCCTGGCGTGAACGGGGTTCACCGGATTATGTCGATGAAATTCTGACTCCATTTGATGAAGAACCAGCGTCACGTGGTTTTGAAGATGGTGGTGATGGCGGCTCAGACCGTGATGCGCTGTATGACCAGTGTGTGGCCTTTGTGCTGGAAACCCGTAAAGTATCGGTATCGTCTTTACAGCGTAAGTTTAGCCTCGGTTATAACCGTGCGGCGCGTATTGTCGATCAGATGCAGGAGCAGGGTATTGTCAGTGAACAGGGTCCGAACGGCAAGCGTGAAATTCTGGTTTAAGCTGTTCTCGATCTTTATAAACAAAGCCCACCAATAGGTGGGCTTTTTATCGGCAGTGCGACTTAAGCAAATTTTGCCAGTACTGCCAAGAATTCTGCGCTTTGGCGCGGGAATTCTGCAATCACGTCATGAATGCGCTGTCCTTCAGGATTGGTGGCATTTACATCACGGCCATCGGCAACAAACTGGGTCAGTAAGCGCTCATAGTCTGTTGGGCGCATATGTTTAAATGCATGGTAAAGCACATGGAAATCAGCATTCACACCATGAGGAGGAAGCTGATTCAGGTAGGCAAATACACGCTCATCTGACCATTCTTCATTGAATGTTGCTGGTTGAGACAATGCCATCGCAATCTCCTGGAATAGTTTTTCGAAATGAAAAAAAGGCAAAATATGAGTTCGCAAGAGGCAAAGTGTCTTTGTGCACTTTATCTTGAAGCACAGCTTCTCGTCTTGCGGCTGGGCAAATCCTTAAAGCAATGCTTTAAGTTTGCTATTTCCGCCTCATATTCTGCCTTGATTCAATTTGCTTGACTAATCAAAAATCAGATTATCGCTCTTCAGGCAAATTGATATTCATTTCAAGCATTTCAATGTTGGCTTCAGAACGTACCGACATTTGAATGTGCTGTTCATCGACACCGCGGACATAGCGGTTCACGACCTGCATGATTTCTTTTTTCATCTGGTCAATTTTGTCCTGGCTCAGGCGGCGGCCTAAACCATTTTCAGAAGCAACAATGACTTTTAAACGATCCTTGGCGGTTTGAGCACTTGATGCTTTTTCTTCGCTGCTAAATAATTTACTCCAGAATCCTGCCATAATTACGCTCCAAATAATCGTGCTAACCAGCCTTTAGGTTTAGCAGTAATGTGACGGTATGGACGCTCTTCACCCAAGAAACGTGCCACCAGGTCATCATACGCCTGACCCGCTTCAGTTTCGCTATACAGAATGACTGGCTTACCTTCGTTAGATGCTTGCAGAACGCTTTTACATTCTGGAATTACACCTAAAGTTGGTACACGTAAAATATCTTTTGAAATATCGTCAATGGTGAGCATTTCCTGTTTATCGGCACGTTCCGGATTGAAACGTGTGATACATAAATGCTTACGGATACGTCCTTCGTTTTGTTCTACTTTTTTGGTTTTGCTGTCGAGCATGCCAATAATACGATCCGAGTCACGTACTGAAGAAATTTCAGGGTTGGTCACAATAATCGCTTCATCGGCATGGTACATGGCTAAAATGGCGCCACGCTCAATCCCTGCTGGTGAGTCACAGATAATGTAATCAAACTCTTGAGCAAGCTCATCCATGACACGTGCCACACCTTCATCGGTCAGGGCATCTTTATCACGAGTTTGAGAAGCAGGTAAAATATAAAGGTTTTCAATATCTTTATCGCGAATTAATGCTTGTTGTAAACGCGCTTCATTATTTAAAACATTCACAAAATCATAAACAACGCGACGTTCACAACCCATGATCAAGTCCAGGTTACGCAAACCCACGTCAAAATCGATAACAACAGTTTTGTGGCCACGTAGGGCTAAACCTGTTGCAAAAGATGCACTCGTTGTAGTTTTACCTACGCCACCTTTGCCTGATGTTACGACAACAATTTTCGCCACCGAATCCACTCCTGTTATGGTTTAAATCCCCCTTTTGTGTATGGGGTTTTTTGGTGTTTATTTATACATTAAAATTCCAGAGCTTCAAATACAAGCTCTTGGTTGTCATTTAGGTAAATATGTACCGGTTTTTTCGTTACGTGCGGGGGAATATCGTCCGCCACACAGTAAGTGCCTGCAATAGATACCAATTCTGCTTCTAGGGAATGACAGAAAATTCGTGCTGAACTGTTCCCACCTGCGCCGGCAATGACTCTACCACGAACGCTACCATAAATATGTATATTTCCTGAAGCAATCACTTCCGAACCGCTGTTAATACCAGCTTTCAAGATAATATCGCCCTGGTTCTGGACCAGACATTGACCGGTACGCAGAATTTCATCGTGATAAGAGGTCACATGCGAAATTCGTGCCGCTGCAGCTTCTACCACCGCGGCTTCTGCGGCAGGCGCTTCAGGTTCTGCCGGAGTTTCAATGACCTGTTCTTGGGTGGCTTTGATCTGTTGTAACTGACGATCTTGCGGAATTACCGGGAACTGGATGGCACGCGCCTGTTCCGACAGAATGCCTTCTACCACGGCCAGTGGCTGTACATTCAGATCAATCAGCAGTTGAATCAGGGCAATTAATTCCTGATCTACCGAACTTTCAATCACCGCCGGAATTTGGGGTGGAAACCCTTTTTGTAACATTGGGCTCAATTGCTGGCGGATCGCATCATGATCATCTGTATCTAAGCTAATGCGAATCGCATTGACCATTCTGCCTTTTATCCGTATGTCAGCCATAATGATTCCTTAAGACTTCTGACCTGTTCATTGTTGTCGAAGTAAATGTTGTAAATAGAGCAAATCCTAGAACAATTCGGCCGAATACTCTAGCCGAAGGTTTAAATATTTTTATTGCTGGCTATTCTTTGTCAGTTTCCTGCTCATTCAGGATCTGTTGCCACTTTTTCACTTTCACCTGTTTGCGAATGGCTTCCAGGGTTTCAAATACCGCAGATTCTACCAACGCATCAATATGCGGATTATGTTCAATCTCGATCTGGCTGACTTTGTCAGCAATATGCGCATAGGCCACATTATCTGGCAGGGTGTCATGATGGGCAAAAGGTTGAATCAGCCCTTGGGTAATATTTTCGCCCAAACGTTGGCCAATGCTTTGAATCTGCCGTTCCATACGTCCGCCGACAATTGGCAGCAGGCGCAGTAACTGGGTCAGCTCCGGGGTATCTTCAATGGCCTGACTCACCACCTGACCGACATTTTCGGCAATGCTCTGACGCTGGCTCTGCAATTCTTTACCCAAAGATTGCTGCAAGATGTCGGCCAGTGCTGCGGCCAGCAGTTTGCGGTGCTGCTCGACCAGATCATCAATAAACTGGCGATGACCAGTGCTGCTGCTCAGTTCACGTTGCAGGTTATTGACAATGGTCAGCACAATCCGGCTCGAGAGTTCTTCCATCACCAGGTTGTAATAAAAGTTGGCGCGTCGGAAGATGCTGTCCGGAATAACCTTGTAGCCATGAATATACAGGTTGTAGCCAATCGCCACGGCGCGTAATAAACGCAGAAAACGCAGCTGTGGCAGAATCGACAGCACTTCATACCAGTGCACGAAAGGGAAGAACCACCAGCGGGCATGATGCCGGAAAATAATCGCCAGGCCCCAACGTACCAGCAATTCGATAATCAGGAAGGTGGTAAACCAGCCTTCGGTAATAATGACCCAGGGACGCAGTTCTGTGCGATAAAATTGCAGTACCTCCGGCAACTGAATAAAGTTGAAAAGCCAGTCACCAAAATCACTCATCAAAATGGCATTGGCACTCAGGCAGAACAGGTTGATGAGAATTAACGCCATCATAAAGATGTCGTATACCAGCACTACTTTCCAGCTCCATGAGTCCTTTCTGACAAAGTGAAAGGAAGATTTGATCACCGGCTCTTCGCGTTTCTTCATAATGCTTTTGGTACTCGCTTACTGCTCAGCAAATTTCTGTTTCATTTCATGAATGAGCTGATCTTTCTCTGTCCAGAGTTGATGCACCCAGTCCTGAAAACGTTCCCGATATGCGGCATCTTCTTCATAATCGCCACCCAGCACCCAGTCTGGAATGTCAATTTTTCGCAGATTGACCGCAATACGCGGTACTTCGCCCAGCCAGAATTCGCCATAGCCCGGTGCGCCGTCCGGATACACAATGGTCATATCTACCAGCGCATCAATTTCATTGCCGAGAATATTCAGCGCCAAGGCCAGACCGCCAGCTTTGGGTTTCAGCAGATGCTGATATGGTGATTGTTGCTGATCATGTTTTTCCTGGGTAAAGCGCGTGCCTTCCAGATAGTTGAGCAGGGTAAACGGCTGGCTGAGCAGCTGTTCGCAGGATTTACGCGCTTCCAGCATATCGCGGTCTTTTAGCGCCGGATTTTTGGCAATCTGTTCTTTGGTATGCCGCTTCATCATCGGGAAGCCCAGAATTTTAAAGGCCTGTCCGACAAAAGGAATAAAGATCAGCTCCCATTTGGTAAAGAAACGGGTCAGCGGCATGCGGGTTAAACCGAAATACTGGTTGACGGTGGTATCGACCCAGCTCTGGTGATTACAGGTCATTAAATAACGGCCCTGCATGCTCAGTTCCAGACCATCTTCAATACTGATGTCCCAGTGGGTATTCGGTAATACATGGTCAATCAGCCAGTTGTTGACACTGAGCCAGCTGTTGGTAATCTGGATATTGGTCTGGTCGACCTTGGCCGATTTCTTGAACAATTTGGTCAGGCCCAAAGCCAGTACCGGCGGTCCATGTAAAAAAGTGCTGCCGGTAATCACTGAGCTGACCGTAAGCCCTTTTGTGATTTTTTTTAAGAGCGGTTGCTTATTGGTTTTAGATGACATAAACAGTCCTGAATATAAAAACAACTTATACGAAGTTCTGCCCAATATAATTGTTGTTTTTAAAATAAAAAAGTGTTGAAGTGAAACTGTGTAGGAATTATGGTGAACTTATGCGTAGAACAACATGAGATTATTGCAAATTGTAAATAAAAGTTTATTTATTAACAAAAAATCAATGGTCTAAGCACTTTATTTCATCCAAACTTTCCCATATACGAAAAACACAAGTAAGGAGGCATGCGATGCGTGCACTAGCAATTTCAGCAGTAGTCGGGGCAATGGTATTAACAGGTTGTCAAACCACTGGTAATAACCTGGGCGGCGTAGAATATGACAAAACCGCATTAGGAACCATTATTGGTGCGGCAGCAGGTTATGGTGTTTCTAAAGGGAATGCCAATACCAGCGCACAAAACAACCGTGCAGCAGCAATTGGTGCGGTACTCGGTGGGGCTGCAGGTATCTACTTGGACAATAAAGAGAAAAAATTACGTCAACAAATGGCTGGTACCGGTGTAGATGTTAACCGTAACCCAGATGGTTCTGTTGGCCTGATCATGCCAGGTAACATTACTTTTGATACCAACAAGTCAAACATCAAGCCAAACTTCTATGCAACTCTAGATAAAGTGGCGCAAGTCCTGACAGAAGATAACAAGAGCGGTATCTTGGTGACAGGTTATACTGACAGCACCGGTAATGACTCTATCAACATCCCGTTATCTCAGGCGCGTGCACAATCTGTAGCGAGCTACCTGGCATCTCGTGGTGTATCAACTGCACGTATTAATGCCCAAGGTCACGGTTCATCAAACCCGATCGCATCTAACGCAACTGCAGAAGGCCGTGAACAAAACCGTCGTGTTGAGATCAGCATTTACGCGATCCAGTAATTCGGTCCAGAATTCAAAAAACCACCTTCGGGTGGTTTTTTTTATGACCAGAAAAGCAGCATTTTAGATTAGGCAACTGTGGTGGAGATGACTATAATCGAGCTCGAACCGAAATAGAGGAAACACTATGTCACTGGCAAGTCAACTCAATGACAAGCAACTTGAAGCCATGAAATATACTCAAGGACCCTTGTTAGTGCTTGCAGGTGCAGGTTCAGGTAAAACCTCGGTGATTACCCGGAAAATTGCCTATCTGGTGCAGCAATGCCGTATTCCGGCGCACCGGATTACCGCCATGACCTTTACCAACAAGGCTGCGCGTGAAATGAAAGAGCGGGTTGGTAAGTTGCTGTCGCGTGAAGAAGCCAAAGGTCTTTCGGTCTCGACCTTCCATACGTTCGGTTTAAATTTACTGCGTTTAGAGCTGAAACATACCCCGCTTAAAGCCAACTTTTCGATTCTGGATGCCGACGACTGCAAACGCATTCTGATGGATCTGATGCATCGCGACAATTTATCGGGTGCAGAAAGCAAAGAGCTGATTGCGCGGGCCATGAAAATGATTTCGGACTGGAAAAATGACCTGATTCCACCGGAGCAGGCACATACCACCTGTGAAACGCCAGAAGATATCCAGATGGCGCATTTATATCAGCTGTATGAGCGTAATTTACGTGCCTATAACGCAGTCGATTTTGATGACCTGATTGTGATGCCAACCCGGTTATTGCAGGAAAATGCTGAAGTCCGCGATAAATGGCAAAACCGGGTGCGTTATTTGCTCGTCGATGAGTATCAGGACACCAACACCGCGCAGTATATTCTGGTCAAACTTCTGGTCGGGGTAATGGGACAGTTCACCGCCGTAGGGGATGATGACCAGTCCATTTACGCCTGGCGCGGCGCCAAACCGGAAAATATGGCGCTCTTAAAAGAAGATTTCCCAAATTTAAAAGTGATCAAGCTGGAGCAGAACTACCGCTCCACCAGCCGGATTCTAAAAGCGGCCAATACTGTAATTGGCAATAACCCGCATATTTTTGACAAAAAACTCTGGTCGGACAAAGGCCATGGTGAAGTCATCCGGGTGATTACCTGCCGCAATGATGATGATGAAGCAGAGCGCGTGGTCAAAGACCTGATCACGCATAAACTGATGAACGGTAAAAACTGGAAAGATTATGCGATTTTGTATCGCGGTAACTTCCAGGCGCGTATTCTGGAAACCCAGCTGCGCCAGATGCAGATTCCGTACAAGCTGTCAGGAGGTCAGTCTTTCTTCGCCCGGGCAGAAATTAAAGATGTGATGAGCTATTTACGGCTGATTATTAACCCGGAAGATGACAGTGCTTTCCTGCGCATTATCAACACGCCAAAACGTGCCATCGGCCCGGTGACCTTGGAAAAACTGGGCTTATTTGCACAGGAAAACCATCTGTCCTTGCTGGCGGCAGCAGGTGATCAGCGTTTGACCATGGCCATTCCGAAAAAAGCCACGACTCAGCTGGCCGAGTTTGCCGACTTTATCCAGAACTTTACCCGTGAATTGCTGGAAGATGATGAACCGGTGCCAATCATCCGCCAGATGATGAACGAAGCTGGTTATATCGACTACGTCAAAGAAAGCGCCGCCACGCCTGCGCAGGAAAAAACCAAGCTGGACAATATTGAAGTGCTGTACAGCAGTATTCAAAGCCTGATTAACCGCGCTGAAGATGTGGACGAAAAAAATATTGAAAGCGTGATCCGTAAAATGGTGCTGCTGGATATGCTGGAGCAGCAACAGGAGGAAGAAGACACTGACAAGGTCAACTTATTAACCTTGCATGCCTCCAAAGGTCTGGAATTTCCGTATGTCTATTTAATTGGACTGGAAGAGGAAATTCTGCCGCATAAAAACTCGATTGTGGCTGAGACGGTCGAAGAAGAACGCCGTTTGATGTACGTGGGCATTACCCGTGCGCGTCAAGGCCTCACCATTACCCTGGCCGAGCAGCGTAAGGCTGGCGGGCAGATGAAACAGATGACCCCAAGCCGCTTCCTGGATGAAATGCCACAAGATGAGCTGGAATGGCTGGGTCGCAAGAAAAAGCTGGCTGGCGATATCGATCCGAAACTGCAGGCCCAGCATTATCTGGAAAATTTACGTGCGTTAATTAAACGCTAAACCATTCATTGATATAAACAGGAATAACTGATGAAAGTTCAGGTAAAAGTGCTTGATGCACGTTTGGGCCAAGAATGGCCAATGCCAACCTATGCCACCTCTGGTTCGGCAGGTTTGGATTTGCGTGCCTGCGTGCATGAGACCACTGTCATTGAGCCGGGTCAAACCGTATTGGTGAAAACCGGTCTGGCGATTTATATTGAAGATCCGCATTTTGCCGGTTTAATTCTGCCGCGTTCGGGTCTGGGCCATAAACACGGTATTGTGCTCGGCAACCTGGTTGGCCTGATTGATTCTGACTATCAGGGTGAGCTGATGGTGTCGGTATGGAACCGTGGTCAGACTGCATTTAGCCTGGAACCAGGTGAGCGTCTGGCGCAATATGTGCTGGTGCCGGTGGTACAAGCCCAGTTTGATCTGGTCGATGAATTTGAAGCCACCGAACGTGGTGCTGGCGGTTTTGGCCATACCGGTAAAGCTTAAAATCTGCTTGAATGATAAAGCCTAAACATTAGGCTTTATCACAACACGCTAGAAAGTAACGCAACAAACACTTAAAATTACATTTTGTAGCGTGAATTCTGTTTTCGGCCGCATAGAATCAGTTCTTATATTAAAAAGCCTAAAACAATCATTCTCCCTATTCATATATAAAGTAGTTCTGCCATGGATATTCAACAGTCCAGTTTCCCTTTTCAGGTTTTCCGTGCTTACGACATTCGTGGCAAGGTGACTTTGCTGACGCCTGAACTGGTGCAAGCGGTGGCGTTGGGTTTGGCCGTACAAATTAAAAACACGGGCAGCACACGTGTGGTGATTGGTTATGATGCCCGTCTCAGCAGTCCGGCCTATGCCGATCTGATCATGCAGGTGCTCCAGCAGCAGGGCTTAAGCCCGACCTTAATGGGCTGCTGTTCCAGTCCGATGCTGTATTACATCGCCCGCCAGTTTGATGGCAATGGCATTATGGTCACGGCCAGTCACAATGCCAAATCTGACAATGGTATTAAATGGATTCTGGGTGGAGAACCACCGACGCCAGACAAAATCCAGCAGGTGGCGGCCCATGCCAGCAACTATTTTCTGGCGCATCGCCAGCAGCCTGTGGCTGAACAGCCGCATCAGATTTATTCGGAATTTTGCCTGCAATATCAGCAGGCGCTACTCGATGATATTCAATTACAGCGCCGTTTTAAGGTGGTGCTCGATGGTCTGCATGGTTCAGCGGGTCGCTGCGCTGCGCTGGTCTTGCAAAAACTGGGCTGCGAGCTGATCACAATCCGCTGTGAGGCCAATGGGCATTTCCCCGATCATGCCCCAGATCCCTCTCAGGAAAAACATTTAAGCAAGCTGAAACAGGCGGTACAGCAGCATCAGGCAGATTTAGGCATTGCACTGGATGGCGATGGCGACCGTCTGGTTCTGGTCGATGAACAGGCCAAAGTGATTGGTGCAGACCGTTTGCTGGCATTGTTTGCCGAAATGTGTTTACAGCAACATCCACAGCATGAAGTGGTGTTTGATGTGAAGTGTTCGACCATGGTGCGTAACACGGTACGCGCGCTGGGTGGTCATCCGGTGATGATTCGTACCGGCAGCACCTTCCTGCGTCAGTATCTGGCGCAATCAAAGGGAAACGCGGTGTTTGGCGGTGAATATGCCGGGCACTATGTCTTTAATGACGGGCGCGGCTTTGGCTATGATGATGGCCTGTATGCCGCGCTGCGGGTGATGGAATATTTAAGCCAGCGCCCGGAGCGAAGCCTGTCTGAACTGCTGGCCAAATATCCTGAACGCTGTTGTACTGAAGATACTTATATCAGCACTCACAACATTGCTTCAGCGCATGTTTTACATGAGCTTGAAACCTTAAGTCAGCCATTGGCCGCACAATTAAGTAAAATTGATGGCGTTCGACTTGATTTTGAAGATGGTTTTGGCATTATTCGAGCATCGAATACGGGCGAATATTTTACAGTACGTTTTGATGCCGATAATCCGGCACGATTAGCGGATATTCGTCATACCTTTGTTTCCATGCTGAGCAACCGTTATCCGCAGATTGCTCAAGACATTTTAGATGCTCAATAAGGAGAGGCGCATGCCACAGCAACAGACTGGCATCGACAAAGCACAGATTCTGACAGAAGCTTTGCCGTATATTCAACGTTTTATGGGTAAAACGCTGGTCGTGAAATATGGTGGCAATGCCATGACCGATCCTGAGCTGGAAAGTTCATTTGCACGTGACATTGTGCTGCTTAAAACGGTCGGTTTAAACCCGATTGTGGTGCATGGCGGTGGTCCACAGGTCGATTCCTTCCTGAAACAGCTGGGCCGCGAATCTGACCGTATTGATGGCATGCGCGTGACTGATCCGGCGACCATGGAAGTGGTAGAAATGGTGCTTGGCGGTAGCGTGAATAAATCTATCGTCAATTTAATTAACCAGCATGGCGGCCGTGCCATTGGTTTGACCGGTAAAGATGGCAACCTGATTCGGGCCAAAAAACTGCTGATGGAAAAAACCGCAGAAGATGGTTCAGTACAGAAAATTGACTTAGGCTTGGTCGGCGAAGTGGTCGGCGTGAAAACCGACGTACTGGAAATGTTTACCCAAAGCGATTTTATTCCGGTGATTGCGCCGTTAGGCGTCGACGAAGACGGTAATACCTATAATATTAATGCCGATCTGGTCGCTGGTAAGGTGGCTGAAGCTTTGGGCGCAGAAAAACTGATTCTGTTGACCAACATTACGGGTGTACTGGATGCCAACAAGAACCTGCTGACCGGTTTAACCACTCAGGAAGTCGATCAGTTAATTGAAACTGGCGTAATTTATGGCGGTATGATTCCGAAAGTAGGCTGTGCGCTGGATGCTGTCAAAAATGGCGTGGTCAGTGCGCATATTGTCGATGGCCGTGTGCCACATGCCTCTTTGCTGGAAGTCTTTACTGACCATGGAGTGGGCACTTTAATTACCAACCGTGCCGCCAAACACTAAGAGTTAAAACAACTCAAGGTCTCTAAGGAGGCCTTTTTTTATGGCTGATTTTTGGTCATTGAATTGTCATCTGCATCGCCTAGTGTATAGGCAGAACATTAGGAGTGCTGATCGATGTTAGCCAAACTCAATCAATATCGACAAAATTTGAGTTTTCCTTTAAGCAAAAAAAATCATACCAAATATGATTTTAAAACCACAACAAAAACAGAATACAGCTTTGAATGGGTTGAAAATTTAAAACAGTTAAAAGAAGTACAGCAATTTCGTGCCGAGCAGTTTGCCAACCAGTTCGGTTTGCAGTTTGAGCATGGACTGGATCAGGATGTTTACGATTTTGGCTGCGAACATGCCGTATTAAGGGATAAGGCCAGTGGGGAAATTGTGGCCTATACCCGATTAAAACTGTTTCAAGGGCATGAGCTGGCGCAAAGTTATAGTGCCAGCGAATTTGCCATTGAAGAGCAATTAAAGCATCTCAACAATATTGTGGAAATTGGCCGTACCTGCGTGCATCCACGGCATCGGGCCGGTAAAGCTCTATCCATTTTATGGCTGAATCTGGTGCCCAAAGTACTGTGGAGCATGAAAGCCCGCTATTTGATTGGCTGTGTTAGTGTGCGTTTAGAAGGCAATGAAGCGCGTGCCTATCATACCCATCAGTATATCCAGCAGTTAAGCGAACAGCAGCGCTGTAGCATTGCCTCGAAACAGGCGTATATTCCGCAGGCCTCTGAAATGACTTCGCTGAAACAGGGCCGGATTCCCAAGCTGTTTGATATTTACCTGAAAATGCAGGGCAAGCTGTCCACCGAAGCCTATTATGATCAGGAGTTTAACTGTCTGGATTATTTTGTCTTTGTCGAAATGAACCAGGTGCTAAAAAAGATGGTACTCAAGAAAAATACCCGCCACATTGTGGAATAAATAAAACTTTGCAGCGATTGTGATTTGCATGGCCTGACAGAGTCATGCACAATAAATGCAGTTTTAATCAGATGTTGAAGTCTTGTATGTGCCAGTTACTCGGAATGAATTGTGCAACACCTACTGATATTACCTTTTCATTTCGTGGTTTTTCACAACGTGCTGGCATAACTTCCGACCATAGTGATGGCTTTGGCATCGCCTTTTTTGAAGACAAGGCCTGCCGCTTATTTGTCGATAACCAGTCGGCAGTGGAATCACCGATTGCCGAGCTGGTACGCAACTATCCAATTAAATCACGCAATGTGATTGCGCATATTCGCAAAGCCACGCAAGGCAAAATTACCCTGGAAAATTCCCATCCCTTTATTCGGGAGCTGTGGGGACGCCACTGGATTTTTGCCCATAATGGCGATTTACACCATTTTGATCCAGCCTTAAGCGGTCATTTTACCCCGGTGGGCAATACCGATAGCGAGCGGGCATTCTGTTATTTGCTCGATCAGATGGTACTGAAATTCGGTTTTGTGGAACCGTCTTTAGAGCAGCTCTTTGAACTGCTGACCGAAATTTCCCCGAAAATTGCCGAGCATGGCACCTTTAACTTCTGTCTGTCTAATGGTCAGGCGCTGTTTAGCTATGCCACCACCAAACTGCACTGGCTGGTGCGTGAATACCCGTTTAAACCGGCACAATTAATTGATATTGATGTCGAGGTCGATTTTAGCCAGGTTACCACACCGGAAGATCGGGTGGCGGTGATTACCACTGAACCGTTGACTCAAAATGAAACCTGGCAGGCTTTTAGCCCCGGCGAAATGATTTTATTCCAGCAGGGACAGCCGATCAGAAAACAGCTGACTTATATTGAACGTTTGGAAAAAGAACGTCTGAATCCGGAATTAAAACGGATTACCCGCGCCGATCAATATTAATCTACTGTTGTATATTTTATTTTAAATAGTGCCGTATTTTATTTAAGTCTAAAAATACGGCAGAAAATAATAAAACGGTTAAATAATAACTGACTCTTTTGCTCAGGTTAAAATAATATAAACATTATAAAACAAGGATTTGTGTGAATTTGTTGGCAGAAACAGGAATCCCAAGTAAATCACTTCATTTTTATTTTAAATTAAATATGGCTACTATGCTCAAAGCTTATAAATCATTTGAATCAGGGGTGGTCGTATGAAAATGAAGTGGATTCCAGAATATAATACTGGCATCGATGTGATTGATGACCAACATAAACGTATTCTTGATTATATTAACGAAATTGTCGAGATTGGTGAAAATACCGATCGTGCCCGTATTAAACAGATTCTCGATAATATTATTGACTATACCCAGTCTCATTTTACCTTTGAAGAATCTTTACAAGAAGAAGCCGGTTATAAATACCGCGTACCACATAAACGCGTACATGACTTATTTATTAAAAAAATCGAGTCGTATCGTGAACGCTTTGAAATGGGGCATTCCATTGAAGGAGAACTGCACGAAGTGTTGTCAAAATGGTTAATTAACCATATTCAGCATGATGATGCAGATTATGTTGGCGCTGTAAAAGAAAATATGATGGGTATTATTCAGGAAAAAGAAAAGAAAAAAGGTAAAAACTGGTTTGCCCGTTTCTTCTCATAAACAGAATAAATTACTGCACAATTAATAAAACCAGAGAACAACAATATTGGACTAAAAACTAGCGCAGCAAACCATTGATGGCAATGGTTTGCTTTTTCTTTTTTAGTTTTTGATTTTCCCGGGTGACAAGGGCAAAATAGCGATAGATTTTTATTAGGAAAGCATCATGCAGGACAATGCTATGTCACGATGGTTATCGCCGCTGATGGCATTTTGTTTATCATTTATTCTGATTGCCACACTGGCACCGGTCACTGGCATTCAGCTGGAACGTCAACTGGACTTCTGGCTGCTGTGGTTGGGTACCATGCTGGTGCTGGCCTTGCCATTGACCTATATGGAAATTGCGCTGGCCAAGCGCTCAAAAACTACAGCCTTGCAGGCTCTATCCAGTTTGACCCGTGATGCCGATGCCTCTGCACAGTGGCGTCTGGTGGGCTGGCTGGCCGCGGTGTTTATTCCATTTTTAGCAGGCGCGATGCTGTTTAATGTCAGCCAAATGCTGACCCAGCTGGCACTGCCAACGATTCTACCGTTGTGGATTTTTATTGGCTTGGCACTGGTTGCCATGGCATTGTCTTTTATTTCGCGTCTGGTGCTGCTTGGCCTGACTGCGGTCGGTGTGATTGCTGCCTTTATTCTGGCGCAAGTGATGGGTGCTCCGGTTGCTGAATGGCAAATGACCGCGCTTGAGTTTGGCGAGTGGGGCAATGCCACAGTACTGGCGTTGGTGGCCAGTGGCCTAGGTCTGGGTCTGTACTGGCAAACCAGTTTGCCGGCGGTACAACAGCAACAGGTGGCGACCAAAACCGTGTTCCCGATCTGGCTGGCGCAATTACTGGCCGTGATTGCCTTTGCTTTCTTTGCCGCGACTGCTCAGCTACCCGCTTTTGCGCTGGCTTTTGCTGTGGTGATGGCTGCTGCGCTCATCCTGCAACTGGCACGTGAACAGTTGGCACAGCGTCAGATTGCAGAGGCAATTCAATGGATCATTCTGCTGGCAGCCACGTTGATCTGGGCCATTCCAGGTCTGGCCAGTGTGTTAAATCCGCTGCTGATGATCTGGGGCCTGGTGATTTGTCTGATTTATGCGATTTTCGCCGGTTGGATCATGAAAATCAGTCATTTGCGTAAATCCATGAACTTCAGCAGTGAAGCCTTTTATAACCTGTGGCGTATTGCCATCCGTATTGTCTTGCCACTGGCAATTATTGCTGCGCTGCTGGCCGTGATTGGACAAATGTTCTGATGACTGCGCAGTATGTCTGGGTGGCTTTTGCCTCAGCCGAACAGCAGTTTCATCTGGCAGTGCCGTATCAAAATGGCATGACTGCGCTGGATGCGATTCAGCAGAGCGGGATTAGCGAACAGGTCAGTTTGCCTGAACCGCTGCAACTGGGAATTTTTGGTAGCCGTTTAACCGATGCGCAGCAGCCACTGCAACCGGGTGACCGGGTCGAGATTTACCGGCCGCTGACCATTAATCCGAAAGATATCCGCCGCAAACGAGCAGCGAAAAACCCGGTGGGCCGCTATGCCAAAGGCAATCGCTTTAAGCAATTGAGTTCATAAGAAAAACCCCTCACTGAGGGGTTTCTTTTTATCTGAAAGGGGCTATAGTGGGGGCGCGGTTAAAATTGCTTCTTTTGAACCCGGTAAGCCTGGTTGCTGTTCAGGAATGGTTTCTAAACCTTCAATTTTCTGCACAATACCGGTTTGATCGAAGTAGATTTTTAAGTGTTGACCTTGTGCAGCGGGAATCTTGGCTTTTTTAGCATAGGTTCCTGGGATATAATGGTAAATATAGTCCCAACGTAAAGGATTCATTGGATCTGAAATGGTTGGGCTACCCAGCAAAAAGCGGACCTGTTGGTGGCTCATGCCGACCTGAATTTTTGCAGCTTGTGCTTGGGTTAAGGGGGTGCCTTGAGGAATATCTACTTTATAAACGCCCAAGGTCGAACAACCCATGAGCAATGAAGTGACGAATAACGTCAACATGACTTTTTGCATTTTGCTACACTATCCCAATTAATTATTGATGCATTCGATCCAAGCATAGATCATACTGCATCTTAACTTTGTTGCATATTCCAACTTTAATTTTGTTGAGAGACCTTTTTTCATGCCTATTTCAAATCAAGATCTACGCAAAGCTGGCCTTAAAGTTACACTTCCACGAATTAAAATATTGGAATTATTAGAAAATTCAAGACAACATCACTTAAGCGCGGAAGATATTTACAAGACTTTACTCGAACAGGGTGAAGATGTGGGTTTAGCAACTGTGTATCGCGTGTTAACACAGTTTGAAGCCGCGGGGATTATCGAGCGTCATAATTTTGAAAATAATCATTCGGTTTTTGAAATTATGCAGGAAGATCACCACGACCACCTGGTATGCCAGAACTGTAATAAAGTGGTGGAATTTACCAACGACGTGATTGAACACGAACAGCATGAAGTGGCGAAAAAGTTTGGTTTTGAACTGACCGGTCACTCACTGAATTTATATGGCTACTGCGATGCGCCGGAATGCCGCGAAGCGTTCCGTAAAAAATAAGCGCAAAACTGCCCATCAATAAATCAACCCATAAAAACAGGCTGAAGATCAGCCTGTTTTTTTTGCCTAAAATTATTGCCCGTCGAAGGTAATATTCGAAGTGGCATGCATTAAACGCTCGCCGCCTTCTTCCGACAGCTTGATTTGCAGACGCAAATCGTTTGGCGAGTCGGCATGTTTCAGGGCATCTTTGTAGCTGATCTGCTTGGCTTTATACAGGTCATACAGGGCCTGGTCAAAGGTTTGCATACCCAACTCACGTGAACGCTTCATCAGGTCTTTAATTTCGTGCACATCGCCTTTACGGATTAAATCGGACACCAGTGGCGAGTTAATCAGCAGTTCAATCGCGGCACGACGTGAGTTGCCATCAATAGTAGGAATCAGCTGCTGTGCCACAATGGCTTTCAGGTTCAGTGATAAATCCATAAACAGCTGGCCATGACGGTCAGCCTCAAAGAAGTGGATAATCCGGTCAATGGCTTGGTTGGCGTTGTTGGCGTGCAGGGTGGCAAATACCAGGTGACCGGTTTCGGCAAAGGCAATTGCATAATCCATGGTTTCACGTGAACGGATCTCACCAATCAGGATCACATCTGGGGCCTGACGCAAGGTGTTTTTCAGTGCCACTTCAAACGAATCGGTATCAATGCCTACTTCACGCTGGGTAATAATACAGCCGGCGTGTTCGTGCACAAATTCAATCGGGTCTTCAATGGTGATGATATGACCTTTGGAATTCTGGTTACGATAACCAATAATCGACGCCAAAGAGGTCGATTTACCGGTACCGGTTGCCCCGACAAAGATGATGATGCCACGTTTGGTCATGGCCAGATCTTTTAAAATCGGTGGCAGTTTCAGTTCTTCCATGGTCGGAATTTTGGTTTCAATCCGACGCAGCACCATGCCCGGTTCATCACGCTGCTGAAAAGCGCTGACACGGAAACGTGCGCTTTTATCACGGTTGGTGATGGCAAAGTTACATTCACGGGTATCGGCAAATTCCTTGCGCTGCTTGTCGGTCATAATCGAGTTGAGCAGCTGGCCGACAATTTCCCCGGTCAGTTTGGATTTGGCCACTGGCACAATCTGGCCGTTAATTTTCATGGAAGGCTCAACATCGGCCGTAATAAACAGGTCCGATGCTTTTTGCTGAATCATTAAATTCAATAAATCATTAAAGTCCATAGCGCTGTCCTGGCTTCCTGCACACGATTAGAGGAACGATTCTGGCTGTTTCGCCACAGTACGCGCGGTCTGTGGACTGATCACGCCACGGCTGACCAGGGCTTTCAGGCTCTGGTCCAGCGTACTCATACCGTAGTTGGCACCGGTTTGAATGGCCGAGTACATCTGTGCAACCTTGTTTTCACGAATCAGGTTACGGACGGCCGGAATCCCGATCATGATTTCATGCGCCGCCACACGGCCACCGCCATTTTTCTTGAGCAGGGTTTGTGAAATGACCGCCTGTAAAGATTCAGACAGCATGGCACGCACCATATCTTTTTCTTCGGCCGGAAAGACGTCAATCACACGGTCAATGGTTTTTGCCGCCGAGGTGGTATGCAGGGTACCAAAGACCAGGTGACCGGTTTCTGCCGCGGTAAGTGCCAAACGGATGGTTTCCAGGTCACGCATCTCACCGACCAGAATAATATCCGGGTCTTCACGCAGCGCAGAACGTAGTGCTTCATTAAAGCCGTGGGTATCACGATGCACTTCACGCTGGTTGACCAGACATTTTTTAGACTGATGCACAAATTCAATCGGGTCTTCCACGGTCAAAATGTGGTCATAGCGGTTGTCATTGATATAGTCAATCATCGCCGCCAGGGTGGTGGATTTACCCGAACCCGTCGGCCCCGTGACCAGCACTAGACCACGTGGATAGTCACAGATATCTCTAAAGATTTGACCCATTCCCAAATCTTCAATGGTCAGCACTTTAGAGGGAATGGTACGAAACACCGCGCCTGCACCGCGGTTCTGGTTAAATGCGTTAACACGGAAACGCGCCACGCCCGGGACTTCAAACGAGAAGTCGGTTTCCAGGTTATCTTCATAATCACGGCGCTGTTTGTCGTTCATGATGTCATAGACCAGCTTGTGGACTTCTTTATGTTCCAAGGCGGGCAAATTGATGCGGCGTACTTCACCATCCACACGAATCAGTGGCGGCATGCCTGCCGACAGGTGTAAATCCGATGCCCCATTTTTTGCCGAAAAGGCCAATAGTTCTGTAATATCCATAAGTTCCCCGAGATCATATAAATCTTAATTATTTTGTTAGAATAATACGGCTTTCCCTCAGCTTAACCAACACCTAGCACGAGGGCAAAGTAAAAAAGATGAATGAAAATGAGAACCGCATCAATGAATAGCCTGCAAAAATCGCGTCAACATGTGTTAGAACAAATTCAGCATGCCTGTCAGCAGGCGCAGCGTGACCCGGCAGAGGTCCAGCTGCTGGCGGTTTCCAAAACCCATCCGAGTGCTGTGTTGCAGGAAATGTACCAGACCGGACAGCGAGCCTTTGGCGAAAACTATTTGCAGGAAGCGCTGGAAAAAATTGAGGCGCTGCAGGATTTAGAGATTGAGTGGCATTTTATTGGCCATGTGCAGCGCAACAAAACCAAACATCTGGCTGAAAAATTTGCCTGGGTGCATGGGGTAGACCGGCTGATTATTGCTGAGCGCTTGTCCAATCAGCGCAGCGATCAGCAGGCGCCACTGAATATCTGCCTGCAGGTCAATATTGATGGACAGGATAGCAAAGATGGCTGTAGCCCTGCCGAAGTACCGGCGCTGGTCGAGCAGATCAGTCGGTTGCCGAATTTACGTTTACGTGGCCTGATGGTGATTCCGGCACCAAATAACACTGCCGCCTTTCAGGATGCCAAACAACTGTTTGATACGGTCAAGGCGCAACATGCACAGCCTGCAGATTGGGATACGTTAAGTATGGGCATGTCCGGTGATTTAAATGCAGCAATTGCCGCAGGTTCGACCATGGTGCGGATTGGTACGGCATTATTTGGTGCACGCGATTATTCGAAATAACGCTGCATCACAATATTCAGCTTATTGTTTGACATCACAGTCCGCTTAGGACAAGTGTCGTTCAATCCGGCGAGGTGGTTCCAGTTTTTGCGCCACCAGCCAGGCAAAACCAATCAGCACCGCCATCGTGATAATCAGGCTGAGCAGAGCCACTCCTAAACCGTGCTGCAGCGTAAACGGGAAACAGCCCAGGATAAAAATCAGCAACGGGAAATGGGTGATATACAGGGTATAGGAAAACTGCGCGGAAGCCGGCCAGATCACCTGAATCTGCCGTTCACCACGCGCCAGTTGTAGCAGCCAGCAGGCCGCTGCAATCCCGATACACAGGTTAAACAGCCTGAAATTTTCGCCAGTATAGTACTGCGCCAGATAAATGGAGTGAAACTGGTAGGCATCAAACAGGGCAATCAGCACCGCCAAGAGCAGAAAACCGGATTTAAAATAGTGCAGTTGGGCGGCTGGAATCTGTTTGCTCCATGCCGGACTGGCAAAAGCAAAAGCCAGCAGCCAGACCAGAAAATAAATCAGGAACTGGATATTGAGCAGGCTTAAGCCAAGCAGCAGGGTTAAAAACAGCAGGATGCTCCCAGGTCTGAATGTCACCAGACAACCGGCCAGAACATAAAACCAGACTTCATAACTCAGGCTCCAGAGGGCAGCATTGGCCGATACGGTCGGCGTTACAAAACCATTGACGAAAAACAGTGAACCGAGAAAATCGGCTGCACTAATGTCATAGCTGTGCCGGATCATAAAGCTTTGGCTCGCCTCAATGTTATGGGAGCCGGATGCAAAGAAATAGGGCGCCAGTGCATACAATAACAAGGTCAGCAACATGGCAAATAAAAATGGTCCCAGAATACGCTGGCAGCGTTGCCGGCTATAGGCCAAGCCTGAAAACTGTCGATGGCGATGGATATTGTGACGGATGGAATGTCCAATCAGATAGCCGCTTAGAACAAAGAACATCATCACTGCGGCTTGTCCGAGCAGACGCACACCCGAATAGAGGGTTTGATCCAGCGGACCAATAAAGGCCTGAAAACAGTGGCTGAACAGCACCAGAATGGCACTCCATCCGCGCAGGCTTTCCAGCTGCAGGCTGAGCTGCGGCGAGAGCGGACGATAGTGCCAGAACATGGTCTAGCCTACAATTTGCAGGGTACTGGCCCCAGCACCAATTGGTTTGACCTGAATTTGGACCGGAATCCGTTCGTGAATTTCCTGAATATGGGAAATCAGCACCACTTTACGGCCCTGGCTTTGCAGCCGGTCGAGCGCATTCATGACCATATGTAGCGAGGCCGGATCGAGCGTCCCAAAGCCTTCATCAATAAACAGCGATTCCAGTTTCATGGAGCCGGAGGCCATATTGGCAATGGCCAGTGCCAGCGCCAGTGATACCAGGAAGGTTTCACCCCCCGATAAAGACAGTACCGGCCGGATTTCGCCATTCATGTCATGATCCAGAATCGCGAGGCCCAGACTGTTGGGAATACGTTGTAGCTGATAACGCGGCGCCAGTGGCTGCAGTTGCTGGTTGGCATGTTCCACCAGAATATCCAGATGATGTTCCTGGGCAATTTTCTGGAATTTGGTGCCTTCCTTGCTGCCAATTAAATCGGCAATCCGGCCCCAGCGATATTCTTCAGCCTGAATTTTTTCAATCTGGCTCTGGAATTTGGACAGTTGTGCCTGCGCCTGTTGCTGCATGCGTAACTGGGTTTCCAGCTGGTTAAACTGCTCCTGCAAGCTGTTTTTTTCTTGTTCCAGCTGTTCCAGTTGGGTGGTCACCTCATCATAGCTGGCAGTTGGTTGCTGGGCCTGATGCTGCTGGAATTGCTCCTGCAATACATCCAGCGCACTTTGTGCACTGAGCATGGCTTGCTGCTGTTGCTGGATGGCCTGACGCATGGCCTGCCAGCTGGCCAGATCAATACCCAGACACTGCTCAATCTTCTCGGCAGTGAACTGTGGATGCTGGCTTTGCCACTGCTGAATGTTGTGCTGTAGCTGCTGTACACTTTCCAGAAGCTGCTGCTGGCGTGTATGCAGGTCTTGCTGTTTCAGCTGCGCCTGCTGGAATTGCTGTTCCAGCTGACGGCAGTGCAGGTGTTGCTGTTCTACCTGCTGCTGGAGTTGTTGCTGCTGCTCTCGTAACAGCTGCTGCCAGGCTTTGCCGGTATCCAGCACCTGTCCAGCATGTTGCTGGCTGAGATCACGTACCTGCTGGCGCAACTGGCTGCCTTGAGTTTGTGCATGGGTAAGGTCATTGCTCAGCTGTTGCTGTTGCTGCTGATAGAACTGTAGTTGCTGTTCGCCGTCTTTGATCTGGCGCTGTAATTCCTGCTGCTGTTGCAGGCATTGCTCGCGCTGTTGCAGGTATTGAGTCCGGCTGCTCAGCAGGGCAATAAGAGTCTGACACATCTCGGCCTGGTTCGCCCATTGCGCTTGCTGGGCCGGCTCCAGTGCCTGGGTAACCGGTTCAATCAGTTGTTCCAGCTGCTGGCATTGCTGACAGAGTAACTGCAGGGACTGAATCTGTTGCTGCAAATGTTGCAGCTGCTGGGTCTGGCTTTTCAGCTGTTGCTGGCGAGTTTTTAGCTGCTGTAACTGCTGTTGCTGCTGATTTAGCTTGTGTTGCAGTGTGGTCTGCAAGGCGGTCAGATCGTGTGCTGTATCATCCAGCTGTGTGCTTGGGCTGAGCTTTTGAACCTGCTGCAGTTTCTGTTGCACACTGTCTTGAAGCTGGCTAGAGCGTAGCTGTTTCTGTTCCAGCAGGGTTTGCTGTTTGGAATGTTGCAATTGTAATTGCTGGAGCTGCTGCTGGCACTGCTGTTCCTGCTGCTGGGCCTGTTGTAACTGGGTGTCTTGCACCGACTGCAGTGCAGATTCCAGCAAATCCTGATGACTGACAAATGGATGCTCAGTGCTACCGCAGACCATACACGGCTGTTCTGCTTGCAGCTGCTGACGCAACTCCTGCACACTTTGTGCCTGCAATAAACGCTGCTGGGCAAAAATCTGTTCCAGCTGTTCACGTGCCGTCTGGGCATTCTGGTAGTGCTGCTGTGCTTCAGTTTGCGCCTGTTGCAAGCTGCTTAGCTCGGCCTGAAGCTGGGTCATGTGCTGCTGTAATTGCTGCTGTTCCTGCTGCTCATTCAGCATGTGTTGTAACAGGAACAGGGCTTGTTCCAGCTGCTGGCTGTGTTGCTGGTGCTGTACCTGCTGCTGTTCCAGTTCTGTTGCTTGCTGTTCCAGTTCAGCCATTGAGCCGGCCTGCTGGAGCGCATCGGCCTGTTGCTGTTTTACATCATCTAGCTGCTGTTGCAACTGGGCCAGTGAACTGTGCGCATGTGCCGGTGCCTGCTGCTGTAGCTGTTGTTGCAGTTTCTGGAATTGCTGCAAGCGTTGCAAAATACTGTGCGGCTCACGGTCAAATACTGCCAGAAAGGCATGCTGGACCGATTGCTGTTCCAGATGTTCTAAATGCGTATGCAACTGCTGTAAGTGCTGTTGCTGGCCGTGCTGCTGGGTGGTTAGTGGCGTAATTTTTTCATGTTGAATCTGTTTCAGCTGGGCATCGGCTTCTTTATAGCGCTGAATCAGATGCTCAATCTGGCCATCCAGCTGTAGTGCCTGTTCTAACACGGGTTGTAACTGTAGCTGTTCTTTCTGCTGTTGTTGCGCGCTGTGCTGCAATTGTTCCAGCTGCTGCTGTGCCTGCTGATGCTGCTGTTCACAGTGTTGAAATTCCGGCTGGAATTGCTCAAGTTGCTGCGCCAGCTGTTGCTGTTGCAACTGTTGCTGGCGCTGCTGCAGATACTGTTCACGGATTTCCTGAAACTGGTCCAGCTGCGCCAGCAGGTCACGCTGCGGCTGCATTTTCTGGTTGGCATCGACCTGCACCAGATAAAATTCTTTTTTGGCCTGAATTTCACTGTGCAGACGATGTTGCTGCTTGTACCAGCTTAAATCATTCAACAGCAGTTTTTCGCTTTGCAGTTTTTCATGCAGACTCAGTTTGCTCTGGGCATGCTGCTGTTGCAGGGCTTGTAGCTGCTCATCACTAAGCAACTCAATATGCCCCATCAGTTGTTGTAACTGTTCTTTTTCGCTGCGAATCTGGCGGATTTTTTCAAAGGCTTTCTGACTGACCAGACTGAAAATATGGGAATTGGTCAGATATTCCAGCAAGTCGGCGCGGTCTTGATCTTTGGCCTTTAAAAACGCACCCACTTCAGACTGGGCCAGCAAGACGGCGCGGGTAAACTGCTCAAAACTCAGCCCAATCAGCTTTTCAACAGTCGGGGTGCATTCCGAAATTTTCTGGGTCAGCACGCGCTGATCTTCCACAGCGGTAATCGCGCGTTCGACTTTTAAATTGCCATCGACCTTGTTACGGGCGCGGCGCACTTCCCAGCGTGCCAGATAACGCTTTTGATCCAGCGCAATAAATTCCAGTTCGGCAAAGCCTTGGGTACAGCCGCGGCGCAGAATATTTTTAGAATCTTTAATCGAGATGCCCTGACCGCTGGCATCTTTAAGCGCCCCGGCAGCGCCGTTTAAGCGCGGAATCTGGTCATACAGCGCCAGACACATGGCATCGAGCAGGGTCGATTTACCGGCCCCGGTTTTTCCGGTAATCGCAATCAGGCCGGCATGTGCCAAAGGTGCGCTTTCAAAGTTGATGTCCTGGGTGCCGGCAATAGAAGCCAGATTATTCAGACTTAAACGTAAAATTTTCATGTCTGATCCTTATGGCTGTTCTTGTTCAAGGCTATGCTGCGCTTCAATCAGCAGCTGCATAAAATCTCGCTCGACCGAGGCATCCGGCTGATAGCCCATTTTGCTCCACAACTGTTTGAATAAGCTGTCCGGTGTGGGCGGGGCCAGATCAATTTTGGACTGATCTGCGGCCTGATCTTCCTGTGGGGTGTAGACCCGGCAAATGCGTAACAGGCGATAGCGCTGTTCCGGTAAGGTCTGTTCAATCTGCTGGCGTAAATCGACCGGTGGTGGTACATCGGTGCTGTATTCAATTTCCAGATAATCACGCTGGCAGATGCGTTCCACCGTACCTTGCGGGAGGGCTTTCAGTTGCTGAAACACTTCATCCAGACTGCCGCGAATACGGTGCAGCTGTACACTGCGCGGAATCAGCAGTGAGCTCAGTTGCAGGCGCTGTTCGGGCGCAGCCTGCGGGTCAATCTTGACCTCGAGCACCTGATGCTTGTACTGGATTTCACTAAAAGACAGCGGAATTGGAGAGCCGCTATAGCGGATATGTGGATGCTGGACTTTTTGCGGTTTATGCAGATGCCCCAGCGCGACATAGTCAATCACATCATCAAATAGGGCAGTGGAAAGTGCTTCTTCATGACCAATAATGATCGGCCGTTCTGAATCTGAGGTTTCGCCACCTTGCATATGCGCATGTGACATCAGGATTAGTGCCTGATCTTCCGTTTTACGGCGTTTGGCTTCGGCAATCAACTGCTGATGTAAATAGGCAATCGCATTCTGGGCGTTCTGGGTCTGCTCATTCAGTCCGGTAATTTCCGCAGTGCGCAAAAACGGCAGGGTCAGACACCAGGCAATAACTTTGTTTTCGGCATCATAAATTGGCACCAGTAAACGGTCGAGATCCAGCTGGTTGTCGGTATTGCGCTGAATCACCCCAACCGCCTTGGCCTTAAACTTGGCCAGCAACGGTTCCACCTGTTCAATGCGGTAGCCGGAGTCATGGTTACCGGCAATCATCAGGGTTTGCATGTGCGGTGCAATGGCATGAGCATCGGCCAGAAACTGGTACAGCTGGCGCTGCGCGCTGGAGGCCGGGTTAATCACATCAAAAATATCCCCGGCAATAAACAGGGCATTCGGCTGTTTTTCCTGGATTTGTTCTAATAACCAGTCTAAAAACTGTGCATGTTCATATTCACGATCGTGGTTATGGAAAAATTGCCCCAAATGCCAATCTGACGTATGAAAAAAATGCACTGCCATGTCATCAACCTGTTTTGCTTTAGGCAAGCATACTATAGCTGAGGGCGAAATTTAAAATTCTGTACCGGTATAAAACGCTAAGGTTTAATCTTTATTGTTCTGAAGATGAATGCTGCTCACCAGCAAAGGCCAGACAAATAAAAGCCGACGATTCGAGTGATGATAAATCGTCGGCCAAATAAAAAGTGCGATGAACAAAGCATTTGGCTGCTATACAAAAACTTGATTCACATTCGCTTATTGCTTTAGCAAAGCTTCCCGAAAAATTTGTGGATGCCGTTACAAATTCGCCGGAGATGAAGCTTGTGCCCTATATAACGCCTGTTCGGGCACAACGGTTGACAGGATCATGCAAAAAAAATTAATTTTTTTTATACTAGTTGCTTATGGCTCAGGTAGACAGTTTAATGATTTCTCTAACACGTTATTTTCTCTGGTTTTTATTTTTCTGTCTGATCTTTACCTGTATCTGCGGGGTACTGGCTGCATTGTTACCGGCAGGTGTGGGCGGCATTTTAACCGCAGTGCCTTACTTGGTTGCCATGATCTGGGTGCTGTTTAAATTTTTAAAACAGCAGCAGCGCGCACCGTCTCAGGCCGAGCGTAAAAAGCTGACCTTAGGTTTTAGCCTGATTTTCTGGGGCTATAATCTGGCCTTTTTATTACTCGGCATCTGGATTTTTTCCCGTCAGAATCCAACCATCTGGCAGGATTTTCTGCTGTATTTACAGCAGCCGCAATTTTTAAGCGTGGTGGTGATTATGTGGTTATTAATTGCCATTCCGCTGTATCTGCTGACGTACTGGTTTTATGGTAAACAGGCGCAGCGGATGGCGGCCAAAATGTTTGGTTCACAGCATCAGGGCTAAATCATCTGGTGTATTTCCCTTCGCCTCATCTCGGGTAGGGGAATCGATCCGATCTTAACTGGCCAGGGCAGCGCGCTGTAAACGGGCCGGACTATAAGCCTCCGGAGATACATCCGGGGTCTGGCCCAATAGCAGTTGACGCAGCAAACGCGCAGAGGCTGGTGCCATACATAAGCCATTGCGGAAATGGCCAAAATTGGCCCACAGATTGTCAAACTCTGGCATCAAGCCAATATAGGGAATACCGCCGTCTGGTGAGCCCGGGCGTAAACCGGCCCATTGCTTGACGATGGGCAGGTCTTTTAAGGCTGGCACCATGGCATAGCTGGCCTCCAGAATATTGGCCGTGGTATCGGCATTCAAACAGGTATCAAAGCCCTGTTCTGCCATACTGGAACCACAGACAATATGGCCGTCCTGACGCGGAATCAGATACATGACTTGATTCATGCACATGGTGGGCAGCCAGTTTTCAGGAGTTTTAAACAGTACCATCTGTCCATGCACCGGACGTACCGGAATCTGTACATCAAGCTGCTCGGCCCAGCGCGCTGACCAGGCGCCGGTGGTCAAGACATAGTCATCGGCCTGATAACGCTGTCCGGTCTGATCAACAATGGCGCGTACTTGCTGACCGTGCAGTTCTAGGCGTTCAATCGGGCAGTGTTCAAACAGCTGCACCCGTGGATGCTGCTTTAAATAGCACAGAATTGACTGTAATAAACGCGGATTACGCACATTGGCCAGCTGCGGGAAATAGATGGCCTGCTGGAACTGGGCGGAAATATGCGGATTCAGCTGATGCAGTTCGGTACTGTGCAGATGCTCTGCCTGCTGCATCGGTTGCTGAAACAGCTCGGCGAAATTCAGGCCAATGTCAAAATCGCTTTCATCAAAAATCAGCATACCGGTTTCATGGATCTGAAAATCAATGCCGGTGTCAGGCTGAAGTTTGGCATTCCAGCGCAGATATTCAGTTTTGGCCGATTGCGCCAGCACATTTACCGCTGCCGGATAACGCCACGGATACATTGGAGAGAGAATACCACCACCGGCCCAGGAAGCGGCCTGACCGGATTGCTGCTGATCAAAAATACTGACCGAGCAGCCCTGTTCCAAGAGCTCCAGCGCCGACATCAGTCCACTAATGCCGGCGCCAATCATGGCAATGTGCTTCATTGCAGTGGCAATATCCTTATTTCATGTCTTTGAGTTTGAGTGCGGCTTCTTCTGCAAAGTAGGTCCAGATGCCATCGGCACCGGCACGGCGGCAGCTCATCAGCGATTCAATGATCACGCTGTCGGATAACCAGCCATTTTGAATGGCAGCAGCCAGCATCGCGTATTCGCCACTGACCTGATAAACAAAGGTTGGCACAGCAAAGGTATCTTTGACTTCACGGACAATATCCAGATACGGCATACCCGGTTTGACAATCACCATGTCGGCGCCCTCCTGAATATCCAGCGCGATTTCATGCAGCGCTTCTGCACGGTTGCCAATATCCATCTGGTAATTGTATTTATTGCCGCCTTTTAAATTGCTGGCCGAACCGACGGCATCCCGGAACGGGCCATAAAAGCTGGAAGCATATTTGGCCGAGTAAGCCATGATGTTGGTATAGATATGACCTTGTGCTTCCAGTGCCTGACGGATAGCACCAATACGGCCATCCATCATGTCACTTGGTGCCACCACATCGGCACCGGCTTCGGCATGGCTTAAGCATTGCTTGATTAAGGCTGCTACGGTTTCATCATTCAGCACATAACCGCTGTCATCAATAATGCCGTCCTGACCATGAGTGGTGTACGGATCGAGGGCGCCGTCGGTAATCAGCACCATCTCCGGGAGTTCTTTTTTCAGTAAACGGACCGTGCTTTGTACCAGGCCATCTTCGCGCCAGGCGGCTTCGGCGGTCAGGCTTTTATCTTCTTGTGGGGTGACCGGAAACAGCGCCAGTTTAGACACGCCCAGTTCCAGCAGGCGTTCGGCTTTTTTCAGCAGCAGATCGGCCGACAGGCGCTGAATGTTGGGCATGCTTGGAATATCTTGGGTCTGGTTTTGACCGGGTAAAACAAATACTGGATAAATGAGATGATCAACCGTGAGCTGGGTTTCTCGCACCATGGCACGTAGCTGGTCATTTTTACGGATACGACGCATACGAGTGGCAGGAAATGCGGGACGATTGAACGTATAAGTCATAACAATCTCACTGATCAGTATTAAACTAGGCAATATTGTAGACCCATAAACAGGATTGTGGGGCAAAATACATGCGTTTTTTCTCAATTTAAGGTAATTGGCCAATTTATGAGCGATATGGCAAAAAAGTGGACCGGAGGCATTCATTTGGGTTCGAAAGTAGATATTGATGTCGTCTTACAGCAATTGTGTCAGGCCTTTAACAGTTCACCATTTTTTAAGCATAACGGTATGCAGATGCGCGTGGTGGATCAGCAGATTGAAGCCTATATCGAGATGCAGCCGCAGCTGATTGGCAATGTGGCTTTCCAGATTTTACATGGCGGGGTTGCTGCGACAATTCTGGACAGTGTGGGCGGGATTGTGGCGATGGGCGAGCTGTATAAGCGCACCGAGCCGGAGCAGTTACCTGATACCATCAAGAAAGTGACCCGATTGGCCACGGTGGATATGCGGGTGGATTATCTGGCGCCGGGGCGAGGCAAATATTTTACGGCCCGTGCTGAAACCCTGCGTTTGGGCCGTAAAGGCTGTACCATGCGCATGACTCTGGTCAATGATGAACATAAAGCCATTGCCACCGCAATTGCGTCTTATGCTTATTAATCCAAATGGATTGATTGGCAGATAAAAAAACAGGCTCAATCGGGCCTGTTTTTTATTTGGATCAGTCGCGGTGAATAGCGTAAAAATCAAGCTTGAGCGATTTCGCGGGGCGTGTGCCGTTTAAAGATCGGAACGGGCACGTTTTAGCGCCTGTTGCCATTTTTGCAAATGTGCCTGACGCTGATCTTCTCCCATGCCGGGTTCAAACGCGCGTTCCAGCTGCCAGTTATCAGCAATATCATTCAGGCTGTTAAACACCCCGGATTTAAGCCCGGCCATTGCCGCTGCGCCCCAGGCGGTGGATTCTCGCATTTGCGGCCTTAACACTGGCACATTGAGCAGATCGGCCTGAAACTGCATTAGCATATCATTACAGCTGGCGCCGCCATCGACCCGTAATTCTTTGAGCGGTTGCTGAATATCTGACTGCATCGCGCTGAGAACATCGGCCACCTGAAAGGCAATTGCTTCAAGCGCTGCCCGGGCGATATGGGCTTTGTGAGTGCCACGCGACATACCGCAGAGCAGGGCACGTGCATCACTGTCCCAATGCGGCGCACCTAGACCGGTAAAAGCCGGCACCAGCACCACGCCATCGGTATCGCGGACCTGACTGGCCAGCTGTTCGACCTCGGCACTCTGTTGAATGATGCCCAAACCATCGCGTAGCCATTGCACAATCGCACCAGCCATAAACACACTGCCTTCAAGCGCATAATGGGTCTGGTTCTGGCATTGCCAGGCCAGGGTGCTGAGCAGTTTATTCTGGCTGTATTGCAGTGTCGAACCGGTATTAAACAGCATAAAGCAGCCGGTACCATAGGTGTTTTTGGCCATGCCCGGCTCAAAGCAGGACTGGCCGAACAGGGCCGATTGCTGATCGCCCAGAATGCCGCTGATTGGAATTCGGGCGCCGAGTAAGCCGGCAGCGGTATCGGCCACATAATGGTCGGAACTGATAATTTTCGGTAAGACCGAAGCGGGAATCTGAAAAAGTTGCAGCAGTTCTTCATCCCAGCTTTGGGTTTGTAAATTCATGAGCATGGTGCGTGAGGCATTGCTGACTTCAATTACATGCTCGGCGCCTTGGGTCAGGTTCCAGATTAGCCAGCTATCGACGGTACCAAAGGCAACATGACCTTGCGCTGCCAGTTCGGCCAGACCGGGAATATGCTTAAGCAACCAGACCAGCTTGCCGGCACTAAAATAAGGGTCAATTAATAATCCGGTGGTCTGCTGTATTTTTTGTTGCAGTCCCTGTTGCAGCAGCTGATTACACCAGTCGGCTGCGCGCCGGTCTTGCCAGATGATGGCCGGCGCCAAGGGCTGACCATTGCGTTTGTCCCAGACGATAGTGGTTTCCCGCTGGTTGGTGAGGCCAATGGCCTGAATATCTTTGGCCAGAATCCGTGCGGACGCCAGCGCCTGTTGCACCACAGCCATCTGGCTGCTCCAGATTTCCTGGGCATCCTGTTCCACCCAGCCGGATTGCGGGGTGTTGATTTGGGTTTCGCGTTGCGCGCTGGCCTGAACCTGCCCATGTTCATTAAAAATAATCGCGCGACTTGAGGTCGTGCCCTGATCCAGGGCGAGTAAATAAGTCATAATTTATACTGTTATCTGACTTGAAATTTAAAATATTAGCGCAATTATGTTATTAAGCGCAGATCTTGCGGTGAATAGTTGTGAAATGATCTCGTAATTTTCAACTTTTATGCTATGATGGCGCTGTAGTCTGGGGGTGTTATTGGCTTCGACGCTGATGATGAAACTCATAGATGCATGCCGAGAGCGCATTTTCTCTCGTAAATCAAATTTGCATTTAAATAGTCGCAAACGACGAAACTTACGCTCTAGCTGCCTAAGGGCCGCTTGTCCGCTTCACTGAATACTTGTGGTCAGTGAACCCGACCGAAGCGAACGCACACAAGTCCGTATAGAGCCAAGCCTCGGGGCTTTATACCAAACTTAGAGGATCGCACTTTGAACCCTGTTCGTCGGGTCTTAAAGTGTTAAAACAATAGACGATATCTAAGCATGTAGTATTCTCGAGCGTAGTGTTGGCGGACGCGGGTTCAACTCCCGCCACCTCCACCAGAATTTATTTTATAAATCAGCCACTTATGTAAGTGGCTTTTTTATTTGCCACATTTTTATTTCAACAAGTAGAAATATCAGTGGCCTTATGCTGTGTGTGCCACGCTTAATTTTGCAATTTCTTGCTTGTTCTTATCCCCATGCAGCGGCTACTGGTATACATTTGCCAAAGAAAATTCACGTCAATATTTTAAACAGGGAGATATCTTTCCTGATTTTAAAAGTGATTGGGGGATTGTATTCTGGCAGTTTGATGGTGAAGAATAATAGAATGTACGACCGCTCTTTTAAGAGGAGATTTTTATTTCTTATTAATTTGATTTAAAAAAAAACAATAAATTAGACCGTCATGAAAAATGTAAAGGACTAGATAAACCAAAGTGTACACGGACAGTGACTGCATACGATATTAAGTTAGAGTTTGTTTTACCTAATGAGGTGTTGGAGCGATAAGATAATGTTCATATCGGTGAATGATCAATAAATAGATTGGCAAAAATGATTGAGCTTGGACATAAAAGATACAAGTTTGTTTAGAGATAAAAAGCATAATAGAAGATTACAATCGACATATAAGCCCTATAAATTGAATCCGCGTACCATGCTTTTATAAAGCAGAATAAAAATTGCAACTCTATTTTAGAGTGATGGAGCCTGTAAATAATTTTGTGTAATTGCTTTTCATCAATTTAAAGGTGATTGCTTAAGCGGTCACCGAATTCAATAATAAAGCGGCTCATGGCTAAACGCCAGTCGCGAATCGCGCATATTCCACTTTTTAGATGCTGCATCAATTGCCAGGCAAATCACTTTACGTACAGAATCATCCGTTGGAAAGACTTTACGTTTTTTGATCGCTTGGCGTATTACGCTGTTTAATGACTCGATTGCGTTGGTAGTGTAGATGGCTTTGCGTATCTCGGCTGGATAAGCAAAGAAGGTATTCAGATTCTCCCAGTGTGTACGCCAGCTTTTGCTGATCTGTGGGTACTTGTCATCCCATGTTTGGGCAAATTGATCCAGGGCCATCAAGGCTGCCTCTTCAGTGGGTGATTGATAAACGGCTTTTAAATCCTGAGTGACCGCCTTGTAATCTTTCCATGACACGTATTTCAAGCTGTTGCGCAGCATGTGGATAATGCACAGCTGGATATGGGTTTGCGGGTATACGCTGTTAATGGCATCAGGAAAGCCTTTTAGTCCTGAGAAGCACTGCTTCGCAAGGCAGGCGATCAGAATATCCTGCAACCCTCGGTTTTTAAGCTCAGTCAGGACATTCAGCCAGAACTTGGCACCTTCATTCTCAGTCATCCACATGCCGAGCAGTTCTTTGTGTCCATCAAGATTAATGCCTAAGGCAAGGAATACAGCCTTGTTGATGACACTGCCATTATGACGGACTTTAACCACAATACAGTCCATATAAACGATGGGATAGATCACATCCAGCGGACGGTTTTGCCATTCAGCAACCTGCTCATTGGCGGCATCCTCACAGCAGTGCTGTTCGCCTTGGAAATGAGCGTTGGAGATGCATCGGCATCGTACATTTCCTTGAAGGTAGCAACGATTTCACGGGTGGTCATGCCTTTGGCATAAAGGGATAGAATCTGGCTATCCATTTGCGTGATACGGGTCTGATTTTTCTTAATCAACTGAGGTTCGAAAGTGCCATCACGATCACGTGGTGTGGTGATCTCAATCTCCCCATCATCGCTAAGTACAGTCTTACTAGAATAACCATTGCGTGAATTTGAGCCAGATTTACGGGCATTTTTTTCATGTCCCAGATGTTCGGTAAGTTCGGCATTAAGAGCCGTTTCAACAGTGAGTTTGGTCAACAATCGGGTGAATTGGTTGAGGTCGTCTTCTGTTTTGATTCCTTTAGCAAATTCTGCTGCAAGGTCTTTTAGTTGTTGTTCGTTCATCATATTGCCTGACTCCGTTGTGAATATGAACATAGCAAATTCAGGCAATTACACAATTTAATTTACAGTCTCGAGTGATGAGTAATTGCACTTCTGGATTTTTTAGTCAGCACGATAAACTCCAATTTCTCTTTAAAAATCCTCAAATTGGGGTAAGATGTGACAACAGATTTTACCGTTGAGATCACAATGAGCTTTTTAAAAAAGAAAAATAGCGCGAGTTTTGTCTTCTTTATTATTACGCTGTACTCATTGATTGGTTTTGGTCTAGGCTATGTGATCTGGGAATATCTGCTGTAACGTTTTCTTAGTCGCTTTATCCAATAATTATTGAATCATCAGCAAGTTATTAAACTTGCTGACTATCACTGTTTTGTATTCTTCCTCTAAAGCCGACCCTCATCCAGACGATCAGCTTTTATATGTAAGGATAAATTTTTTACGCTGTTTTCTGTGCCAATAATGTCGCAAAGCGCTGTTGAATACGCTTGCCCTGTTCATCGACACGGTGCAGTTCACCCACATTTTCATTGTATTTCAGCAAAGTCCAGCCTTCATAATAAGCTTTTAACTCACCGGCTTTAAAGCTAAAAGGGAAGTCCGGTTGAATCGGATAATCTTCACTATCCATCGCGCAAACAATCAGGTTAAGGCCACCAGCTTTGGTGGCCTGCTGCATCTGCTGAATCAAAGTCGGGATGGTGTCGGGTTGTAAAAACATCATCACCACCGTGCAATACACAAAATCGTATTGACCCTGAATCTGTGGATTAATATTTAAATCCCGTAGCGTGGTATGAATGCTCTGAATCTGTTCCTGCTGAATAATCTCGTTCAGGCGCTCCAGACTTTGGGCATTGACATCCCAGGCATCGACCTGAAAACCGTGCTGACTTAAAAACAGCGCATTACGACCACTGCCACAGCCAACATCCAGCGCCGTGTTGCCCTGTAAAGATGGCTGTGCGGCCAGAATTTCTGAATGGGTCGGGGTCAGTTTATATTTTTTGGCAAAGTAGTCATTGGCTGTGCAATAAAAGCTGAGCTGACATTCGACATCGGCACTGGCCGAAACAATCTTGTGCCACACTTGCGGCTCAAGCATGGGCGGTTGCTGTTCCGGGCTAAACAGATGTTCAGACAACAGCGTGCCTGCTTCATCGAGCAAGGCAAAATGCAATTCACCTTTTAAAACCTTCAGTTGGGCCCAAGTGCCGGCTTTGGTATTGTGCTGGCGTAAAAAGCCGGGCGGGATAGTGTCTTGTGTCCAGATCGGTAGCTGTTTATAGCATACGAGCGTTTGCATCTTTTCTCCATGTGCACTTGGGGTAAATGTCATTAAACCCTAAGCCTGCACAATATGCCAGAGAAGGAAGGGGAAAGGGCATGATTTCATCGGCCCACTTCCAATTATCTAGATGACTCAATCCATACTATTTTAGCGGTGAATCTTCAGCTCAAAATGATCTCCACATTTCCATTTTTGCAGATGTATTAGCGTTTTGAAAAATACTTCAGTATCAAATGGTGAGAATTTAAAATTGAAAACCAGATCACATTTTGGGCTTATAAAAGCGTCTACCCTTTAGAAAATTATCAACTGACCCGTTGGTGGGTGGCTAAAAAATAAGTAAAACTAAGTGAATGATATAAAATCATAAATATTTTATTGCTTTATTTTGAAAGCAAGGGCAAAAAGCAAAAAAACGGGATTAATTAACAAATGTATACACAAATAATAATAAAATAATGGTTGAATCTGCGCAATTGCTCGAATGTAGCATCGTATCTTCTTGTCTGTACCATGAATTCCGCGCGCCTTATGTCTCCTCTATTTCAGTTTATTAAAGCGGTCCAGATTTTTGTTTTCTTTCTTTGTAGTATGCTCATGGGTTGGGCACAGGCGGGAAATGAAATGAAAAACTTGACGATCCTTGCCTACCACGAAGTCACTTCTGAACCACAACCGTTAATGCCTGAATATGCGATTGAGCCTAAACAATTGCAGCAGCATCTGGACTGGCTGGTACAAAATGGCTTTCAGTTTATTGGCAGTCAGCAACTGTTAGAGGCACAGCAACACAACAAGGCGCTACCGGAAAAATCAGTCTTGCTCAGTTTTGATGATGGCTATCAAAGTTTTTATCAGCATGTCTATCCTGTTTTAAAACAGCGGAATATTCCGGCCGTGTTGTCGGTGGTTGGGCGCTGGTTAGAACCAGCAGAACAGCAACAGGTTAATTTTGGCGGGCAACTGGTGTCACGCCAGCATTTTTTAAGCTGGGCACAGTTAAAAGAATTACAGGCCAGCGGTCTGGTGGAAATTGCCAGCCACAGTTATGACCTGCATAAAGGCATTGTGGCCAATCCGCAGGGCAATGAATTGCCAGCCACCGTAGCACGTGCCTATTTTCCGCAGCAGCGTTATGAAGATAACAACGCTTATCAGAAACGTATTCAGCAGGACTTAAAAGCCAATCAGCGCCTATTGCAAAAACATGGCCTGAAAGCGCCAAAAATTATGGTCTGGCCCTATGGTCGCTATAACTTGCATACGGTAAAAATTGCTGAAAAACTGAAGATGCCAATCAGCCTGACGCTGGATGATGCCGAGAATCAACCTGTAAACAGTTTTTCCAGATTGCCGCGAATCCTGATTCAAAAACACATGGATGCAGCGCTACTGGCCAAAGAAATCCAGAAACATCAGCAGCAGCGCACGGACAATGATCGTCCGCAAAAGATCATGCATGTCGATATTGACTATATTTATGATCCGGACCCGCAGCAGCAGGAACGTAATTTAGGCTTATTGCTGGACCGGATTCAGCAGATTGGCGTCAATACCGTATATTTGCAGGCATTTTCTGATCCGGATGGCAATGGCTCGGCCGATCTGGTCTATTTCCCGAACCGTTATATTCCAATGCGTGCCGACCTGTTTAACCGTGTGGCCTGGCAAATCCAGACCCGGACTCAGGTACGTCGTGTCTATGCCTGGATGCCGGTATTTGCCTGGGAATTACCGGTCTCGAATCCGGTGGCCCAAGATCTGGTGCAAACCGAGCAGCCGCATAGCGGTAAGCATCTGAACATGGGCTATCACCGTTTAAGTCCATTTTCGCCGCGCGCCCGCAACACCATTAAAGGCATTTATGAAGATCTGGCCAAATCGGCGCAGTTCAACGGCATTATTTTCCATGATGATGCCACCTTGTCCGATTATGAAGATGCCAGCAGCTGGGCCAAAAAGGCCTATCAGCAGCAGGGCTTAGCGACTGATCTGGTACAACTGCGTGCTGATGATACTGCCTTGCAGAAATGGACAGCTTATAAAGTCAAAGTGATTGATGATTTTGCCATGGAGCTGGCCGAGACCGTGCGGCAGTATCAGCCTTATTTGCAGACCTCGCGTAACCTGTATGCGCAGGTGGCGCTGTCGGCCTATTCAGAAAACTGGTATGCCCAGTCGCTGGAACAGTCGCTAAACCGTTATGACTTCACCGCGATTATGGCCATGCCATATATGGAACAGGTCGATGATCCGGCGCAGTTTTATCAGCAGCTATTGAGTCGGGTGCAGCAGTATCCGCAAGGGCTGCGTAAAACGGTGTTTGAATTGCAGGCCGTCGACTGGCGTAATGGCAATAAAATTCCATCTGCGGAAATTGCGGAAACAATTCAGAAACTCTATCAGGCCGGTGTGAAGCACATTGCCTACTATCCGGATGATCCGATCCAGAATCATCCTGATCCGGCTGTGCTGCGTCAGGCCTTCCAGTCTCAGCCCGCATCCGCACCGTAACAGGCTAGAGGAACAACCATGTTGCAAGAACTCTGGCAATCGGTGCTGAACTTTGTGTTTTATTATCCGCTATTCATGTCCTATTTATGGATGATGGGCGCGCTGATTTTCTATGTCAAAGAACGCAAAGATCCGACCTTTACCCAGCCACCGGCTTTACAGGAATATCCTTTGGTGGCGGTGCTCATTCCGTGTTTTAACGAAGGCGATAATGCCGAGGAAACCATCACCCAGGCACTGGCATTAAAGTATCCCAACTTTGAAGTCATCGCGATTAATGATGGCAGCTCGGACAATACTGGCGAGGTACTGAACCGTCTGGCGGCCCAGCATCCACGGTTAAGGGTGGTGCATCTGGCGGAAAATCAGGGCAAGGCCATGGGCCTGCAAGCCGGCAGTCTGGTCACCGATGCTGAATATCTGCTTGGAATTGATGGCGATGCCTTGCTCGATCCACATGCGGCTAGCTGGATGTTACGCCATTTCCAGCGTGATCCGGCGGTGGCCGCCGTTACGGGCAATCCGCGAATTCGCAATCGCTCGACCTTATTGGGCCGGGTCCAGGTCGGAGAATTCTCCTCGATTATTGGCATGATTAAACGTGCCCAGCGCACCTATGGCCGTATTTTTACTGTTTCCGGCGCGATTACCGCCTTTCGTAAAAGCGCGGTACATCAGGTCGGTTACTGGTCGCACGATATGCTGACCGAAGATATTGATATTTCCTGGAAACTGCAGCGTGCCGGCTGGAAAATTGAATTTGAACCGAATGCACTGGTCTGGGTACTGATGCCGGAAACCCTGCAAGGCTTATGGAAACAGCGTTTGCGCTGGGCCATGGGTGGGGCGCAGGTGTTAAATAAAAATATTGATGTAATTTTTAAGCCCAAGCTGAACTATTTGTGGCCGCTGATTCTGGAAATGATGCTGACTCTGGTCTGGTCATATCTGCTGCTGTTGCTGTGTCTGCTCTGGATGTTAAGTTTCTGCCTGCCTATTTTACCGTTGCCGGAACTGCAATCGCCGTTTTTACCGCAAGGGGTGGGTATTGTGCTGGGCGCGACCTGTTTGTTCCAGTTTATGGTCAGCAAATGGATGGACAGCCGCTATGAAAAAAATCTGGCCAAAAACTATTTCTGGATGATCTGGTATCCGTTCATGTTCTGGCTGATTACCGTATCGGCCAGTATTGTGGCGTTTCCAAAAATGCTGCTGCGTGGGGAAGGGAAACGTGCACGCTGGATCAGTCCCGATCGTGGAATTAAACGTGACAGCTAACTGTCGCGATGTGATGTGTTGAGAGTAAAGTTGTGAAAGCCAATGCTTTAATTATTGATTATCGCTATGAATTGCCGTGGCAAAAGCGTTATGCCTCGAACGTGTGTACCGCCGGCTTATGGCTGACCTGGGGCCTGTTGTGGCAGCCGGTTTTAAGCAGTCTGGGTTTACTGGATTTGGAACGGGATGCACTGATTCAGCAAGTGGCCCAGCTAATGCTAAGTATTCTGCAAAACGGTTTTAGCGCGCTGGTGGCTTGTGGCTTGAGTTTATGGCTGTGGACCAACTATATTCCGGCGCACTCCATCCAGACCATGCAACCGGCACCGTTAAACCAGTTTGCCGAGCATTTTCAGCTGGAACCGGTCATGTTAACGCAATCTCGTCAGGCTAAAATTGTCACGGTCTATCATGATCAGGAGGGCAAGATTGTCGATTTACAGGCACATTCCCAGCACCCTGTATCTTAAAGGTCGGCTGGAATTCGGCTGCTCTGGTTTTATATCTGCAAAAAAACAGGCAGCCTGATAAGCTGCCTGAATGGAGATAAGAATCGCGCTTGGAATGAGGATTAAAGCTTGCGCCAGACCTTGTGTTCATCTTGAAATGAAATGGTGAAATTAAATTCAGTGTCGGCCGTGACCAGATACGCCGTTGGTGTGGTCATCAGGACTTTTAAAATAGTGCCTGTCTCAAAATGGATAGGTGGGCAGTTCTCTTTCTCAAGTACCAGAGGCTGAATAAGTTCAACAGCTTTCACTTCCATCATGATTTCCCTCAAAAATGTATTATGTATCACATATTTATCTTAGCATTGTCTGGTCGGGAATATGGGTTTTATTTGTCAGATTATAAATAAGTAATTGATATTTTAAAAAATAAAGTTAAATTTTTAGTCTAAAAATTGGTATTTTAAGCTCTTGATTTTTTATTGTTTTACTAAAAATAGTCAGGGGGAGTATCGGGGTTTTATATTGCTTTAAATACTGGTCAGCGGAAAAATCGGTACTGAAAAGTACATGCGCTGTCTGGGAAATCTTGTATATTGCTCATGTTGAAGTCATCGCGTGGCGCATTGCACGCTGCAATGTTGTAAACGCGGATTTTCAACATCTTGAAAAGAATAAAGGAAATAGAACACTGCATGTTTAAGTCATTTTTTCCACATCCGAAATGGTTTTTTAGTTCGCTGTTACTCTGGTTCATTCTTAATCTGGTGCTGTGGTATTCCGGTGGACAAGGCTGGGGCACCATCATCGGTTTGCCTGAAGGCTATCATGAAGCAGAACTCCCGATTGGGGTCAGCCGTTTCTGGTCACCGGCATTTCTCTGGTTCTATCTCTGGTATTTTCTGGCCACAGCCATTTTTGCAATTTTCTGGCGGATTCAATCGGATAATCCCTGGCAGCGCTGGTCGGTGTGGGGCTCATCCTTCATTCTGTTTAATATCTGGTTCTGGGTGCAGGTGAGCGTAGTCATTAACGCCTGGTACAGCCCGTTTTATGACCTGATCCAGCAAATGCTGAGCAATGGCGGCGGTGATGTGAATAACCTCTATGCCGAGATCATGACCTTTTTGTATGTGGCAATTGTGGCGGTGACGGTTTCGGTATTTAACCTGTTCTTTGTCAGCCACTATGTGTTCCGCTGGCGGACGGCAATGAACAATTATTACACCGCCTACTGGGACCGCTTACGTCATATTGAAGGGGCATCGCAGCGTATTCAGGAAGATACCATGCGCTTTGCCCGTACCACCGAAGGTCTGGGGGTGAGCCTGATTGAAGCGCTCATTACCCTGATTGCCTTTTTACCGGTTTTGGTGACGCTATCGAGCCATGTGAAAACCCTGCCAATTCTGGGGGAAATTCCTTATGCGCTGGTATGGGCGGCAATTGGTTGGGCGGTGTTTGGTACCGTACTGCTGATGGTGGTCGGTTATAAACTGCCAGGACTGGAGTTTAACAACCAGAAGGTGGAAGCGGCTTATCGTAAAGAACTAGTCTATGGGGAAGATCATGCCGAGCGTGCCGATCCGCTGACTTTGAAAGAGCTGTTTAGCAAGGTTCGTCTGAACTATTTCCGCCTGTATTTCCATTATGCCTATTTCAACCTGGTACGAATCTGGTACATGCAGCTGGACAATATTTACGGTCTGTTTGTGCTGTTCCCGAGTATTGCTGCGGGAGCGATTACCCTTGGCCTGATGATGCAGATTGGTAACGTGTTCGGTAAGGTACGTGAATCGTTCCAGTATTTAATTGCCTCCTGGCCCACCATTATTGAACTGCTGTCGATTTATAAACGTTTAAAAGCCTTTGAATCGACCCTGGATGATTAAGTCATTCCCAACTGACCCGCTGTTAAGGCGGGTTTTTTAATGATCGGATGAAAGTGTTAAGGCGTTCAGGTTTCGTTGTTAAAACTCTGGATATTTTGCATTTATCAGATGATAGTGCGGGGCAGTAGTAATAAATAAACGAGAAATATCAAGTAAAATCAATTGGCTAGATTTGTTATTTGCGCCTATTTGAGCTATGTTTTGAGTGGGGAAAAATAGAGAATAAAGACGTGAATGTCAAAACCTTCATGATGTTGGCTGGGGTCGGTGTCGTCTTTTCGGGCTGTGTCAGTGTAGAGAGTTTTAGTCCAGATGCCTTGAAGCACTTTGCTTCGCCACAAGAGCTGATTGCGAAAAAAAATCTGAATCAGGCCAATGGTTCAGCCAAAGCCTATGTATATGACTGGGGACCACAGCGTAAAGAGCTGGCGGCAGAATCGCTGATTCCGCGCAAATATATGGGCAGCTATTGTCAGTCGCAGCAAGGACATTTAAAACTGGCCTATAAAAGCACGATGTCGATGCTGAAAAATAGCTGGTCCAAAAAACTGTTGGCGACTTATCGTGATGTTAATCAGGGCATTGGTGCCTATCGCTGTGTCAGAAAAAATGGCCCGGACTGGATTGTTTCAATTGAGCCGGTCAGCGAGCGTAAACGCGATGGCCAGGGTGAAGTCCGCATTGTGCATTTACTTACTCAAGTCATGACGGAAGATGAAGCACGGCGTTTTTATCGTTCGGCATCTTCCAGCAGCAAGAAGGCTAATACGAATACCAATCGGAATAATAAAAACACTAAAGCTGTTGCCAAAGAGCCGGAACCCAAAGAAACACCGGAACTTCCAGCCGAGAAAACCCCAGCACCCGTAAAAGCAGCACCTGTGGTGGCTGCAACCCCACAACAGCAGCAGATGAAATATTATGTCGCTGCCCGCCGTGATTTAAACAGCGGCCGCAATGAGTTAAATGCCTGTAACAGCGCACAGCGGGCCTATAATTATGGCCGGTTGCAGGGCACCAATGCCCGGAATGTCTATGCTGAATCGGGGATTTTACTGGCGCGTTGCTTAAGCGCTGTGCCGAGTTTTAGTAACCGTTTTTCCCAGCCCAAAGCCCGGGCCAAACGGATTTTGCAGGAGCTGGCCAACCAGCATAATCATGCCGGTGCCAAGCGTATGCTCAGGCAAATGAAATAGTCAGTATAAGTCACAAGGAGAAGCACATCACTTCTCCTTTTTTATACGCGTTACACAGTCATAACAGGTGAGATTGCTGCTTGCATGCTACAAATAGGCTATTTCTGGTATGAGCCGATATTAGTGAGGTATAGCATGATGCAGTTGAGTCTAAAGCAGCTACGAGGATGGGGCCTGGCGTTTGCGCTCTTGGGTTGCTCACAAGTGAGTACGGCTGGTCCGGCCGTTGATCAGCTGAGTGACTGTCTGGTGAAGTCGACCACGGCAACCGATAAAACTGCGGTATTACAGTGGACCTTTGTAGCGCTATCTGCACATCCGGATTTAAAACATTTGAGTCAGGTGACGCCAGAACAAAAACAGGCTTTAGATCAAAAGCTGGCAACCGTTTTGCAGCGGATACTGGTAGAGCAATGTTCCGCGCAGGCCAAAGCAGTGATTCAGTCTGAAGGCATCCAAGCGGTCGGTAGTAGTTTTCAGGAACTGGGACAAATTACCGGGGAAGAACTTTTAAAGACGCCTGAAATTAAAAGTCAGTTGAATGGTGTACTGCGTTATCTGGATTTAAACAAGTTGATGATGACCTTTTTGACGCCAGATGTGTGGAATAAGTTGGGGGTGATTCGGGGGCAGTGATGCGGGTTTTGTCTTCTCGCTTATACTTCGTTTTAAAATTTACCTCTCCCTAACCCTCACTAGTGTGTTAAAACTTGCTCAGGAGAGGGAAGCTTTTAATAATCCTCTCCCTAACCCTCTCCTTTTTAAAGGAGAGGGAACACCGCGTATCCAATTAATCACATGACAAAGTCTCCCTTTTTTAAAGGGAGATTTAGAGGGATTCTGAAATCACGCATACAAAATGACTTTGACAGTTGAATGCGTCCTAAGTCTTCAAGTTTGGTAATAGAGGATACTTTTTTTATAGTCATAATGAATTGGGCTTAGGATTTGACTCATGATCATTAGTTGTATTGAGATTAAGTCTTTCTGACTTTAATAAACTCGTAGTCATTTTTAGGACTTCAGTTGATGATTTGATTTGATCTTGTATTAGACTTTCCGTGGATGAATAATGTGTTTCATCTAATGGTTGTCCAAAATATTTTAAAGCGAGTTCTTTTCTTACTTCATTTTGAGCTTGGTCACTAATTGTAGATAAGAAACTAGGGATTGCTTCTAATTCTAAATGTCGTTGTTCTGCAATATCTGCTAACTTTCTATAATGTGTAGCTTGTTTAAAATAATAAGTTATTAAAAATATCGCAACTAGCAAAATTGTTACTTTTAAAGCAATCAAAGATGATAATAAGTTTTTGTGAAAGCTGTAAATTATTAAAAAAATAACAGTGCTAATTATACTTAAGCCTATTGTGCAATAACCCTGAAATTCTAATTTTTTATACCTTTTTTCATATCTTGTGTTTGCACCTTCATAAACTTTTTCAGTTGCAACCCCTTGTAATTTATTTGTTAACTGATCGATTTTTTTTAACTTTTGTTCTGCAACTTCGATTTTTTGATTAATAGCAACTTCAATAACTTGATTTACGAAATGATAGTTATGTCTAAAATTATCAATTAAATCTAATGCTGTAGTAACGTGATCAATTTGAGTTTTCATGTGTAGGTTAGAAAAGTTATTTGAGTTACTAGCTTTAATGTTATCAAACAATATTTTTATATTTCCTAATACATCTGATAACACTTTCTTTAAATTAGTAAAAGTATCTAATTCATTTCTGTAATTTGTAATTTTAGTTTCTAGTGATCCTAATTGAACTATAAGTTGTTTTAATTCTGAATCAAGTGTGGAATGTTTGGTAATCGCTGGGTCTTGAAGCTTATGACTAAAAGCGTTTGCATCATCTAAATTATTTTTGAGTATATTAAGTATTTCATTCATAGAAAAAACCCCGCATTAAGCGAGGTTTTTATAACATAAAATCAATTGATTAGCGAATAAATCAACCAATCAATTTTTTCATCAATTCATTGACTTGAGCAGGGTTTGCTTTACCTTTAGACGCTTTCATGACTTGACCAACTAGACCGTTGAAAGCTTTCTCTTTACCAGATTTATACTCTTCAACCATCTTCTCGTTGGCAGCCAGCACTTCCTTAATAATTGCTTCAATTGCGCCTGTATCAGTTTCCTGTTTCAAGCCTTTTTCCGCAATAATCTCGTCCGCAGTTTTGCCTTCTTCCCACATAAAGCCGAACACCTGTTTCGCAATCTTACCGCTAATAGTGTTATCAACAATACGTGCAATCATGCCACCCAGTTTCTCAGCAGAAACAGGAGAGTCAGCAAGGTCTAGGCCAGCTTTGTTAAGCGCTCCTGAGAATTCACCCATCACCCAGTTTGCCGCAATCTTACCTTGTGCAGCGCCACCAGCAGCTTTCACCACATCTTCGTAGAACTCTGACATTTCACGCGTCAGCGTAAGCACGTGCGCATCGTATTCAGTTACACCAAAGTCAGCTACAAAACGCGCACGGCGTGCAGCAGGCAGCTCAGGCATGGTCGCTTTAATCGCTTCGATCTGTTCGTTAGGAATGACTACAGGCAATAAGTCCGGGTCTGGGAAGTAGCGATAATCGTTCGCTTCTTCTTTAGAACGCATTGAACGGGTTTCCATCTTCACAGGGTCGAACAAACGGGTTTCCTGGTCGATGGTACCATCCCATTCCAGAATTTCCATTTGACGTTCAATTTCAACATTAATCGCCTGTTCAATGAAACGGAATGAGTTGAGGTTTTTCAATTCACAACGTGTACCGAATGGTTGACCCGGACGACGTAAAGATACGTTACAATCCGCACGGAATGAACCTTCGGCCATGTTACCGTCAGAAATGCCTAACCAGCGTACCAGCGTGTGAATCGCCTTGATGTAGGCAACAGCTTCTTCAACAGAACGCATATCGGGTTCAGATACGATTTCAAGTAGTGGTGTACCAGCACGGTTCAAGTCGATACCTGACATGCCTTCAAACTGGTCATGGATGGATTTACCTGCATCTTCTTCAAGATGCGCACGCGTCACGCCAATACGCTTAGTCGTACCATCTTCAAGCTGGATGTCGATATGACCCAAGCCCACAATCGGGTTATCCATCTGGCTGATCTGATAGCCTTTTGGAGAATCCGGATAGAAGTAGTTTTTACGCGCAAATACTGAAGCCTGGTCGATATACGCATCGATACCCAGACCAAAGCGAATCGCAAGATCAACCACTTCTTTGTTCAGTACAGGCAGTACACCTGGCATGGCTAAATCAACAAGGCTGGCTTGCGTATTTGGGTCTTGACCAAATTCGGTAGAAGAACCAGAGAAGATTTTAGATTTAGTCGCAAGCTGGGTGTGAATCTCGATCCCAATGACAACTTCCCAGCCATCAATCAGGTTAGATTTTGGTTTCGCGTTATTCTTCGCCATTATGCGTTCTCCTCAGCAATTGCCGCACGTTGTGTATGCCAATTGGTGGCTTGTTGGTACTGGTGCACCACAGACAACAATTGAGATTCTGACCAGTAATTACCAATCAGCTGTAAGCCAACTGGCAGGTTGTTCTGGTCAAAACCAACAGGGGCATTAATGGCAGGCAGACCGGCCAGGTTCACCGCAAGGGTGTAAATATCACCCAGATACATTTCTACCGGGGTCAGGTCAGCACCTACTTTATAGGCGGTAGTCGGTGCAGATGGCGCAGCAATCACATCGACCTGTTCAAAGGCTTTCAGGAAGTCTTGCTGAATTAAGCGGCGAACTTTCTGCGCTTTTACATAGTAGGCATCGTAATAACCGGCAGACAGGGCATAGGTACCAATCAGGATACGGCGCTGTACCTCGGCACCAAAACCTTCTGAACGGGAGCGTTTGTACAGGTCCAGAATATCTTTTGGATCTTCACAGCGATAGCCATAACGTACGCCGTCATAACGTGACAGGTTTGAAGATGCTTCCGCTGGCGCAATCAGGTAATAGGTTGGTACATAGGCTTCAGTCATGTTGAGATCAACCTCAACCAGAATGGCACCCATCTCTTCTAATTTTTTTAGCGATTCTTCAACGCGCGCTTTTACATCTGCGGCCAGACCGGCAACATTAAAGTACTGTTTTGGAATACCAATACGTAAACCTTTTAACGATGTACCGTTTAGATTTGCCACGTAGTCATCGACATCTTTCTCGACCGACGTTGAGTCTTTGGTATCATGACCCGCCATCACGTTCATCAGATATGCACAGTCTTCCGCAGAGCGTGCCATTGGACCGCCTTGATCCAGTGATGATGCATAGGCAATCATACCGAAACGCGATACACGGCCATAAGTCGGTTTCAGACCGGTCAAGCCACAGAAAGAGGCAGGTTGACGAATCGAACCACCGGTATCGGTACCGGTCGCAAATGGCGCCAGATCAGCCGCGACCACTGCAGCCGAACCGCCTGAAGAACCACCCGGTACACGATCCAGTGCCCACGGGTTTTTGGTTGCGCCAAAGTATGAGCTTTCCGAGGTCGAACCCATTGCGAATTCGTCCATGTTCACTTTACCTAAAGTGACTAAGCCAGCAGTTTTACCTTTGGCAACCACCGTAGCATCGTAAGGTGAAATAAAATTATCCAGCATTTTAGAACCAGCGGTGGTTTTAATGCCTTGGGTACAGAAAATATCTTTATGCGCAATAGGCACACCGGTCAGCACACCAGCGCCGCCAGCTTGACGCAACGCATCGGCAGCATCGGCTTGGGCCAGCGCCTGTTCCGCAGTTACGGTGACATAGGCATTGACCTGGGCATCAATTTTTTCGATGCGTTTTAAATAATGTTCGGTCAATTCGCGAGCAGAGAATTTTGCATTGGCTAAACCCTCAGTCAGTTCACGAATGGATAAGCGATGTAAATCTGTCATGAGAAATATTCTTTACCTGAATTCAACAAAAAGATGAGCGCTGAAAAAATTATTCAATTACGCGTGGTACCAGATACAAACCGTCCTGCACGGCAGGTGCAACAGCCTGATATTCCTCACGATGGTTATCTTCAGACACCACATCTTCACGTAGCGGTTGAGGGTGGTCAAATGGGCTTTTCAGTGGCTCAACGCCATCGGTATTGATGCCTTTTAAGGTTTCCATCATGCCTAAAATTTTATTTAGACTTTGAGCATATTCAGCAGATTGCGTATCATTGAGCGACAACCGAGCAAGATTGGCGATTGCTGAAACTGTTTGTGCATTTAAATCTGCAGAATGCTGTGCATCCGATGTAGACATAACATCACCTAATCAGTATTAAAAATTTTCAAAATATCGTGCGTTATAATAAGCGATTGACTTGTCCAAAGCATCACATTTAGTTAAAGTTGCCAACTTGCGTCCACATAAAGTTTAATCGAGAACGACTCCGTGATTCTAAAACGACTAATTGGCTTGTTTTCACCAGATCTAGCCATTGATTTAGGTACAGCAAATACACTTATTTATGCGCCAGGACGAGGCATTATATTAAATGAACCGACGGTTGTGGCAATTCGTCACAGCGGTTCACAGAAAATCGTTGCCGCAGTCGGTCTGGATGCTAAACAGATGCTGGGTCGTACACCTGCCAATATTTCTGCCATTCGTCCAATGAAAGACGGCGTCATTGCCGACTTTGAAGTGACTGAAACCATGCTGAACCAGTTCATCAGTAAAGTGCATGAAAAGCGCCTGTTTCCGCCTGCACCGCGCGTGGTGGTGTGTGTGCCATGCAAATCGACGCTGGTTGAACGTCGCGCCATTCGTGAGGCAGTGTTTAATGCCGGTGCGCGTGATGTCCGTTTAATTGAAGAACCGATGGCTGCAGCAATTGGTGCCGGTATGCCGGTTGAGCAGGCGTGTGGTTCGATGGTGGTCGATGTGGGCGGTGGTACAACTGAAATTGCGATTATTTCGCTACAAGGTTGTGTCTATGCAGATTCACTGCGTATTGGGGGCGATGTGTTTGATGAGCAGATCATCAACTATGTCCGTAAAGCGCATGGCTGTGTGATTGGTGAAACCACAGCAGAAACCATCAAGAAAGAAGTGGGCATGGCAGTTCCGGAAGAAGGTGCGAAGCCTCTGGAAATTGAAGTACGTGGCCGTAACCTGGCCGAAGGGGTGCCACGTGCCATTACCGTGACTTCTGATGAAATTACTCAGGCGATTTCTGATCCGCTACAAAATATTGTGTCGGCAGTAAAATCGGCGCTGGAACAAACACCACCAGAATTGTCTTCCGATATCGCCGAGCGCGGTATTGTCCTGACCGGCGGTGGTGCCTTGCTGCGTAATCTGGACAAGCTGCTGGCCAAAGAAACCGGCTTGCCAGTGGTTGTGGCTGAAGAACCTTTAACCTGTGTCACCCGTGGTGGTGGCAAGGTACTGGAATTCTTTGATAATCCAAACCATGACATGTTATTTGTAGGCTAATCAAAAGGACCCGGCGGTGCAATCACATCTGTTTTCCAGACAACCGCCATCTTTTCGCTCCTTTATTATTGCGGTCATTACATGCCTGGTGGTGCTGTTTTTTAACTGGCGCATGCCGCATGTAATTCAACCGGCAAGGGATCTCTTGTACGCGGCATATAATCCGATTTATGCGCTGGCAAGTTATCCGGTGTTGTCGCGAGAATGGCTAAGTCAACAAAGTAAATCTGAAGCCCAGCTGCGTCGTGAAAATACCGCGATGCAGGCTGAGCTGCTTCAGGCACAGGTACGCCTGCAAAAACTCTCCGAACTGTCTGCCGAAAATACCCGTTTACGTGGCCTGCTCGATACGCCATTGATCATTGACGGACGCATGGAAATTGCCGAAGTGATTGGGACCGATGCCGATCCGCTACGGCATATTATTGTGATTAACCGCGGTGCCAACCGTCAGCTCAAAGTCGGGCAAACCGTGCTGGATGATCGCGGTATTATGGGCCAGATTGTTGATGTCTATCCGCACAGTAGCCGGGTGATGCTGCTGTCCGATAAAGAACATTCGCTGTCGGTACGTCTGGAACATACCGGTATGCGCGCGATTGTTTCGGGCACGGGTGACTTAGGTCGTTTAAAAATGGAATATGTGCCGACCAGTGCCAATATCAAAGTCGGTGAAAAAGTCTATAGCTCCGGACTTGGTGAACATTTCCCGGCAGGTTATCTGGTCGGAACCATTTCCAAGGTTAGCCGGCATAACTCGGGCGAGTTTGCGCAAATTGATGTGATTCCTGCTGCACAGCTGGCCGGTGGACATCATGTGGTGGTGTTATTCTCTGAATCCTTATCACGGGAGCAGCCACATGCCAATCGCTAAACTGGGCCAGCGTAAACCTAAAGATCCTTTATTCCCGATTATCTTCTCGGTCATTATTGCCTCGGTGCTGCTGGTTTATCCCTTGTCTTATGGCTTATCGGGCTGGCGTCCGGTATTTATGATGATGGTGATGCTGTTCTGGGTCATGAGCCAGCCGACCTGGTGCGGCGTCTGGTTTGCCTTTGGCACCGGCCTGTTTGCAGACTTGCTGCTGGATGCCCCGCTGGGCATGAATGCCTTAAGTTTTGTATTAATTACTTTCGTGGCGCGATTCTTGACCCGTGAACGGCGGGTGATGACTTTTGCCAATTTATGGGTGATTGCCAGTATTGCCATTGTGGTCCATCTGGCGCTGATCTGGCTGTTACAGGTTATGGCTGGTATTGAATTTCCATTTGCCCGTCACTGGCAACCGGTGCTGTCCAGCATTCTGGTCTGGCCGGTGCTGTATTATCTGCTACGAAAATGGCGCAGCGTATAATTCTGGCCTCCAGCTCACCTCGACGCCGTGAGCTGCTTGCACAGTTGGGGCTGCAATTTGAGATTTACAGCCCGGACATCGACGAGTCTATCTTGCCAGATGAGCCAGTCGAGCAGTATGTTGAGCGGCTGGCCTGTGCCAAAGCCGATGCTGTGTTAGCACGTTTTCCAGAGGCGATTGTGATTGCTGCCGATACCAGTTTGGGCGTTGATGGGCAGATTTTAGGAAAACCAGAATCCAAGGCGCATGCCTTTGCCATGTGGCAGCAGATTTCTGGTCGAAAACATGATGTATTTTCAGGTGTTTGCGTACGCACAAAAGCAGAAAAATACAGTATAGTGGTACGTACCCAGGTTGAATTTCAAGCGCTGAGCCAAGCTGACATGGAGTGTTATTGGGCCAGTGGAGAGCCGCTGGGCAAGGCGGGAGCCTATGCCATACAGGGCATTGCAGCACGTTATATCCCGCGTATTGAAGGCAGTTATAGCAACGTGGTGGGATTGCCGCTGCATGAAACCGTACAGTTATTACAGACAGTTAAGGCACTAAATTAACTGCTGCTACAAGAATTTTTATAAGGCTTTGAGTTGTATTATGTCTGACGAGTTGTTGATTAACGTCACGCCTATGGAATGTCGTGTCGCGTTAATTCAAAACGGCACGGTCAATGAATTATTTGTTGAACGTACCGCCAAACGTGGTTTAGTAGGAAATATTTATAAAGGCAAAGTGGTACGGGTGCTGCCAGGCATGCAGGCCGCTTTCGTCGATATTGGGCTGTCACGTACCGCTTTTTTACATATCAATGACATGGTCTGGCCGCGTAGCCAGCCAACGCCAAATGTCTTCGAGCTGTTACAGCCGGGGCAAATCCTTACCGTGCAGGTCATGAAAGACATGCTCGGTACCAAAGGTGCGCGCCTGTCGACCGATCTGTCAATTCCTTCGCGTTATCTGGTCTTGATGCCATTTGGCAGTCATATTGGCGTATCACAGCGGATTGAATCGGATGAAGAGCGTGACCGTTTACGCTCGATGATTGAACGGATTCAGAAACAGCATAAACTGCCGGGCTCGGTGATTGTCCGTACCGCCGCAGAAGGGGTGGAAGAGGCCGCCATTGCCCAGGATATGGCCTATCTGGCCAAGCTGTGGGAGCATATTCAGCGTAAACAGAAAATTATTGCGGTGCCGTCTTTAATTTTTGAAGAGCTGCCTTTGCCGCAGCGCGTGATTCGTGATCTGGCCAATGAAGAAACTGCCAAAATCTATGTCGATTCACGTGAAATCTATGCCAAGCTGAAAGACTTTGTCGATGAGTTTGTGCCGAATATGCAAAACCGCTTGTTGCATTATCCGGGCGAACGGCCGCTGTTCGATTTATACAATGTCGAAGAAGATATCCAGAAGGCGCTTCAAACCCGCGTGGCGCTGAAATCGGGTGGCTATCTGATGATTGATCAGACCGAAGCCATGACCACCATTGATATCAATACCGGTTCTTATGTCGGCGGGCGTAGTCTGGAAGACACGGTCTTTAAAACCAATATGGAAGCCACACAGGTGATTGCACGTCAGTTGCGACTGCGTAATCTGGGCGGGATTATCATCATTGATTTTATTGACATGCAGGAAGCACAGCATCGTGAAGAAGTGATGGGCCAGTTCGAGAAAATGCTGGAACGCGATCATGCTAAAACCAAAATTACCCAGGTGTCTGAACTGGGTCTGGTGGAAATGACCCGTAAGCGTACCCGTGAATCTCTGGAACATTTGCTGTGTGAGTCTTGTCCAACCTGTCAGGGCCGCGGTTATGTGAAAACAGCCGAGTCAGTGTGTTACGAGATTTTTCGAGAAATTATGCGCTATGCACGTGCCTTCGAATCTCAGCGTGGCTTTACTGTCGTTGCCCATCCATCGGTGATTGACCGGCTGTTAACCGCAGAAGCACCAGCCGTCGCGGATCTGGAGCATTTCGTGAATCGTGTCATAAAATTCCAGGTTGAAAATTTATACACGCAAGAGCAATACGATATCATTTTAAGCTGAAATTGTAACAGGATATCGCTAAACAGTTGTTACATCTGAAATTTTACTTTTTTAGGTAGATTCACAATACTAAGCATACACCAAAGCCAAAGCCGTAATCTCCCTTACGGTTTCAGCAAAATGAGGTCTATCATGGGTATGAGCGAAGTCGTGATTAATAAAAGTCTTAAAGTTTTAGAACCAAAAACTGTACACAGTGCGGCGTATATCGTAGATGAGCAAGGTAAAGAAGTACAAATTACCACCGCCATGATTCGCACCGTCTGTCAGCAATTATTAAAACAATGTCGAACCATTAAAAGTTAAGGGGCCTTTTGAAAGCCCCTTAATTTTTTCTCTTATCATTACAATTTAAAAAAGAGATTCATACTTTTCGTCTGAATCTCGATGTTCTTCCGGCCTGGGCCGAGTCTTTTAACTGACTTTTTGTTCCACCTCGTCCAAGGTTACATCTACTGTTTCAATAATCCGTTCAAAACGCTGAATTTCATCTTCCAGATGCTGTAACAGGTTCTGCATTTTTGGCAGGGCATTGCGGCAGGCCGTTAAACCAACTTCCAGCTTGTCCTGATAACTGGTCATGGTGATATTCAGCGCTTGACCATCCAGCACAATTGAAGCCGGATACAGTGCTTCGAGTTTGGCACCATTCCAGTACAGCGCTTCACGCGGTCCTGGTACATTGGAAATGACCAGGTTAAAGGCCTGACGTTTTGGCATTAAACCAGACACAATATTTAGGCCGGCGGCGCTATAAACAAAGGCGCTATAGTTGAGAATCTGGTTGGCATTCATGCGTTTAAAGCGCTCTTTGGCATTCAGCACGCTGCGGCGAATAATGCTGAGACGTTCCAGCGGATTGTCCTTGTGCGTCGCCAGATTGGCCAGAATCATGGTAATCCGGTTGGATACATCGGAATCATCGCTACGGACTGAGGCGGGCACCATGGCAATTAGTGGTTTTCTTGGCAGGGCATTCTGGCTGAGTAAATATTCACGTAAGGCACCTGAACAGATGGCCAGCACAATGTCATTAATCGTCACGCCTAGGGCCTTGGCAATTTTATGCAGACGGGCAAACTCATAGGACTGTGCAGCAAAGCGGCGTGAAGAACTGACGCGCTGATTCAGAATTGAACTTGGCGCCTGGAAGCTGGATACATAATCCGGATTACGGCCCATATCTTTCATTACGGTTTGTGATAACTCGTACATGACTCGCGGTGTGGCTTCCAGCTGGCTTTTCAGGCCTGCTGCAATATTTTTAAAGCGGCTGGCTTTTGGCTCTTTCAGGCGTTTGGCGCGGCGGCCTTCTACACACCAAGGCGGTACAATACTTTTGGCATCCGGATCGTGTGAGAGCGATTTTTCCAGTAAGCGCATGCCGGCAATGCCATCGACCATGGCATGATGGATTTTGAAGTACATGGCAAAGCGGTTGCCTTCAATGCCTTCAATAATATGACAGGTCCACAGCGGTTTGGCGCGGTCAATCAGTGCGCTGTGTTCTTGAGAAATATAGGTCAGTAATTCACGGATTCGTCCCGGATGAGGCAGGGCGATATGACGGAAATGGTGGTCCAGATCAAATTCAGGATCTTCATCCCAGAATAGTCCATTTAATTTATTGTTAAATGGTGGAATCGGCATCGATTGAGAATTACGGATGTCTTCGACCAGATCTTGAATAAAGGTTTCAGGTGCGTTCTCTGGAATCTGAAATAGGAATAACCCCCCAACATGCATTGGTTGCTGGCGTTTTTCTAAAGACAGAAAGATAAAATCAATCGGATGTAATGGACGCATAGCGTTAATTGCCTCACTGCAATATGACCGACCCTCATTGGAACGGCTTTTTAGAATTATAGGTGAACTGACTTAGTATATAGTGTTTATCATATAAACGCGGAACTTTGTTTATTCTGTTGCGTAAAAAAATAAACCACTGCTGGGCAGTGGTCTAGCGCATTTATTTTTTCAGATTTCCGGCGTGAAGTCCACATTCTTTATGGGTTGCATCTTCCCACCACCAGCGGCCTTCGCGTTCATGCTGGTTTGGTAACACCGCACGGGTACACGGTTCACAGCCAATCGAAATAAAACCTTTTTCATGTAATGGATTATATGGAATTTCCATTAAACGGATGTAATTCCAGACATCACTGCTGGACCAGTTGGCCAGCGGATTGTACTTGATGAGCTGTTTGCCAGGACCAGAAAAACCCGGGTCAGCCTGAACCACTGGAATTTCATTGCGCGTGCCCGGACTCTGGTCTTTACGCTGACCGGTAATCCAGCCATCTAGCGTGGCCAGCTTTTTACGCAGCGGCTGAACTTTACGGATGCCGCAGCATTCCTGATGACCATTGGCGTAGAAACTGAACAGGCCTTTTTCATTAACCAGTTGCTGAATCGCTTCAGTTTCGGGGAAACAGATTTCAATTGGAATATTATAGTGCTTGCGAACGGTTTCAATAAATTGATAGGTTTCGCCATGCAAACGGCCGGTATCCAGGCTAAAGACACGAAAAGGCAGACCTAAATTGGCCGCCATATCAATCAGCACCACATCTTCAGCGCCTGAAAAGGAAATCGCAATTTCACCTGGCTGGCTGAGCGCCAGTTTTAGAATTTCACTTGGAGATTTATCTGCATATTCGGCGGCAAGCGCGTCAACGAGATCAATAGTGGGAATGGTAGTCATAATATTCCTGGCTATAGGCTTGGAGATGACAAAACCTATATTAATTTATTTCGGCTGTATTTTAATAGAAATGCCAAAACCGACTTATCACTAAAAAATCAATGCTTATGAAAAAAATAGATTTAAAAAAGAACAAGTCAAAAGCACGATCTTGGTCTATGATAGAGCAAATTTTTTTCAATGACAGATATGGGGAGCATTCATGGAAGTTGTATGTCTTGATCTTGAAGGTGTGTTGGTTCCAGAAATTTGGATTAACTTTGCAAAAAAAACTGGGATTAAAGAGCTAGAAGCGACAACCCGTGATATTCCTGACTATGATGTATTAATGACACAGCGTTTGAATATCTTAAAACAGCATGGTTTGGGTTTAAATGATATTCAGGAAGTGATTGCCGATATGGGCCCATTTCCGGGTGCCAAAGAATTTGTGGAATGGCTACGTACCCATTTCCAGCTAATTATTCTATCTGATACATTCTATGAATTTGCTCATCCGTTAATGAAGCAACTGGGCTGGCCAACCATTTTCTGCCATAAACTGGAAACTGATGAAAATGGCATGATCACCGCGTACAAGCTGCGTCAACCTGACCAGAAGCGTCAGGCCGTAAAAGCATTACATGGTTTGAATTTCCGTGTGATTGCCGCAGGCGATTCTTATAATGACACCACCATGCTTGGCGAAGCCGATGCCGGTTTCCTGTTTGATGCACCTGAAAATGTGATTGCAGAATTTCCACAGTTCCCGGCCATTCATGGCTATGAAGCGCTAAAAGAAGCGATCCGTAAAGCTTCTGTGCGTGATATTCCAGCTTAATGGATACCCGCTGAACTAAGGAAAGCCGCAAATTATGCGGCTTTTTTATTGAGATTTTCATTCATTAAAACAATAAAAAAGGGCGCCCGAAGGCGCCCCCAAACAAGCTTTGCATCAAGAGAGTGTTTTAGAAGCGGTAGCCGATTTTTAGACCATAACCCAAAGCATAGTTGTCTTCAAATTCACCAACGTCTGTTGTACCCGTACGTGCAGTGGCATCACCCAACCAGAAGTATTTTACGCCAGCTTGAATAAAATAATTTTCCGCAGGGCTATATTGACCACCTAAACCTACGCTCCAGAAGCCTTCAACAGGGCCTAAAGTAGTTACAGGGTTACCTGCACCAGAATCCCAACCTACAGATGCAGAACCAGACCATTTGCTAGTAAATTTATGACCTACACCAACGGTTGCAGAAATTTGATCATCTAAATAGTCAATTAAATTTTGAGCTTTACCTTTAGCGAGTTTACTAGCACTTGCTAAAGCTGCTGGGCTTACGGCAAACTGATCCCAATGTACCCAACGTAGATTAGCAAAAGCTAAAGTATCTTTTGCAATACCTGTTTGGAAATCAAGGTTCACAGATTGTGGTGTAACCACTTCTGTTTGGCTTGTCATAGAACGTAGATCAATACCGTATGATGGAATATAAACATTTGAAGTTTCTGTAGTATCTAATTCATGTTTAATTTCAGAGCGATACGTGATCGCTGCTTTTAGAGCAATTTCAGGGATTTGGTAAGCTGCACCAGCTAACCAACCAAATGCATCGTCTTCTTTCAGGTCAATGTTGTAGCCAGAAAGTAATGAGTAGGCTGTACCGCGTAAAGATACATTACCTTTAACTGTTTGATAAACAGGACCTGCGTAGAAATTCCAGTTTTCTGTAGGTTGGTAACCAATTAAAGCTGAAAGATTGTGTGTTTCTACTTCTACTTGGGTTGCTTCACCATTCGCGCCAAAAACTAGATTATTTGAAGGGTAGAGAGATTCGGCGCCAAATGGTTGGTCATATAAAAGACCTATAGAAATGTGTTCAGTTGCTTGTACTTTAAGCGCAGCAGAAGGGAAATAATAATCTTCTGCCATATCGTTAACTTTCAATTGATTAGATTGAACTTTGGGATCTAAAACTGAAATACCTGCTTCTGCATAATTACCCGGTTGTAAAAATGCAGCAATAGATTGACCAGAACGGTCTAAGCCAGCAGCAAGCGCAGGTGTAAGTGGGAGAGTGCTAAGTAAAATAGCCGAATAGATTTTATTGAGCTTCATGGTCGTTCCCTGATGCTTTATGTAACAAAAAGTGCAGGAAAAGTAACATATTTGAAAAAAGAGTAAATGCTCAACTTCGCAGAATAAATGAACTGAATAAGTTATAAATAGCAGTTGATTAGAGTGAAAGTACTATTTTTAGGTCTTAAGTAAATGAATTTTATTAAATAATTTTTTAGGGTGGTATTTGGGTAAATATGTGTTTAATTGTTTTAAATTTGAACATTTAGTTAACACTTGTATAAAAAAGAGGAGTTTTAAGTGCAAAAAAAGCCACCTCGAAGGGTGGCTCTTTTGAAAAATATTGGAATTAGAAGCGGTAACCGATTTTGAGGCCATACGCCCAAGCATCGTTATCTTCGAACTCTGCTACATACTCATTGCCGCCTGCTTGAGCACCGGTCTGTGCTTTAGCATCACCTAACATGAAATATTTAACGCCCCCAGCAATGAAGTAGTTTGGTGCAGGTGAATATTGAACACCTAAACCGACATTCCAATAACCTTCTGTTGGGCCAAGTGTTGATACAGGGTTACCTGCACCTGAATCCCAACCTACAGAAACGTTACCCGCCCATTGCTCACTTAGTTTGCGACCTACACCTACAGTTGCAGAAATTTGGTCATCTTCATACTCAACTAGATTGAAGCCATTAGGACGTTCAACGATAGGGCCAACTGCTTCGGAAATTAAACCGAACTTATATGGGCGAATTGAGAAGTTAGACCAATCTACCCAACGTACATTTGCGAAGGCAACAGTATTGGCCATAATACCTGTTTGGAAATCTAGATTAACAGATTGAGGTGTAGTAATTTTAGTTTCACCACTTGCCGCTGCAATAGCTGCTGCTGCTTCAGCACCTCCATCTAAAAGTGCTAAAGCAGGAAGGGTAGGAATATTCTCATTAATATTAACGTTGTGATCAATCTCTGAACGATACGTTAGGGATGCTTTTAATGCAATTTCAGGAATTTGATAAGCAATACCTGCTAACCAACCTACAGCGCTGTCTTCTGGAATGGAGGCATCATAGCCATTGTATAGGCTGTATGCCTGACCACGTAAAGATACATTACCTTTAATAGTTTGATAAACAGCACCACCATAAATATTCCAGTTCTCAGTCGGTTGATAACCCATTACAAACGATAGATTTTGAGTATCAACTTCAACTTGAGTATTGCCTACACCCAGTAAACCATTGACATTGGCCAATCCTGCATCAACTTGAGCTTCTACTCCAGCGAGAACACCTGCATCAATTTGTTCTTTTACTGCATCAATAGTGTTGTATGCGGTTAAAGTGGTGGTGTATTCAGCTTGTCCAGCTGCCGTTGTTAAATCAACTCCTTGAGCTTGTAATGCTGCGCCAACTCGTTGTTCTGGCGTTAGACTATTAAAGGCAGTATCAATAGTTTCTTGGCGAATTCCAGCGAGGGCAGCGGGATCCAGAATTGTATTTGTTTCATCGGAAACAAAGATGTTATTTCCGCTATATGCGGCATCTGCTCCATATGGTTGATCGTATAAAATACCAAATGAGAAGTTTTTAGTTGGTTGCAGTTTTAAAGCAGCACTTGGGAAATAATAATCATCTGCCATGTCACCGATGTGGCGACTAGTGTTACTAGTGCCAGCTTCTTTACCAGTAACTTTTGGGTCTAATACAGAAATCCCTGCTTCAAAATAGTTACCTGGTTGTAAAAATGCAGCCATAGATTGGCCAGAACGATCTAGAGCTGCGGCAAAAGCACCCGTCATTGGTACTGTCGCCAAAATCATTGCTGCGCTAAGCGTTTTTAATTTCATTCTTCATTTTCCCTTGATGCACAAAGTTTTAACAAAATTTTCTGATGCTTGTTTGTTTGTTGACTCTGGAGAGATCAGTGTTTTATCACTGAAATCCTTTGTTACTCCATGTGACAAAAATAGCACAATTAAAATAAGAGTAAATGCTCTACATGGGTTATTGCGTATAAAAATCAGCCTGCTTAGAGCTTAAACTCTAAATTTATTTTATTTCTTGCTTATTAATATTTGATAAATAAAAAGAAAATAATAAAAATAGATATTTTTTGCATATTCTATTTGAGTGAAATTTGATCAATTTTGGTGGTTGAAAATTTGAGGCTTATTTATTTGAAACTATAATTTTTGAGATTTAATTCAAAATTTTAGAAACCGGCGTGCTCTTAAAAATCAGGTGATTAGTGGGTTAAAAACAGAAGCAGCTATGTGGCTGCTCCTGATCGGTGGAATTTAAGCTGCATCTAGCCCCGTTGTGATCAGCTTTGCCCCTGTAGCAGCCTGAATTTGTGCAAGGGTCACATCTTTGGCCAGTTCTACGAGCTTTAAGCCCTGTTCAGTCACATCAATCACGCCGAGATCACTAATAATCCGGTTGACGACGCCTTGACCGGTCAGGGGTAGACTACATTCGGAAAGTAGTTTTGGGCTGCCATCTTTGGCACAGTGTTCCATGAGCACCACGACTTTCTGTACCCCAACCACCAGATCCATGGCGCCGCCCATGCCTTTGACTTTTTTACCTGGAATCATCCAGTTAGCCAAATCGCCACGTTCCGACACCTCCATGGCACCTAAAATGGCAATGTTGACATGCCCACCGCGAATCATAGCGAAGGACTCTGCGCTCGAGAAAAATGATGCACCCGCTTGTGCGGTTACCGTCTGTTTCCCGGCATTAATTAGATCGGGATCAACCGTGTCCTGAGTCGGAAACTCACCAATGCCCAGCAGGCCATTTTCAGACTGTAGCCAGACGTTGATATGTTCTGGAATATAGTTGGCGACCAGGGTGGGCAGGCCAATCCCTAAATTAACATAAAAGCCATCTTGCAGCTCAAGCGCAGCACGCTGGGCCATTTCATTTCGCGTCCATGCCATGGTTTAAGCCTCCGCCTTTAAGGTCATCTGTTCAATCCGCTTTTCGGGTGTGCTGTTTAGTACCACGCGGTTGATATAAATTCCAGGCAGATGGATCTCATCCGGGTCCAGCTCGCCGATTTCCACAATCTGCTCGACTTCCGCAATGGTAAATTTGCCGGCCATGGCACATTCAGGATTAAAGTTACGGGAAGTTTTGCGGAATATTAAATTTCCGGCTTTATCTGCCTTGTAAGCTTTAATTAATGCAACATCGGCAGTTAAGGCGTGTTCCAGAATATAGGATTTTCCTTCAAATTCACGAACTTCTTTGCCTTCGGCAATCAGCGTGCCGACCCCGGTTTGTGTATAAAATGCCGGAATCCCCGCGCCGCCAGCACGTAATTTTTCTGCCAGTGTGCCCTGAGGGGTTAGTTCCACTTCCAGTTCACCGCTTAAATACTGGCGCTCAAATTCCTTGTTTTCACCAACATAGGAAGAGATCATCTTTTTAATCTGTTTGGTCTGTAGCAATTTACCCAAACCAAAATCATCGATCCCAGCATTGTTGGAAATACAGGTCAGTCCCGTCACCCCGGTATTTTTTAGCGCTTCAATTAAGGCTTCAGGAATGCCACAGAGGCCAAAACCACCCACTGCGAGCGTTTGCTGATCGGCCACCACATCGGCCAACGCCAGCTCAGCAGTTGCTACTACTTTATTCATTTGTTTTAACCTGCTTGTTTAGCTGTCGACTTTGGCACTGCCAGCGTTGTGGTCTAACTCGGAGGCATGCAGGAAATGGGTATGATGCGGCGCGCGTTTGGTTTTGCTCCATTGCTCCAGCATTTCATGCTTCATGTCTTCGGTAATCAGGGCGATTTTTTCTGGCGCAGCTTCATCATCGTAGGCCAGTTCCAGACGATGGCCATTCGGATCAAAAAAGTAAATTGAATGGAAAATGCCATGATTGGTCACGCCTAAAACCTCGACACCATTGGCTTCCAGATGCGCTTTGGCTTCGAGCAGTGCAGCGCGGTCTTTGACTTTCAGGGCAATATGCTGCACCCATTTCGGGGTGTTTTCATCACGGCCCATTTCTGGCTGGGTCGGCAGTTCAAAAAAGGCCAGTACATTGCCATTGCCGGCATCCAGGAATAAATGCATGTATGGGTCAAAGGCTTTGGTCGACGGTACATAGTCTTCGGCAAAAGCCAGAATAAAGTCCATATTCAGGTTTTTTTTGTACCACTCGACGGTTTCTTTGGCATCTTTACAGCGATAGGCAACGTGGTGAATTTTTTCAATTTGAATGGTCATGGTTCAATATCCTTATTGATGAATCTTAAGCGGCATCTGCCTGTGCTTCGGGTGCGGCCTGTTGAAATGAAGGCAGAGTGAAACAATGGCTATAAATCGCGGCAATTTTTGGAAAGTCGGTTAAATCGACATGAAAGCGCTGGGCGTTATAGACCTGTGGAATCAGGCAGCAGTCTGCAAAAGTGGGCTGATCGCCAAAACAGAAACGGCCATTGGAATCGGTCAATTGTGCCTCCAGACTCTGAAAGCCCAAAGTCACCCAATGCTGATACCATGCCGTTTTCTGTTCATCGCTGAGTTGTAGCGTTCCGCTTAAATATTGCAGCACGCGCAGGTTATTAATCGGATGAATATCGCAGGCAATGCTCTGGCAAAAGGCGCGGATTTTGGCGCGTTGCTGTAGATCGGCCGGTAACAGGGCTGGCTGCGGATATTTTTCTTGCAGATATTCCAGAATGCTCAGCGACTGGCTCAGCTGAAAATCATCCTCCACCCAGGCCGGAATCAGGCCGCTTGGGTTGATTTGACGATAGGCAGGCTGATGCTGTTCGCCGCCATTGTTTAGCAAATGTACCGGAATAATCTCAGCTTTTAAGCCCTTCAGGTTCAGCGCAATCCGCACCCGGTAAGCAGCTGAACTGCGAAAATAACTATACAGTTTCATGGGCAGCATCCTGCGCTTCATCTGTGGCAAAGTTAAATTGCACTGCAGGCAAGACGGTGCCGCTGACTTCACCAAAGCCAATGCGCAGGCCATCTTTTTCACAGTAGCCTTTCATGATTAGCGTGTCGCCATCTTCCAGGAAGCCGCGTTGTTGACCGTTGGCCAAGGTTAACGGTTTGCTGGTGTTCCAGGTCAGTTCCAGCAAGGAGCCATAAGAATCCGGCGTTGGACCAGAAATGGTGCCGGAACCCATTAAATCGCCAACCTGAACATTACAGCCTGAAACGGTGTGATGGGTCAGCTGCTGTGCCATTGACCAGTACATATATTTAAAGTTGGTCTGGCAGATCACATCGCTCTGTTCCGATTGTGCGGCTTTGAGCTCAACCGACAAATGGATGTCATAGCTGTTATCGATCTGTTCTTCACGTAAATAGACCAGGGGACGTGGCTCTTGCACCGGGGTACGGGTTTTAAACGGTTCCAGCGCCTCCATGGTCACAATCCATGGTGAAATGGATGAAGCAAAGGTCTTGGCATTAAACGGCCCTAAAGGCACATATTCCCATTGCTGGATATCACGTGCTGACCAGTCATTGAACAGCACCATACCAAAAATATGCTCCCAGGCATTTTCAATCGAGATGGGTTCACCCAGTTTGTTCGGTTTGCCAACAATAAAGCCGGTTTCCAGTTCAAAATCGAGTTTACGGCAGGCCGAGAAAATAGGACGTTCGGCATTCGGTAACTTGATCTGGCCGGATGGACGTACCACCGGTGTACCACTCACCACCACAGAACTGGCGCGGCCGTTATAACCGACCGGTAATTCTGACCAGTTTGGTAGCAGGGCATTCTTCGGATCGCGGAAAATGCAGCCGACATTGGTGGCATGTTCTTTAGATGAATAGAAATCGGTATAGCCCGGAATATGCACCGGCAGATGCATATACACTTCTGCCTGAGCGAAGAAAGCCTGTGCACGTAAACTGTCATTGTCACGTAATGTCGGGTTGTCGGCAGACAGCAGGCTTTGTAATTCCTGACGGATTTTGCGCCAGTTGTGTTGACCCGATTCAATAAATTTATTCAAGGTCGGCTGATTAAAATAACTTTCGCCGGCCTGAATGCTGAGAAAACCGTTCGCTTCCAGCATGGCCAAATCCACCACCCATTCACCTAAGGCTACACCAATACGGCGATGGCCCGTTGGGCTTTCGCTAAATACGCCATACGGCAGGTTCTGAATCGGGAAATCTGAATGTGCTGCAACGTCTACAAATGCTTGCTGAGTCATATGGGGTTCCTGCATATCTCGATGAAAACGGTCCAGTGTTTTCTATCTGGGGAGTGATCTGGATCACTTGATTTTTGTCATAAATCTCATCATACTCATTTTTATTAATTACGCAATAGTTAATTAAATTACGAATATCGTAAAAATGTAAATAAAAGAATTCTGCAGAGATGCATTTATAAATCAGAACAGCACGCTAAAATGCTCGGTGTTTACAGGAGAGTAAAATTCTTATGTCAGAAAAGAATCAGGTGGGCGTGCAATCTTTAGAGGTGGGTTTAACCGTGCTGGATGCGCTGATGACCTATCGTCATCCGGTCATGCTCAAAGATTTATCTGAAAAACTGGCTATGCATCCGGCCAAGGTGCACCGTTATATGGTCAGTCTGGTACGTATGAATTATGCCAAGCAGCTGGAAGATGGTCGTTATGCACTGGGCGATCAGGCTTATCGTTTTGGTCTGAGCTGTATCCAGCGCAGTGACAGTCTGCAGGCGGCACAGGCACAGATTAATGAACTGCACCGGCATTTGGATTGTGGATTGCAGATTAGCAAATGGACGACGCAAGGCCCACTGATTGTACAGTGGCTGGAGCCGAATCAGCCAGTTTCGGTAATTACCCGTGTCGGTTCGATCATGCCGATGCTGAATTCGGCCACCGGCCGGGCTTATGCTGCGTTTATGCCGGAAGCATTGGTGCGACCTTTGCTGGAAAAAGAATGGCAGCAGCATCAGGCACAGCAGAAAGTGGTCTATCCGCAGAACTGGGATGAATTTTTAACTTTAAAACAGCAGATTCTAAGTGAAGGTGTGGCCACGGTCGCAGGCGATTTGCTGGCCGGAATTCATGCGATTTGTGTGCCGGTATTAAATCAGCACCATGAAATTGAATATGCGATTTCGGTGTTGGGCACTGCTTCGGATTTGCCGCTGGATATGCAGCATCCAAAAATCCAGTATTTAAGAGAGATGGCAGCACGTTTAAGCGCACAGTTACAGCCGATTTAAAATGGTGGGGGAATTCGCCAAGGCAGCTACGCGAGTTGCTTCATCTCGGTGAAGTGCTGAAGATAAAAAAGGAAGGAGATGCGCCTTCCTTTTTTATAGATACGATGGTGTGCCCTGCGGGACTCGAACCCACGCCGGTCGCTTAGGAGGCAACTGCTCTATCCAGTTAAGCTAAGGGCACAAAACGCCCTTAATTTAGCTGAAAAAAAGCTGAAAAAAAAGTTATTACCGAAGTAATAACTTTTTCTTTTGTCAGTAAAAATAACTTAGCTGTTTTTTTGTTTTAGCAATTTAAACAGACCCCACATCAGCACAATCCAGACCGGAATCATATACACCGATTCGCTAAAGCCTTGGGTCCACATAATGTACAGGATAGTGGCAATAAACAGCAGCACAATCACGTTACCCACAGGTGACCACAGTGCAGGGAAAGAGGTGGTTTGACCTGAGTTTTTCATGGCCTGAATAAACTTCAGGTGAGTCAGGGTAATCATGGCCCAGTTCAGTACCAAGGCACCGACCACAATATAAATCAGGTGACTTAAAGCATCTTCCGGTACAAAGTAGTTCAATAACACACAGCCAAAAATCAGCAGGGCAGAGAACAGCACCGCAGGAATTGGCACGCCTTGCTTGTTCACTTTCAGGAATACTTTTGGCGCATTGCCTTGTTGGGCCAGACCGAACAGCATCCGGCTATTGGCATACATACCACTGTTATAAACCGACAGCGCCGCCGTTAAAATAATAAAGTTCAGCAGATGTGCCGCCCAGCCAATGCCTAACTGGCTAAAGATCATCACGAATGGGCTTTTATCCAGACCGCCCAGTTCCAGCTGATTCCATGGCACTAACGACAGTAAAATCGTCAATGAACCAACATAGAAAATCAGGATACGGAACACCACCTGATTGATGGCTTTGGGAATGGTCTTTTTCGGATCCTGCGCTTCTGCTGCTGCCATACCAATTAGCTCGATCCCGCCAAAGGCAAACATCAGGAAGGCCAGCATGAAGAATAAGCCTTCAAAGCCGTGCGGGAAGAATCCGCCATGGCTCCAGAGGTTGCTAAATGAAGCAGTCGAGTTGGCATCTGCGGTCAACAGGAGGTACAGACCAAAAATGATCATCGATACTACTGCGGCCACTTTAATAATTGCCAGCCAGAATTCTGATTCCCCATAAAATTTTACATTGCCGAGGTTGATCAGGGTAATGACAATAAAGAAAAACAGGACCGAGGACCAGGCCGGAATATGCGGCCACCAGTAGTTAATATATTTGGCGACAGCGGTGAGTTCGGTCATGGCGACCAGAATATATAAAATCCAGTAATTCCAGCCGGCCAGGAAGCCAGGGAATTTCCCCCAATAGCGATAAGCAAAATGGCTGAAAGAACCTGCAACCGGTTCATGAACAATCATTTCGCCCAGTTGGCGCATAATTAAAAATGCAATCAAACCCCCAATCGCATAGCCTAAAATAATAGAGGGACCTGCGGATTGGATGACTTGAGCGGAACCTAAGAATAAGCCAGTACCAATCGCGCCGCCCATGGCGATGAGTTGGATATGACGGTTCTTTAAGCCACGCTGAAGTTGAGAAGACTCGTTGTTCAAAGTGTTCAGCCCGACAATGTATAATAAGTGGCTCGATTGTAATAGATAGTTGCAAATTAGCCTAGTAGATCACCAGTCGCTTCAGAACAGCTCATAAAATCGAAAAATGGTCATTTTGTTGAAACAATAATTGAATCAAGATATTAATTTTATTGGCTATATTTTTTTAGGCTTGAAAATTTCAAGTCTACAGCCCAAGATTTGGGTAAATTTTATACTTAAGTCCAGTTCGCCTGATTTTTTAAGCAAAAGACGTTATCATTTAAAGTAAGCAAAAACCTTGCTTTGGATTATGTAATACAACGAAAAATCAAAGGATTAGATAAGAATGCGCTGCGCTCCACAAATTAAAATTGCAGCCACCTATATGCGTGGCGGTACCAGTAAAGGTGTCTTTTTCAAATTAGATGACTTACCAGTCGAAGCGCAAGTGCCTGGAAAAATTCGTGATCAGCTACTGCTACGGGTCATTGGCAGCCCGGACCCTTATGGCAAGCAGATTGATGGCATGGGCGGCGCCACTTCCAGTACCAGTAAAACCGTGATTCTGGCCAAAAGCAGCCAGCCGGAGCATGATGTCGATTATCTATTTGGTCAGGTGGCAATTGATCAGCCTTTTGTGGACTGGAGCGGTAACTGTGGCAACCTGACTGCTGCGGTGGGTGCTTTTGCCATCAGTCAGGGGCTAGTGGATGCCGATAAAATTCCGGAAAACGGTCTGTGTACCGTACGCATCTGGCAGAAAAATATTCAGAAAACCATTATCGCGCATGTGCCAATCACCAATGGTCAGGTGCAGGAAACCGGTGATTTTGAGCTGGATGGTGTGACTTTTCCGGCAGCAGAAGTACAAATTGAATTTTTAGATCCGGCCGATGATGGCGAAGAGGGCGGGGCCATGTTTCCGACTGGCAATGTGGTGGATACCTTTGTGGTACCAGATGTCGGGACTTTTCAGGCGACTTTTATTAATGCCGGTATTCCGACCATCTTTTTAAATGCCGATGAAATTGGCTATAGCGGCACCGAATTGCAGGATGACATTAATAGTAATCCGGAGGCGCTGGCGCGTTTTGAAAAAATCCGGGCCTATGGGGCCAAGCAGATGGGCTTGATTGATGATGTAGCGGAAGCGGCAAAACGTCAGCATACCCCGAAAATTGCTTTTGTCGCGCGTCCACAGAGCTATACCGCATCAAGTGGTAAAAATATTCAGGCTGAAGATGTCGATTTGCTGGTGCGTGCCTTGTCGATGGGTAAACTGCACCATGCCATGATGGGCACTGCTGCGGTGGCCATTGGGACAGCCGCTGCCGTGCCGGGGAGCTTGGTGAATCTGGCTGCTGGTGGTGGCAAGCGTGAAGCGGTGCGTTTTGGTCATCCTTCTGGGACTTTACGCGTCGGCGCGCAAGCGGTGCAGGAAAACGGTCAGTGGCAGGTGAAAAAAGCGGTGATGAGCCGTAGTGCGCGGGTGCTGATGGAAGGCTGGGTACGTGTACCGGCCGAGGTGCTGGAATAACGCTGACTTGATTTTGCCTGAATTAATGAATTCGCCTCTATGTTCAATAGGGGCGTTTTTTATGGATTGAGATCGAAAGCTGAAAAAAACTGAAATATCCGCTTGTCTGTAGTTAAGGCTTAAAAAAACTTAAATTAGAGGTACAATGCGAACAGGGGGTTGGCCAGTGACGGCTAACAATCTTATAGAACAACCAATTCGAGGCAAATGTGTCATCTCTCACTGACGTCCCTGTAACCGTGTTGACTGAAGCGCAACAACGTATCCAACAAGATTTATTGACGGCCTTAGACGCTTTTGCCATTCCTGAGCCTTTAAAAGGGGCAGTCTATCATGCAGTAATGCTGGGTGGAAAACGCGTGCGTCCAGCCTTGTGTTATGCCACAGCAGCCTTAAAACCGAATACCAATATGGCGGCAGTGCGCCGTGCGGCGGTGGCGATTGAGCTGATTCACTGCTATTCGCTGGCGCATGATGATTTGCCTTGTATGGACAATGATTTGCTGCGCCGTGGCCAGCCGACCTGTCATGCCGCCTTTGGTGAAGATACTGCACTGTTGGCGGGTGATATTTTGCAGTCAATGGCCTTTGAGGTATTGGGCAGCCGTTTGTTTGATCAGGGTGCGGCAGTAGATGCGACAATTGTGCTAAAGCAGATGCAGATTCTGGCGACCGCGTCTTCCAAGATGGTGTGCGGACAGGTGCTGGATTTACAGGCCGAAGGCAAGCAGGTCGATCAGGCTGCGTTAGAAACGATTCATCGCAATAAAACCGGTGCTTTAATTTCTGCGGCGATTATGATGGCTGCAGTAGCGATTTTTGAGGGTACCGATCGCGCGATTCCACAACTGCGTGAATATGGGCAGGTGATTGGTCTGGCCTTCCAGGTCCAGGACGATATTCTGGATATTATTTCTGATACTGAAGTGTTAGGAAAAACTGCCGGTAAGGATGAGCAGGTGGAGAAATCGACCTATCCGGCATTGATGGGGCTGGAGCAGGCACAGGCTTATGCCACAGATTTGCATGATCAGGCTTTGCAGGCGCTAGACTATTTTGCTGAAGATGCCGCCGCATTAAGAGCCATTTCACAATTTTTATGGCAACGTAAAAGTTAATTAAAAAAGCGTGTTGTCAAAACACGCTTTTTTGTTTTATTCCTGGATTTTGGCATCCGGAGCAATCAGGGCTTTGCCTTTCTTAAGGCCTTCCAGTGCAGCCTGATTAAAGTCAAACAGCAGCTTATTGTCTTTGGCATCAATACTGTAACGGCTAATCAGTTTCTGGTCACCGTCCAGGGTATCCACCGTGTACTCATCAGCAATATTTAAAATACCATCGAGGTTAATACTGGCTGAGGCTTTGTCCTGACGGAACAGCTCGTAAATATCACGTAAATCGAAAATGGCATTGTTCGCGTCTGGATGTTTCTCAATATAATTTTCAATATGACGCATAATTAGCTGGGCAAAGAGAAAGTACTCAGGATGATGGGTAAATTTTAAGCTCATGTATGTACTCCTTATTATTGAAATTTATAGTTCTTCTTAGGAATACCATAAGCCTTCAGATTGATGAAGCCTTAAGCGCTTTAAATTGCAAAAATATACAAATCACGCCGGCATTCAGGCGCAGAATAAGATCATCATTTTAATTCGGTGTAAATGAAGCCGAATACGGCTGGCAGGATTGGCCATTGCAAAGTTAGTGATCAATAGCAGCGACTCACGCAAAATTTTGGAAAAATTAATAAATAAACACATCTTGATTTAGTAAAGCGATTATGGCCTGTAGGGGCCAACAGAATGGTGCTCTGGCATTTGTTTCGCGGAAAAATCATCCGAAAGACTAAGGCTTATAAGCTAGCAAGTGAAATCATAAATCAGGTACAATTGGCGGGATTAATTTTGTGTTTGGTGTATTTGAAGGCCAATACATACATTCTTTGTTAATAAATAGGCCTGCCAGGAGTTATCCCCGCATGAGTGCCATTACTCCATACGAATGGGCAATTATTGCCTTCGTGATCGGCGTTACATTTTTATGCGTCTTTATGCTCACTGTCCCGTTACTCCTAGGGGGTAAATCATGGGGCCGTGCTAAGCAGGAGCAGTTTGAGTCAGGTGTTGTGAGTGCAGGTGGTGCACGCATTCGCTTGTCTGCCAAGTTCTATTTAGTTGCGATTTTCTTCGTTGTGTTCGACTTAGAAGCCCTCTATCTCTACGCATGGGCAGCTTCTGTTCGTGAAGTAGGCTGGGTTGGTTTTGCAACTGCTGCTGTATTTATTTTAGTTTTACTCGTTGGTTTGATTTACGAACTGTCAACCGGTGCACTGAACTGGGCTCCATCTGACAAACGTAAAGCTGCAGGGATTAAACCTAAAATCGGTTCACCAAATATGGATCTTGCAGAAATTACCCGCTTTAACTCAATTGAAGAGCTGGTAATCGACCCTACTGGTCAAATTCCTGCTCAATCTGCTGGTCATGTGAAAAAATCACAGGCTATATCATCTGATAAGGAGTAACTCGGGATGAAATATACCTTAACCCGTGCGAATCCGGATGCTGATCAATATCCACTTCAGGAGCGCCAGATCGTTACAGATCCGCTTGAAGAAGAAGTGAATAAAAATGTGTTCATGACTCGTTTAGAAGACTTGGCACATACAGCAGTAAACTGGGGGCGTAAGAACTCAGTTTGGCCGTTTAACTTTGGTACATCTTGCTGCTACGTAGAGTATGCAACGACTTTAACCGGCGTGCATGACTTGTCACGTTTTGGTGCCGAGGTTATTCGTGCTTCACCTCGTCAGGCCGACCTCATGATTGTCGCCGGTACCTGTTTCGTGAAAATGGCCCCAGTAATCCAGCGTTTGTACGAGCAAATGCTTGAGCCAAAATGGGTCATCTCAATGGGTGCATGTGCAAACTCAGGCGGTATGTACGATATTTATTCGGTTGTACAAGGTGTGGATAAAATCATTCCTGTCGATGTGTATATCCCAGGTTGCCCACCACGTCCTGAAGCCTTAATTCAGGCATTAATGTTGTTGCAAGACCAAATTCAATTAGAGCGCCGTCCGCTGTCTGCGGTGATTGGTGATGATCTTAAGCCAGTGTATAAGCCAAAGATGATGCCAGAACGTGACCGTAAGCAAGCACAGCGTATTGCGGTGAAAAACCTGCGCTCTATGGATGAAATTAAATAATTTAAGCGACAAAATCGTGGTGCACCCGTTATGGGTGTAGTTGTCGTTTAGGTTGACTGAATTTGTATTAAATAGGAAGCCAAGCCAATGGCTGAAACTGACATTGCTATGCCAGAATCAACAGCAGTTGATTCCCGCCCAGCATTTGCAATTGTAGAAGAGCTCAAAACCAAATTTGGTGAGAACTTCTATGTGCAAACGACTTTTGAAGATTTTCCAACGGTCTGGGTTGAGCGCGCACGCGTACAAGAAGTCTTGATGTTCTTGCGTACAGTGTCACGTCCATACGTGATGCTGTTTGACCTGTCTGCGGTAGATGAGCGTTTACGTACGCACCGCGACGGATTGCCTGCATCTGACTTTACCGTGTTCTATCACCTGTTGTCGTTAGAACGTAACAGCGATATCCGTGTCAAAGTTGCGCTAAATGAGAACGATCTGAATATTCCGACTGCGACCAATATCTGGCCAAATGCCAACTGGTACGAGCGTGAAGCTTACGATATGTTCGGCATTAACTTCGAAGGGCATCCAATGCTCCGTCGTATCTTGCTGCCAACCTATTGGGAAGGTCACCCGCTGCGCAAGGAATATTCTGCACGTGCCACTGAATATACCCCGTATATGCAGAACCAGGCCAAGCAGGATTTTGAACAGGAACACTTGCGTTTCGTACCGGAAGACTGGGGTCTGACCCGTGGTAACGAAGACGAAGACTTCATGTTCCTGAACTTGGGTCCTAACCACCCATCTGCACACGGTGCGTTCCGTGTCATCTTGCAGCTGGATGGTGAAGAAGTAAAAGACTGTGTACCCGACATCGGCTATCACCACCGTGGTGTGGAAAAAATGGCTGAGCGTCAAACCTGGCACTCATTCATTCCGTATACCGACCGTGTCGACTACCTCGGTGGTTGTGCGCAAAACATGCCGTATGTGATGGGTGTGGAGCAGCTGGCCGGTATTCAGGTGCCAGAGCGTGCACAATGTATCCGTGTGATGATGTCGGAACTGTTCCGTATCAATAACCACTTGCTTTATATCGGTACAGCAATTCAGGATGCCGGCGGTATGACCCCAGTATTCTATATGTTCGCCGACCGTCAGAAGATTTATGATGCGATTGAAGCGATCACCGGTTACCGTATGCACCCAGCCTGGTTCCGTATTGGTGGTACCGCGCATGACCTTCCAAACAACTGGCAGCACCTGATCCGCGAGATTCTGGAGTGGATGCCAAAACGTCTGAAGGAATACCACACTGCAGCGCTGAAAAACTCGGTGTTTGAAGGCCGTACCCGCAATGTAGCGCAGTACGATGCAAAATCTGCATTGGCCTGGGGTGTGACAGGTACCGGTTTACGTGCAACAGGTATCGACTTTGACGTACGTAAATACCGTCCATACAGCGGCTATGAAAACTATGACTTCGAAGTGCCGGTGGAGTACGAAGGTGATGCCTATGCGCGTGTCATCGTTCACTACCGCGAAATCGAACAGTCTTTAAAAATCATCAAGCAGTGCTTGGATAACATGCCATCTGGTCCATATAAAGCGGATCATCCTCTGGCTGTTCCACCACCAAAAGACAAGACATTACAAGATATTGAAACCCTGATTACGCACTTCTTGAGCGTGTCTTGGGGTCCTGTCATGCCGGCAGGTGAAGCATCTGTAATGGCAGAAGTGGTGAAAGGGGCGTCGAACTACTACTTGACTTCAGACAAGTCAACCATGAGTTATCGTACCCGTATCCGTACACCAACCTTCACGCACTTACAGCAAATTCCTTCGGTGATTAACGGCAGTCTGGTCTCTGACTTGATCATTTATTTAGCGACAATTGATGTCGTAATGGCTGACGTGGATCGCTAAGGGGTAAACGCATTATGATGATTTTGACTGATAAAAAGCCACGTGTGAATGTTGAAGGGATTTTAACTGCAGATGAAATCCACGAAATCGAACATCACATTGGTCACTATCCGTACCCACGTGCGGCATCTCTGGATGCGCTAAAGTGTGTACAACGCCGTAATGGCTGGATTGATGACGCACAGCTCAATGCGATTGCTCAACTGCTTTCAATCAGTGTTGCTGATTTAGAAGGGGTAGCAACGTTCTATAACCGTATTTACCGTCAACCGGTAGGTCGTCACGTTATTCTTCTGTGTGACTCTATCGCGTGCTTCTTGATGGGGGCGGAAACTTTGGCAGAAGCGTTCCAGCGCGAGCTTGGCATTCAGTTTGGTCAAACGACTGCAGATGGTCGTTTCACTTTGCTGCCAATCTGCTGTCTGGGCAACTGTGACAAAGGTCCAACGTTAATGATTGATGAAGATACTCACGGTCTGGTTGAAGTGACATCAATTAAACAGTTATTGGAGAAGTATGTATGAATACCGAACCAAAACCAATTTATGGCGACGGTAACCCAGAAACTCATCCATTAACTTGGCGTTTGAGTAAACAAGAGCATGTTCGTAATGCAGATGATTACGAAGCGCTTGATGGTTATGCCGGCTTCAAAAAAGCCATTAGCATGACACCGGCCGAAGTACTGGATGTGGTGAAAGCTGCAACCGTTAAAGGTCGTGGTGGTGCAGGCTTCCCGGCAGGCATCAAATGGTCGCTGATGGCGCCAAACGACAATTCAGGTCCACGTTACCTGATCTGTAATGCCGACGAAATGGAACCGGGTACTTTCAAAGACCGTTTGTTGATGGAAAAACTTCCACATCAATTGATTGAAGGTATGCTGATTGCGGCTTATACACTGGAAGCGACTCACGGCTATATCTTTATCCGTGGCGAGTACATCGAAGCTGCACAATATTTAAATGAAGCGATTGAGCAGATTCGTGCCAAAGGTTACCTGGGCGACAACATCCTGGGTTCTGGCTGGAACTTCGAGCTGTATGTGCACACCGGCGCGGGCCGTTATATCTGTGGTGAAGAAACCGCACTGATTAACTCGCTGGAAGGTCGCCGTGCCAATCCGCGTACCAAACCGCCATTCCCGCAAGTTGCAGGGGCGTGGGGTCGTCCTACGATTGTCAACAACGTAGAAACCTACAACAACTTGCCAGCCATTTTGTTACGTGGTCCTGAGTGGTACATCAACCTGTCTGCGGGTAAATCGAAAGATCCAGGTACGAAAATTTACGGTGCATCAGGTAAGGTGAAATTCCCAGGTCTTTGGGAGCTGCCTTTTGGTACCACTGCACGTGAAGTGATTGAAGAACATGCCGGTGGTATGCGTGACGGCCTGAAGCTGAAAGCATGGTTACCAGGTGGTGCATCAACAGACTTCCTGGCTGCTGAGCACATTGACCTGCCGATGGATGCAGAAAGCATCATGAAAGCGGGTTCACGTTTAGGTACCTGTCTGCTGATGGTGGTCGATGAAACCCAATGTATGGTTTCAGCAACCCGTAACTTAGAAGAATTCTTTGCGCGTGAATCATGTGGCTGGTGTACACCTTGCCGTGATGGTTTACCGTGGGCGGTGAAGGCACTGAAAGCACTCGAAGATGGTACGGGTACGAAAGAAGACATCGATCACTTACAGGAACTGACCCGTAAGCTTTGGATTGGTAAAACTTTCTGTGCACACGCACCAGGTGCGATGGAACCGTTAATGGGCGCACTCAAATATTTCCGTGGCGAGTTTGAAGCGAAAGTGGTGAATGCCGCAGCTCAGACCAGCAACGTAGAACAAGCTTAAGGAATTCGACTATGGCTACAATTCATGTCGATGGAAAATCGTATGAAGTCAACGGCTCAGAAAACTTGCTGCAAGCTTGTTTAAGCCTTGGCATCGACATCCCATATTTTTGTTGGCATCCATCCTTAGGTTCTGTCGGTTCTTGCCGTCAATGTGCTGTGACGCAATACGCGAATCCTGAAGATACGCGTGGTCGTCTGGTCATGTCATGTATGACGCCTGCTGCTGACAATACCTACATCTCGATTGAAGACAAAGAAGCAAAAGATTTCCGAGCTTCTGTTGTTGAATTCTTGATGACCAACCACCCGCACGACTGTCCGGTCTGTGAAGAAGGTGGTCACTGTCATTTACAGGATATGACTGTAATGACGCAACACGACCGTCGTCGTTACCGTTTCACCAAGCGTACGCATTACAACCAGGAACTGGGTTCGTTTATTGCGCACGAGATGAACCGCTGTATCGCCTGTTACCGTTGTGTGCGTTACTACAAAGACTATGCTGGCGGTACCGACTTTGGCGTGTATGCCAACGCATCACGTGTGTACTTCGGTCGTCCAGAATCAGGGACTTTAGAATCTGAATTCTCGGGTAACCTGACTGAAGTCTGCCCAACAGGTGTATTCACCGACAAAACTCACTCTGCGCGCTACAACCGTAAGTGGGACATGCAGTATGCGCCTAGCGTATGCCAAGGCTGTTCTTCAGGCTGTAACATTTCTCCAGGTGAGCGTTATGGTGAACTGCGTCGTGTAGAAAACCGTTTCAATGGTGAAGTGAACCAGTACTTCCTGTGTGACAAAGGCCGTTTCGGTACCGGTTATGTGAACCGTGAAGATCGTCCGCGTCAGCCACAATTCCGTGATGGTCAAAATGTCACGACTGTGTCTGTCGATCAGGCATTAGACACCGTGATTGAGAATCTTCAAGGCAAAAAAGTGCTGGGTATTGGCTCACCACGTGCCTCGCTTGAATCGAACTTTGCACTGCGCGAACTGGTTGGTCAGGACAACTACTCAACCGGTATGTCGCAAAAAGAGCAAAGTCTGGTGGAACTGGCGGCATCAATCATGCAAACCGAAGGTGTTTACAACCCGGGTATGCGTGAAATTGAAAGCTATGACGCCGTGTTAATTCTGGGTGAAGACCTGACACAAACTGCACCACGTATGGCTTTATCTGTTCGTCAAGCGGCGAAAAACAAAGCCAAAGAAATGGCGGCAGAGCGTCGTACTCAAGAATGGCTGGCTGAACCAGTACAACGTATTGCGCAAGATGCGAAATCTCCGATTTACATTCTGGCTGCAACTCAAACCCGTCTTGCTGACGTGGCAACTGGTGAAGTGGTTGCATCTCCAAATGACATCGCGCGTTTAGGCTTTGCCATTGCCGCTGGCGTAAAAGGCGAAGTGATTACCGGTTTAGATGACGATGCCAAAGCATTTGCGCAAACCATCGCAGATACCTTAAAAGCGGCGAAGAAGCCTTTAATCATCTCTGGTACAAGCTTACAAGACGCTGCCATCATGGAAGCTGCGGCTCAAGTGGCTCAAAACCTTGGTAATGCAGGCTTAACATTGACTGTTCCTGAAGTGAACTCAATGGGCTTGGCGATCTTTGGTGGTCAGAGCTTGGAGCAAGCCTTTGCACAAGACTATGACACTGTGATTGTGGTGGAAAATGACCTTTACCGTCGTTTACCAGCGGCTCAGGTCGATGCTGCACTTGCAGGTAAAGACATTATTGTGCTGGACCACTCTGAAACTGCGACTGTGGCGAAAGCAGACATCGTACTTTCAGCAGCAAGCTTCGCTGAAGGTGATGGTACTGTGGTATCGCAAGAAGGCCGTGCACAGCGTTTCTATCAAGTGTATGACCCAAGCTACTACAAGCCGGAACTGGCGATTAAAGAATCTTGGCGCTGGTTACATGCCCTTGAAACTGGCATGAAAGGTAAAGCGATTTCATGGACCTTGCTGGATGATGTGATCGAGTCTGTAGCGAAAAACGTACCGGCATTAGAAGGTATTTTAGACGTTGCACCAGATGCGGGCTTCCGTGTCCATGGTCTGAAAGTGGCACGTGAACCACGTCGTTACTCAGGCCGTACTGCCATTCGTGCACCGCTTTCGATTCACGAACCAAAACAGCCGACCGATGTCGATTCTGCATTAACTTTCTCGATGGAAGGTTATGTCGGTAATCAGACGCCATCTGCACTGGTGCCATTTGCGTGGTCTGCAGGCTGGAACTCGCCACAGGCCTGGAACAAATTCCAGGACAACGTGGGCGGTCACTTAAAAGGTGGTGATTCAGGCGTACGTTTATTCGACCGTTTACCAAAACGTCCAGCACGTAGCTTCGTAGCACCAAGCCCTGTATTGGCCAATCCGGACAGCTTCCGTTTGGTGCCAATGCATCATATTTTTGCGTCAGGTGAATTCACCATTAAAACACCAGCGATGGAATCACGTATTCCTGAAGCCATGTTTGCCGTGGGTGAACAGGATGCAAGCCGTTTGAACCTGAAAGATGGTCAGAAGATCACTGTGAAAGCAGGCGAGACTTCAATTGTTCTTCCAGTTCAAGTGATTGAATATTTACCTACAGGTTATATTGGTTACCCAATTGGTCTAGCACCGACGGTATCTCTTGCTGAGCCTGTGTCAGTCGCGGTAGGAGTATAATTCATGGAACAAGAATTAATGCGTCAAACACCGCTTTGGGCTGAGAACTGGCCAATTGCCTATTCAGTCATTCAAGCGATTGTGATCTTGCTGGTTGTGGTACTGGTTGCAGCATTAATGTCATTTATCGAGCGTCGTCTGCTCGGTTTATGGCAAGACCGTTATGGTCCGAACCGTGTAGGTCCGGGCGGTATGTTCCAGATTGTCGCCGACATGCTTAAAATCATGTTCAAAGAAGACTGGACACCTAAATTTGCCGACAAACTAACCTTCCGTATGGCACCAGCAGTTGCAATGGCAACTGCGGTACTGTCGTTCATGGTTATTCCTGTATCACCTTATTTAGGTGTTGCAGACATGAGCATTGGCCTGTTGTTCTTTATGGCAATGGCTGGTATTGCAGTCTATGCGGTTCTGTTTGGTGGTTGGTCATCAAACAACAAATACGCATTGCTTGGTGGTCTACGTTCAGCAGCTCAAACCATTTCGTATGAAGTGTTCCTGGGTATTTCCCTGATGGGTGTGGTGGCAATTGCCGGCTCATTCAACATGCGTGAAATTGTAGAAGCACAACAAGATGTCTGGTTTGTAATTCCTCAGTTCTTGGGCTTCTTGATTTTCGTGGTTGCAGGTGTTGCGGTAACGCACCGTCACCCGTTTGACCAACCAGAAGCAGAACAAGAATTGGCAGAAGGTTATCACGTAGAATATGGCGGTATGAAATGGGGTATGTTCTTCGTTGCGGAATACGTCAACGTGGTGCTGATCTCTGCGCTGATCGTGACGTTATTCTTCGGTGGCTGGTTAGCGCCATTCGGACTTGATTTCTTACCTCCAGCATTCTGGTTCATTATCAAAACAGCATTCTTTGTAATGATGTTCGTTCTGGCACGTGGTTCTTTAATGCGTCCACGTTATGACCAGGTAATGAACTTTGGCTGGAAAATTTGCTTGCCATTAGCGTTGGTGAACCTGCTGGTTACTGGCGCGGTTATCTTGTGGTAAGGGCAGGGAGAACAAAATGTATAAGTTTCTAGCTGGATTTGGGTCAATCGTGCGCTCGTTGTGGATGGTGTTCAGCCACGCAACCCGCAAACGTGACACCATTTTATATCCGGAAGTGCCAGCCGAAGAAATCGTACCACCGCGTTTCCGTGGTCGTATCGTGCTTACACGTGACCCAGATGGCGAAGAGCGCTGCGTTGCCTGTAACCTGTGTGCCGTTGCATGTCCAGTGGGTTGTATTTCACTGCAAAAAGCAGAGCAGGAAGATGGTCGTTGGTATCCGGAATTTTTCCGTATCAACTTCTCTCGCTGTATCTTCTGCGGTATGTGTGAAGAAGCCTGCCCGACAACTGCAATTCAGCTGACACCAGACTTTGAATTGGGTGAATATGTTCGTCAGGACCTGGTCTATGAAAAAGAACATTTGCTGATTTCAGGTCCGGGTAAATATCCTGACTATAACTTCTACCGTGTAACCGGTATGGCAGTTACAGGTAAAGACAAAGGTCAAGCACAAAAAGAAAGTGCACCTGTTGATGTACGGAGTCTATTACCATGATGTGGCCGTTTTATTTGATGGCACTCGTGGCCATTATCTCTACTGTTCGTGTTGTCACCAACACGAACCCAGTACATGCGTTACTGAGCTTGATCGTGTCATTACTTGCTGTTGCAGGGATGTTCATGATTGTGGGTGCACCGTTTGCCGGTGCCCTGGAAATTATTGTGTATGCCGGCGCGATCATGGTGTTATTCGTGTTCGTGGTGATGATGTTGAACTTGGGTCAGCAAACTGTTGAACAAGAGAGCAAATGGCTCAACTCATCTGCATGGGCATATCCAGCATTAATGAGCTTCTTGATGGGTCTGGTTCTGGTATGGATGCTTGCATCGGATTACTCCAGCACGCCAGCTGTCATGGGAACCGAAATTGTTGGTCCTAAAGAAGTCGGTCAAGCACTCTTTACTCACTATTTATTATTGGTTGAAGTTGCCGCGATGTTATTGCTAGCAGCCCTGGTTGCAGCATTCCACTTAGGTAAACGTGAACCAGGTGCAGAAGAGGAAAAACAATAATGGGCAACATCCCTTTAGAACATGGTTTGATCGTTGCAACCATTCTTTTTGCACTGGGTTTTTACGGTGTAATGGTGCGACGCAACCTGTTATTCATTTTAATGAGCCTTGAAATCATGATGAACGCTGCGGCACTGGCGTTTGTTCTGGCGGGTAGTGCCTGGGTACAACCAGATGGCCAGATCATGTTCATCTTGATTCTGACGCTGGCTGCGGCAGAGGCATGTATCGGTCTTGCGATCGTCCTTCAGTTCTATCATCGCTTCCATCACCTGGATGTGGATGCTGCTAGTGAGATGCGCGGATGAGTTATTTATATTTAACAATTTTGTTCCCGCTAATCGGTTTTATTTTATTAGCGGCAGGGCGTCACAATCTTCCTGAGAAAGTTGCGGCGATTATCGGGGTAGGGGCAGTTGGTCTATCGGCATTATTTGCCCTGATTGCCGGCCTTGACTTTGTCAATAACGGTAAAGAACTTTACGTTCAGCATTTGTGGACGTGGTTTAGCGTGGGTGATTTTGCCCCAGGCATCAGCTTGCAGCTTGACGGCTTATCGTTGCTGATGATGGGCATGATTACCGGTGTTGGTTTCCTGATTCACATCTTCGCATCTTGGTATATGCGTGGTGAGGAAGACTTTGCACGTTTCTTCTCTTACTTCAACCTGTTCGTAGCCAGCATGTTACTGCTGGTACTGGGCGATAACCTGGCGTTATTGTTCTTGGGTTGGGAAGGTGTAGGTCTGTGTTCTTACCTGTTAATCGGTTATTACTACCAGAACCCGGCCAACGGTTTTGCTGCCATTAAAGCATTTACCGTAACGCGTGTTGGTGATGTATTCCTGCTGATTGCACTGTTCTTACTGTACCAACAGTTCGGTACCCTGAATACACAGTACATCGTTGAGAATGCTGCTGCGGTTATGACCCAAAGCTCATCAATTACCATCTGGACAGCCTTAATGTTGTTCCTGGGTGCTGCCGGTAAATCTGCGCAAATCCCGTTACAAACCTGGTTGGCAGATGCGATGGCAGGTCCGACGCCAGTATCTGCGTTAATCCACGCGGCAACCATGGTGACTGCGGGTGTTTATCTATGCTGCCGTATGTTCAGCGTATTTGAACTTGCACCAGAAGTGATGATCTTCATTTCTATTACCGGTGCGGTAACCTTGCTGGTGGCTGGTTTTGCAGCGCTGGTTCAAACCGACATCAAACGTATTCTGGCTTACTCAACCATGAGTCAGCTCGGTTATATGTTTATGGCCGTAGGTGCTGAAGCGTACCAGGCGGGTCTGTTCCACATGCTGACTCACGCATTCTTCAAGGCATTATTATTCTTGTCTTCAGGTGCGGTGATTCTGGCTTACCATCATGAACAAAACATCTTCAAGATGGGTGGTCTGTTCTACAAGAACAAATTCCTGTTTGCATGTTTCGCGATTGGTGGCGGTGCCTTGGCAGCCATTCCATTCCTGACCATCGGCTTCTTCTCTAAAGATGCGATTCTGGCCGCGGTGTGGACACAAAGTCATTTAGCTGGCGTACCAGTCTTCAATACACTGTATTGGGTGGGTGTTGCAGGTGCGTTCTTAACGTCTATTTATACTTTCCGTTTAATCTGGGTAGTATTCTTCGGCAAAGAAAACACGCCTTATCATGAAATCAAAGGCATTACTTACTGGGCTCCACTGGCAATTCTGGCAGTGCTTTCAACGGGTCTGGCGATTGTGCTGAAAGCACCAGTGATGAGCATTCTGGATGCTGCACAAATTCCAGCCTTCATTATTCCTGAAGCGCTTGAAGCCGGTGCACATGGTGCTGAATACATCGCGATTGGGGTTGCTTTGGCAGGTCTTGCTGTTGGCGTGGTGCTGTTTGCGTTTGCTTACAATGCCGTAAAAGGCTTTGCTCAGACTTCTCTGGGTTCAGGTCTGGCCAATATCTGCCGTAATGCACTTGGTTTCGATGCGTTGTATGACATCGTATTCGTGAAGCCTTACCTGCTTATCGCTAAAATTTTAGGTCGCGATCCGATTGATGGCTTGTGGCTGGTGCTTCCTGCAATTGTTAAAGCAGGCAACAGCTTTACCAGTTCACGTCAAACCGGTTCATTGCGCGAATACGCCTCTAGTATGGCCCTCGGTGTTGTTGTTTTACTGCTGGTCGTGGTCGTGACTCAGGTCGTGGGGAAATAAGATGGAAGCTCCAAACAATATCATTTTACCCGCACTGATCCTCGTTCCGTTCATTGCAGGTTTTATTTGTTGGATCGTCGACAAGCTCGACGACAAACTGCCGCGCTATATTGCGCTGGTGGGTATGCTGGTAACGCTGGGTCTGACCCTGGCGTTATGGCAATCAGGTACGTATCAATATGAATTGGGTGCACAGGTTCCAAGCTGGGCTGCCCAATTCCAGTTGCCTTGGATTCAAACCCTGGGCATTAACATTCACCTGGCGGTAGATGGCTTATCATTACTCATGGTTGGCCTGACAGCGCTGCTGGGTATTTTGGCCGTCGGCTGTTCTTGGGGTGAAATCCAGAAGAACGTGGGCTTCTTCCACCTGAACCTGTTATGGTCTTTAGGTGGCGTAATTGGTGTATTCCTGGCGATTGACCTGTTCCTGTTCTTCTTCTTCTGGGAGATGATGCTGGTTCCAATCTACTTCCTGATTGCGCTTTGGGGGCATAAAGGGGCAGATGGTAAATCGCGTGTTTACGCAGCAACCAAGTTCTTCATCTATACACAGGTTGCAGGTCTGATCATGCTGATCGGTATCCTGGGGCTGGTGATTTACGGTTACATGCTGTCAGGTACCATCTCGTTCAACTACCACTATCTGTTAGCGGTGGCGAATACGCTTGATGCACAGTTACCGGCAGTGGCTTATGCCTTCATGATCTGTATGTTCATCGGCTTTGCGGTAAAACTTCCAGTTTTCCCGTTACACGGCTGGTTACCAGATGCCCACGCACAGGCACCAACAGCGGGTTCTGTTGACCTTGCAGGTATCTTGATTAAGACTGCAGCGTACGGTTTACTCCGTTTCGTGATTCCATTCTTCCCGGCGGCTTCTGCACAGTTTGCAGACATCGCGATTATTTTCGGTTTAATTGGTATTTTCTACGGCGCTTGGTGTGCCTTCCAGCAAACCGATATGAAACGCCTGTTGGCTTATACCTCTATTTCGCACATGGGCTTTGTGTTACTGGCGATTTACGCAGGTAATATCCTGACTTACCAAGGCTTAATGATCATGATGCTGGCACATGGCTTGTCATCTGCTGCATTGTTCATTATGTGTGGTCAGGTCTATGAACGTGTGCATACCCGTGACATGCGTCTGATGGGTGGTATTCGTGGTCAATTCCCGTATCTGGCCTTCTTCCTGATGTTCTTCGTGGCAGCATTGGTCGGTATCCCGGGTCTGGGTAACTTTATTGGTGAATTCCTGATTCTGATGGGTTCATTCAACCAGTTCCCTGTATTTACAATCATTGCTGCAGTGAGTCTGGTGTTTGCAGGTCTTTATGGTCTGATCCTGATTCACAAAGCATTATTTGGTACACCAAACGAAGAGCAAAAACAGCATTACAGCAATCCGTTAAAAGATCTGGATGCGCGTGAAATTGTGATTCTGTTAATTTGTGCCGTTGGTCTGTTATGGCTTGGTCTGTATCCACAAAGCTTCCTTGATATTTCCAATTCAAGCATGGCGTGGTTAGCAAACAGCTACATTCCAGTTCAAGAGCTAGTTGAAGTGACCGAACAGGTAAGCACTCAACTCGAAAATGTGGAGATCCAATAAGTCATGAACTTCACAATGTCATTTTCCGAGCTTATGCCATTAGCTCCTGTGATGATCGTGGCTTTAACTGCGATCGTCGTGATGATTCTCACCGCAATCAAGCGTAACCATAACCTGATTGCGACAGCATCTGTAGTGGGCTTAAACCTTGCTGCAGCGTATATTCTGCTCTCATTATTCGGTGGTGCTTTTGCACCAGCGAATGTCATGGGCATGTTTATGATTGATCAGTTCACACTGGTTTATCAGTTACTGATCCTGGTTGCTGCACTGGCTTGCTGTACCTTGTCACATGCTTATATTGAAAGCTATAAAGACAATCGTGAAGAGCTGTACATCCTGATGTTGTCCTCAGTTGCAGGCGCAATGCTCATGGTGGCAAGCTCGCACTATGCTTCATTCTTCATCAGCCTGGAATTGATGTCGATTCCGGTGTATGGCTTGTTAGCCTATACGCATCAGCGTTCGAAGTCTTTAGAAGCAGGGGTGAAATACCTGGTACTTTCAGCAACCGCATCTGCGATGTTGCTGATGGGTATGGCGTATATTTATGCCTACACCGGTTCACTGTCATTCTATGACTCTGTACAGGCGCTTATGCAGAACCTGCACCAGCCACTGGTCATTTTAGGTATTGCCTTAATTATCTTTGCGGTTGCATTCAAACTGTCTTTGGCACCATTCCACAAATGGACACCAGATGTGTATGCGGGTGCTCCAGCACCAATCGCGACCTTCCTGGCAACGGCTGCCAAAGTGGCGACCATTGGTTTGTTCGTACGTTACTTGCTGACTTCAGGTGCCATCCTGCAAGAATCAGTTATTACACTGCTGACCATTATTGCCGTACTGTCGATTGTTGTCGGTAACTTCCTGGCGGTACGCCAAGTGAACCTGAAGCGTGTTTTGGCATACTCTTCAATCGCACACTTCGGTTATCTGCTGATTGGTCTGATCAGTCTGACTTATGCCAGCTTGGGTAATGTGACTGTTTATGTAATTACCTATGTATTAACCACGATTGGTGCTTTCGGTGCCGTAGCGTTAATGTCGAGTCCATATAACAACACTTCAGAAGCAGAAAGTCTGGCTGAATACCGTGGTCTGTTCTGGCGTCGTCCAGTGCTGACTGCTGTATTAACCGTGATGATGCTGTCTCTGGCCGGTATTCCACTGACTGCAGGCTTTATTGGTAAGTTCCTGATTGTCATGGCTGCGGTAACAACCCAGCACTGGTTCCTGGCAGCGATGATTATTGTCGGTTCGGGTATTGGTCTGTATTACTATTTACGTGTGATGGTGGTGATGTATATGACTCCGCCAGAAACACCAAAAATGGATGCAGTCGATCACTGGGGTCAACGTGTTGGCGGGATCATGGTTCTGCTGGCTGCACTGGCGGTATTGGTGATTGGTGTTTATCCGGATCCAATTATCCAGATGGCGCTTGAAGCCGAGATTTTATCTCCAATTCACTTCATGCTGTCTCAGCAATAATCTTGAAAAAGAGAATTGTCTAGCAAAAAGCCCTCAATATTTGAGGGCTTTTTTGTTTTTATCAGGGTCAAAAAATGATTATAATAGACGGAATTTTATCTTAACCTTTTAGGTGTTCTCCCGTGGCTATCCATGAAATTCGTCATCCGCTCATTCGTCATAAACTCGGTTTACTGCGTCGTGCAGATATCAGCACTAAAAACTTCCGCGAGCTGGCGCAAGAAGTGACCATGCTGTTGACCTATGAGGCGACCAAAGATTTGCCAATGGTCGAGCATGAAATTGACGGCTGGAATGGTGCGGTCACGGTAGACCGTATTGCCGGTAAAAAAATTACGGTGGTACCAATTTTACGTGCCGGTATTGGCATGCTGGATGGTTTCCTGAACCTGATTCCAAGCGCCAAAGTGTCTGTACTGGGCTTAGAGCGTGATGAAGAAACGCTGGAAGCACGTACCTACTACAAAAAACTGGTACCGGATGTACAAAACCGTATTGCCATGATCATTGACCCAATGTTGGCCACCGGTTCATCTTTAGTGGCGGCGATTGATGTGTTAAAAGCCAGCGGCTGTAAAGATATTCGCGTGATGGTGCTGGTGGCTGCGCCAGAAGGCATTCAGCGTGTAGAAGCAGCGCATCCGGATGTGGTAATTTTCACTGCCTCTGTGGATCAGGGCCTGAATGAAAATGGCTATATCGTACCGGGCCTGGGTGATGCCGGTGACAAAATTTTCGGTTCCGTGCAAAAAGACTGATTTTGCTAGTGAACAGAGAAGGGGCTTTTATAGCCTCTTTTTTATATACTAAGCTTGAAGCGCAAAAGGGGGACAGGTCGATGAGCAACGAACAATATCAGGGTAAAGTTAAGCAATACAACGCAGACAAGGGTTACGGCTTTATTGCCTGTCCGGAAGGCGAAGTGTTTTTTCATATTTCCGATTTCCCGGCCGATGGGATAGAACCGAAGCGAAATGACCGGGTGAAATTTAATGTGGTCAAAAACGGCAACAAGTTTAAAGCAGTGAAAATTGAGCGGGTTGAAGACCAGTCGGCCAAAGCCAAAAAATCCAAAGTGGCCGCCCATAACCAGTCGATTACTTCTTCCCTGCTGTCCAATTTCCGACGTTAGTACTGAGGTAGAATTTATATATTCTGCTTAAGTCGAGTATAAGAATAGAAAAGAGGCTTTTTAGCTTCTTTTTTATTACAATTATTAAAAATATCAAAGATAAGAGCGCATTATGTTTCAAGAGGGGAAAATCAAAAGCTATCATGAAGATCGTGGTTTTGGTTCTATTCAGATAGAGAAAGAGTCAAAAGATTTATTTTTCCACATCAAAGATTTTCCCAATAAGAATGTTCCACCTAAAATCGGTGAAAATCTAAAATTTATAATTGTTGAAGATGCAGGAAAATTTAAAGCCGCGAATATTGTGCGCTTAGACCTAAAAGTATCAGAGCCTGCTGAACAGAACAATCTACGATACAGAAATATCGAGGGTAAAGTTTCGTCAAGAGATAAAAAGAAGTCTTCATGGCTTAACTCAAAGATCATTACTGTATTAGGCTTAATCATTATTTTAGGATTAAGTATTTTGGTATATAAGAAATATCAAGAATATCAAGCTCAGAAACAGCAAAAACTTGAAGAACTGATGATTGCTCAGCAACAGATCGTAGCTGAGCAAAGAGCGGTACATGGCGAATTACCGGAACTTGGACTTAGTGAAAAAGGGAAAAAGAATTTAGAAAATGTCCAAGAGAATGTAGAGCAAGCGCTGCCGGTAAGTAGCAGCTCATCTGAACAATTTAAATGTGATGGCCGCGAGCATTGTAGTCAGATGAAGTCTTATGAGGAGGCTTTATTCTTTATTCGTAATTGCCCAAATACCAAAATGGATGGTGATGGCGACGGGATTCCATGTGAAAGCCAATTTCGATAAGGTATGAAAAAAGCGCCTGCAGGCGCTTTTTTTATGGATTAAATACAGTCTTATTTGCTGTCACAGAACTTCATAAAGGCTTTCAGACCTGGACCCTGGTATTTCTGACGATGCACCAGCATAAATAAAGGCCGCGCCAGTTGCCAGAATGGAGTGTCTAAAATCACCAGCTGGCCTTTTTCACGTAAAGGCTCAATCGCCAGTTTTGAAATACAGGACATGCCTAAGCCGCCGGCCACAATTTTCAGAATGGCTTCATTATGACCCAGGGTTAAACGGATTTTGGCATCTGGCACATCTTTTAAAATGGCGTTATCAAATACTTCACGCGTGCCTGAACCTTCTTCTCGTAAAATCCATTCCACCTGTTTAAAGTCTTCTGCGGTTAAGGCACGGTCTAGCTGCGCCAGCGGATGATTCGGTGAACAGCAGACCGCCAGTTCATCATCACGCCAGTGGATACATTGCAGCTGCGGTAAATGACAGGAACCTTCAATCAGGGCTAAATCGAGCTGGAACTGGTTGACTGCTTCAATCATTTGACGGGTATTACCGACTTGCAGCTGTAAATGCGCCTGTGGCTGAATTTGCAGGAAGTTGGCCATTAAATCTGGCATCAGGTAATCGGAAATGGTCAGGGTCGCGCCCAGGCGCAAATCAATGCTTTGCAGCTCGCCTTTGGCGGCCTGTTCAAAGGCTTCACAGCGGCCTAGAATTTCAAGCGCCTGCGGGAGTAAAAAACGGCCCAGATCATTCAATTGCAGGCGTTTACCTAAACGGTCAAACAGGGGTGCGCCTAAACCATCTTCCAGATCTGCTAAAGCCATACTCGCCGCACTTTGCGTCAGTTTGACGGCATCACTGGCCTTGGTTACTGTGCCTTCTTGAGCGACTGCTACAAAAACAGCCAATTGGCGTAAAGTCATGCGCATGAATATAGCCTTAACATTTAAAAAATATTAATAAATTATGCTGCCATGCTACCATGAGCGCAGTCTTTCATGCCACGTACAAATTATGTCAATTGAAAAATTTAGCCTAGAAACGGTGTTATCTGTACATCGCTGGACCGATACCTTGTTCAGCTTTACCATGACGCGTCCAGCCCACTTTAAATTTACTGCCGGGCAATTTGCGCGTATTGGCCTTAAAGTCGGCGATGAACTGGTGGTGCGGGCCTATTCAGTGGTGTCCTCACCTTTTGATGAAACCCTGGAATTCTTTTCAATTGTCGTACCCGATGGGGCCTTTACTTCCAATCTGCAACATCTGCAGGTTGGCGATGAGCTGTATCTGGAAAAAGTACCGTATGGCTTTTTAACCTTGGCGCGCTATCAGTTGCCTTTGCCACAAGACTTATGGCTTTTGGGTACCGGCACCGGACTGGCGCCATTCCTGTCGATGCTGCAAGATTTTGACACCTGGAATAAATACCAGCATATCCATCTGGTCTATAGTGTCCGTACTGCCGCTGAACTGGCCTATGTCGAGCGGATTGAAGAAATTGCAGCGACTTTTGGCGAAGGGCATACAGGTTTTAAATTTGTGCCGATTATTACCCGTGATCCGAACGCACCTTTGCATGACCGTCTGCCGGTGTTAATCGCCAATGGCGAGCTGGAAAAAGCTGTGGGCCTGTCTTTTAATCCGGACAGCAGTCATGTGATGCTATGTGGTAACCCGCAAATGGTGGAAGATACCAAAGAAGCCCTAAAAGCGCGTGGCCTGAGCATGAATCGCCGTGGAGAAGGCAATATCGCGGTAGAGAATTACTGGTAAGCTTGAGTGCTACAGGCTTACTTCAATGGTCTGCTGTTCTCAGCCTGGTTTATTGTTCTGTGAGGATGTGATGCAAGTGTTCCAATCCATGCTTATGGCCAGCGTCGCGCTGGTGGCGGCAACTACGCTACAGGCGAATACTACAGGCACGGAAACAGAAGTGACGGTACATGAAGATGTGCTGATCTATGCTGGCCCGCTCAGCCCAGATGCCAATACCCGTGCAGCTGCCTTGTTGAAGCAGTTCCCGCAAGTACAGACCCTGAAAATCACCAGTCAAGGGGGTGAAATTGGTCTGGGAATGGATTTGGGTGATCTGGTCTATGCGCATCAGCTGAATGTAGAAGTCGGGCAATACTGTTTTTCCTCCTGCGCCAATTATGTGTTTCCGGCCGGAAATATCAAATATCTGAACTGGCGCAGTCAGCTGGGCTGGCATGGCGGCGCCATGCAACCAATGCAGTTTGATGATGCAGACATGGAGCAGGCCTATCAGCAGTATATTGGCCCGATGCGCGCCAGAGAAACCGCGTTTTTCCAGAAAATTCAGGTCCAGCAGGCATCGACTACAGCAGGGCAAGCGCCTGAATATGCGCGCTATCAAGATTGTATTGGCTGGCGCTATACACGCCAGAAAATGCAAAGTTTTGGAATAGATCAGGTGCGCTATAAACAGCTGATCTGGCTACCCAAATCCAGTTTTAAGCAGCAGTGTATTTTTACCATTCGCTAGCGGATTAAATGAAACGTATATTCTATTAAAAAACCTCATCTGTATGATTCAGATGAGGTTTTTTTGATGAAGTGTCAGCACCACTTGAATATGCTTAATGCACAAACATATCCATAAAATGACGGATTTCCTGAATCGCTGTTTCTGTATCAGTAGTCAGCCAAGTTGGTTCAAAAAAGCCGGCATAGTGTTCGACACGGTCTGCAGGGACCACCAGACGCACTGGACATTCTTCTTCCAGTAAGCGCCATGGAATAATCGGCACTTCATTATCGAGCCAGGCCGCGACATTACGCACATCAATCACCATGGCATTAATGCAGTCTGGAAACGGCATCACTGAAAACTCTTCAGTACGACGGCGGAAATATTCCAGATCACCCCATTTCAGAAGAAAGCTCGGCTTACTGAACTCAATAATCCCGATTAAATGCTGATCACGCGTGTAGTGCAAAGCACATTGATGTGTGACGTCAGTGTCAAGATCAAGCGTTACACTTTGTTGACGATACGCCATAAAATTCTGGAGCATGAAAAAAAGAGTGACGTATTATAGCGCATTTGTATGCGTTAAGGCAGCGCTTGTGGTGGGCGATCTGAAGCAAATTGTTACCTGGCATTTTGCTGTATCAAGCAAGGAGGGGCTGATCAGGACTGGAGGATGCTCAGGCTGCTGATTTTTTTCTCTCATCTAGGCGATTCTATATTCCTTTTCATGTGCTTATTCTTCTAATTTTGCATCAGTTATTCATCTGCTTATTGCGACTAAAAAGTATACAAGTCCTGTCAGCTGCTAAATCCAGTTTACGTCAAAATTTTGAATAAAATGAAAGCAGTAAAAACTTCATTTTTTGTAATTACATTTTTCACCATCTCACAATGCTTTGTCACACAACACAACAATGCTTCTTGTTAGTATAAAAATTCGACAAGCGAATAGAAAAGAAGTGAGGGAAACATGAGCCATGATTTTAACAAGCCACCTCATGTCACAAGCGCAGAAGAAGTACAAAAGAAAAAACGTATGCCAGTTTTTATCTTGATTGCTGTGGGTGTTTTTCTGCTGGCACTGGTGGTGTACATGTTTGCGGATCGTGATCCTAAACCGAGTGAGGCACCACCTGGGCATCCGAATGCCAATGTAGAACAGGCTACACCCAATAACAGTACGCCTGCAATGGCTGAAGAAGGTGTGGCGACCACAGGTGTGGATGGCGACATTGGCACCGCTGTAGATGGTGATTCAGCCACTGCCACTGATGGCGATACCGCTACGGCCACCGCTCAATAAGTCTGAAGATTGCATAAACCCTGACCGTCAGTTCAGGGTTTTTTGCGATAGCCGTGCATTCTTACACGCTTGGTACTTCATAAAAACACGGTACTTAAAAACACAAAGTACTTAAACCTTTCATTTTACCATGATCAAGATGCGCATCTTTTGCCATGAACAACGAATGTAGAAAGTCATAACAAGAGGGCAAGACATATGAATGATTATTTTGATGGAAACCCGAGAGGTGCAGGCTTCGATGCCATGTACTACTGGGAACAGTTTCATCCCATTTTATCGGCGATTGCCATACTTATTATTGGTTGGATTATTGCATTAATTGTCGGTGCAGCCATTAAAAAAGGCTTAGAAAAGCTGGGCATCAACCAGAAGCTGTCGCATGCCACCGGGCACCGTCCCAATGTAGAAAGTATCCTGTCCAGAGTTGCCTTCTGGATCATCATGATTATCGCGATTATCGCGGCGCTGAATGTGCTGAACCTGACAAGTGTCAGTGGGCCGTTTAGCAATATGATTCAAAGCTTCCTGGTCTTTATTCCCCAGTTGCTGGCAGCCATTGCGGTCGGTTTTATTGCCTGGATTGTCGCAACGCTGGTCAAAATGGGCCTGCAGCGCGTACTGAACCGTACCCAGCTGGATGAAAAGCTCAGTGCCGATGTCGGGGTTAGCCCGATTAGCCGCAATATCAGTGATATTGTGTACTGGTTAATCCTGCTACTGTTCTTGCCAATTGTGCTGTCGATTCTGGGCTTAAACGGCCTGTTGTATCCAGTACAAAACATGGTGACTGAAGCCATTTCTTATCTGCCGAATATCTTTATTGCCGGCGTGATTATTTTTGTCGGTTATATTCTGGCTAAAATTGTCCGTGGTATTGTCGAAGGTTTAATTGGTAGCCTGAATCTGCAACAGCAGGCGCAAAAAATTGGCCTGTTCAAGAACTCTAACTTGCCGAAGCTGGTCGGTTCTTTTGTTTTCGCCATTATTATCATTACTGCATTAATTATTGCATTTGAAGCCTTGGGTATTGAGGCGATTTCTCAGCCGGCAACCGCCATGCTGCATGAAATCATGTATGCAATCCCGCATATTATTGCCGCCGGTTTAATCCTGATCATTGCCTATGTGGTGTCGCGTTTCGTGGCCAATCTGGTGGTTGAAATTATTTCAGGCACAGGTGTCGATGAAATTCCGGCCAAACTGGGTGTACAGCGTTTCCTCGGTACCACCAAAGTATCGACCATGGTTGGTTGTCTGATCGTGTTCTTTACCATGCTGTTTGCTGTGTCTGAAGCGGCTAACCGTCTTGGTTTCGAGCAGGTGAGTGGTCTGATTTCCATGTTCATTTACTTCGGTGCCAATATCCTGCTGGGTGCGGTCATTCTGGTGGTCGGTTTCTGGCTGGCGAATGTGGTGGCCAAAGTGGTCGAGCGTGGTGAATACAACAGTTCACGCTGGTTAGCGACGCTGGTACGCGTACTGATTATGGGTCTGGTCGTAGCAATGGGCTTACGTGCCATGGGCATTGCCGATTCTATTGTGAACCTGGCCTTCGGTCTAACCTTGGGTGCAGTTGCGGTGGCCTTTGCTCTGGCCTTTGGTCTGGGTGGCCGTCAACCGGCAGAACGTGTTTTAACCGATCTGATTGATAAAGCTAAACGCGAAGCCAAGCAGCCGAATCCGTTGAAACAGGAGCAGGACAGTGCGGCCAATAGCGGCTTTATGACCCCAGGAGTAAATCCAATGAACAAACAGGACCCGTCACAAGGGACAAATGCCCCAATGACCACGGATTTGTCGAATACCACACCGGCAACGCTGACCACTGCACCGCAGGAAGATGAAGCATCCGGTGCAGATCAGGTTACACCTGATACGCTGAAGGTGGATCCGGCGCATCCGGCCAGCAATAATCCGTTTGGTTCAACTGGTGAAAAAGAACCGGATGTCGATGCACATCAACCACGAAAAGATGACCCGAAATAACCTGTCATCTATCTACAAGGTCGATCAAACTGAGTGTTGATCGACCTCGTTTTTTGTTGAAAACTGGAGAAGCAGAATGATGAAAAAGAAAGCGCCTTCCAATCTTTTTGCACCCGTAGTGATTGCAGGGATTACCCTTGGCTTTTTGGCCAGCGCCTATAAATTTATTTTTGCCAAAACTCAAAACCAAAATCAAAACCAACCCGGCCAGAGCGCTGATGATTCGGGCGATACCGGGCAAGCTGCGACCAAAGTCGATGATGTTGTATAAATGAACAATTTTTTGTTATAGTAAAGCTTCATAAAAAAGGAATAAATATTTCATATATTTTAGATGCTTATATTTAATCTGTATGAAATATTCAGGGAATAAAATCGACGAAAGTCTATTTGGGGAAGACCTTATGTTAAAAATTAGCTTAAAACAATCAGAACAGCCGGCAGTATTACCAAAGCATATTCAGTGCGCCGTGGTGAAAATGCAGCAGACTATTTTACGTGTACAACGCCAGAATCATCTGTGCTTATTGCGCACAGATTATCTGGAATAATTCATCCACCAGTTTTATAAACCATCAGACATATTGGGCGGCGGCATGCGCTGACGCCCAGGCCCACTGGAAGTTATAACCACCTAAATGGCCCGTCACATCCAGCACCTCACCGACAAAATACAAGCCTTTCTGCTTTTTACTTTCCATGGTTTTGGAAGAAACTTCAGTGGTATCGACGCCACCTAAAGTCACCTCTGCGGTACGGTAGCCTTCGGTACCTGACGGTTTGACTTCAAAGCTGTGCAGGCGCGCTGCAATCTGCTCCAGTTTTTCATCACTCAGCTGTCCGATGGCGCTTTCCGCCTGTTCCGGCCAGATCAGCTGTTGCAGCTCTGCCACCACACTTTTCGGTAAATGTTCGGCCAGTAAGGTACGTAACAGCACTTTCGGCTGGCTGGATTTTTTGGCTTTAAAAAACTCGGCTAAATCCACGGCCGGCAGGAAGTCGATATGAAAACTTTGGCCGACATCCCAGTAATTGGACAGCTGCAGCGAACTTGGTCCGCTTAAACCGCGGTGAGTAAACAGCAAGGCTTCGGTAAAGCTGTTTAGCGCATTGGAAAGAGTCGCTTCTACAGCATTACCACTGAGGCGGGTGGTGACTTCTTTAAAACTGTCGGAAAAGGTAAACGGCACCAAGCCGGCACGGGTTGGATAGACATGATGACCAAACTGCTTGGCAATTTCATAACCGATTCCGGAACCCCCTAGCGTCGGAATGGACAGGCCGCCACTGGCGACGACCACAGATTCCGCCTGAAAATAACCTAAAGTGGTTGCGACCTGAAAACCCAAATCATCTATGGCGGTCATGGCTTTGACTTCACAGCTGGTTTTAATCTCGACCAGACCGGTTTTGTCACACTCGGCCAGCAGCATATTCAGAATGTCTTTGGCGCCATTTAAGGTAAACAGCTGCCCATGTTTACGTTCTTCATAGTCAATGCCGTATTCGCAGACCAGCCCGATAAAATCCCAATTGGTATAACGACTGAGCGCGGAAATCACAAAATGCGGATTATGTGAAATATAGTTGCTTGGCTCGACATAGAGGTTGGTGAAATTGCATTTGCCACCGCCCGACATGAGGATTTTCTTGCCGACTTTATTGGCTTTTTCCAGCACCAATACTTTGCGTCCGCGCTGGGCAGCCATATAGGCGGTCATTAAACCAGACGCACCGGCACCCAAAACTAGAACATCGTATTGATTTGCTGTTGCCATGTTGCACCGAGAGAAAATGAAAGCGGACTATTATAGACTTTATCGTTTGATGATGCCGCATTTTCCAGATTGAAATGTGCGCAGAATATTTACTTTTCCTATAAAGCAGGAATGGTCTATCAATAAACCAAATCATCGTTAGCAAGGCCACATTTTACTGTTTTAAGGTGATTTTTTACGCGGCAAAGTCGTGTTTATTTGATCTGGTTTTATTTTAAAGTTGTTTTAAATCAATAGTTTAGTATTTATTAAAGGGGGCATTGTTGTTCAGAATAAATAGCAATTTTTAGACATATTTTTTATGTCATGACTTTGTCTCTTGGGGAACACAATGAATAAAACATTATTAAGCCTGGCGGTAATTTTGAGTATGGCTCTCACTGGCTGCGGTGGCGGCGGTGGCAGTGACAGCAATACGGCAGCATCTTCAAATCCATCTGCACCGGCTCCTGTGACGCCAACTTCACCTGGTTCAACACCTGATACCACGCCTGTCACTGCCAGCTTGATCAATGACGTTCGCTTTGCAGATCTGGTCACCGAATTTAGTGCCCAGACTTTTGGTCTGGACAGCTGGAATCCGAAAGCGATGGTGGTGCATCAGGATATTTTGTATGTGGCCAATGACAGCGCCGAGGCAAGCATTTTGCGTTATGACCTGAAAGCCAAGCGAGTCTTGAGTTCGATCCATGCCCAGAATATTTCCGGCATTGGTCGGCCGTGGAATCGGTTGTTTGATTTAAGTGTACATAACGACCGCTTATATGCGGCTTCTTATTCGTCTAACCGGGTCGATGTCTTTGATTTAGGCTCAGGCGAACCACAATTTCTGATGTCGTTGGGAACCGGCAGTTGGTCGGGTGATCAGCACAATACCGTGGTGGTGCATCCCATGTCGGTGGCAGCGAATGATCAATATGTATTTGCCACAGATACGCATAGCCGGATTAATGTCTGGAAGCAAAGTGAGATCAGTAGCACCAATCATTTAAAAGCCAAAAAATATGCACGTTTGTCCTTGCCGAACTGTGGTTATAACTGTAGTGCGCGTTTGGAAGCTGTCGGTAATTTGCTGTATGCCAGTTTTAATAATGGCATGAGCTATGTATATGACCTGACTCATCTTGAAGAAGGCGCAACAAACGTGGCGGCGACACGACAGGAAAATGTGGGAACACGGGTATTTCATGCCGCGGATGACCAGCGTTTTTATGCAGCCCATACTTCAGGCCGGATCGACAGTTCAGCTTTACCAAATACGCAAAATCTACAGAATATTTTTCCAGCCGCAGAAGAAAGTTTTTATAAATATCGTACGGCAGGGGCGAGTACCGATCAGCAACTGGCCGGTGCCTTAGATATTCAGGTTAGTCAGGAACATTTATTCAGCCTGTTTAACGGCAAAATTGTCATGATGCCGCTTAAGCGATTGCAGCAGTTCCAGTCCAATACTGCTGCCACAGTCACGGCACTCAAGCAGCAGCAGGCCCAAAGCCGCAGTTATGTGCTGCAAGATGGGGAAAGCTGGGAAACCCTGACCAATGAAAACCTGCGCCATTTTTATATGGATAATATTTTATCGGCAAATTTACAGCATCTGGGGCAAAATTACTCCAGCCTATGCGCGTGAATGGGTGATTATGATTACCAATTTTGCCTATCTGGTGAATAGCCCTGAGTTTAAACACATCTGGTTTAACCATAAAGCGGTCATGGGGCATGACTTCTTTGGCAACAAGGGCCAAGTGGTCGGAGATGGCGGTTACTTTACCGCAGCGGAGTATCAAAAATATTATGATGAGATTATGAACCGTGGCAAAGTGACGCTCGGGGTGACCACCGTGGGCGGCGGTTTAGGCGGACGAAATGTGCTGGGAGTCGATACCTGGCTGTTCTATGTGCATTATTTTAATACCAGTATTGGCATTGTGGGCCATGAGTTCGGCCATCACTGGGGCAGCCACGACAGCGCCTGGGCCAAAGGCGGCTACGGTTTACAGGAAATTAATCAGCAATTGCATCAATATTTACAGCGTAAACAGCGCTTGCCGTATATGGACCCAGAGCTGAATAAATTCCACTTAATGCCACGGGCTGAGCTCTATAACGGGGTCGCAGAAAATATGCGCCGGCCACGTCCGGATTCACATGTGAATCATCTGGAGCGCTATTTTGCCGCCAATCCATTGCCAGAGACCAATCAGCCTTAAGTTTTGATTTTCCTTCCATCCAGTTGAAACTGTATCCGCTGGATGGAAGCCCGATTGAGGACGTCACAACAGATGAACTTTGAATTTCACAGCACATACAGATCATCAACAAAACTTTCATCAGACTTTTTTATGATCTGTTTATATGAAGATGTCGAGCTTCAACTTGACGCAGTTGCACTTTGATTGGCTTAACAATAAACAGAAATGTCGGCTAGACATCTATATCTGGTGGCGAACTTTATAAAAAAGGAAAAAATCAATGAATCAAACCGCGGGGCTGGATCAGCTCAAACAATACAACCTGATCACCTATATTCTGTATATCGCCGGCTTTTTTGTCGGTGTTACGCCAATTATTGCCATTATCATGAATTATTTAAAACGCGCGGAAATGCGTGGTACCTGGCTGGAAAGTCATGTGAACTGGCAAATCAAAACCTTTTGGGTGACGCTGATTGCCTATCTGGTCGGTGCGGTTCTGACCACCATTCTGATTGGTTTTATTGTGCTGTTGCTGGCCTTTATCTGGCATATCTACCGTTTGGTGAAAGGCCTGATGGCGCTAAACAATAACCAGCCGGTATCATAAATAGACTGCACTTGAAGCTGATGCTTTAAAACGCGCGTCCCTGTAGCCCGCCAGTATGAATCAGTAAAATTTTCTGGTCTGGCCCAATTTTATCTTGATCAATCAGATCAAAGATGCCGCGCAGCATTTTGCCGGTATAAACCTGCTCCAGCGGAATATTATAACGCTGCTCAAACGTCTGAATAAACTGGATTAATTCGGGTGTGGTTTTGGCATAACCGCCACAGCAATAATCATCCAGAATACGCCAGTTGCGTTTGGTCGTGAGCTGCGCGACCTCCTGAGTTAAAAAATCACCTTTTAAGGCCGAAAATCCCAACAATTGCTGATGTTGCTGGCTGGCCTCAATCAATCCGGCAAGCGTACCACCCGTACCGACAGCACAGCAGATCAGGTCAAATTGCGCATCTTCCGCTGTCAGAATTTCCCGACAACCTTGAATAGCCAGCGCATTGGTGCCACCTTCCGGAATCAGATAAAAATCGGGATATTGCTGTTGCAGACGCTGCAAAAAATCGGGCTGATCTTTCTGGCGATAGGCATTGCGGGAGATAAATTCCAGCTGCATGCCAAATTGCTGTGCCGTGGCCAGGGTCGGGTTGAAAGGACGCTGCGCCAGTTCTTCACCGCGAATCATGCCTAAGCTCTGAAAACCAAACTTATGCGCGGCAAAAGCGGTTGCAGCAATATGATTGGAATAGGCCCCACCAAAGGTCAGCACTTTTTCAAACCCCTGTTGCCGGGCGGCCAGCAGGTTGTATTTCAGTTTAAAAAACTTGTTGCCCGAAATCTGCGGATGAATCAGATCCAGCCGCTTGATGCTGATGCGCTGGTGGCGATATTCAATGTGCTGATAAGGCACTTGCTGGGCAATAGAATCAAACATAGACAGAACGGAACGTTTTTGACAATTCTAACTGAAAACGGGGCACGGCCATCAATGATGGCTAAATAATCTTTCACGATAAAAGCCGGATCAGGCTTGCATAAAAATAGTAACTGTGCAAAAAATAAACGGATAGACTTTGCAGAAAGGGAGAATAATGATGAAAAGAATCATCTTCCTGCTTATTTTAATCCAGGGCGCTTTACTGGCGGCTTGTGACCCGACCAAAGATTTAAACCAGCCCAAAACGGAAGAAACACGCAGCATGATTATTGGCGGTGTGCCGGTGCATGATCAGGATTATCTGCTGCCCAAACAAGAATCGAGTGTGAGGCCAGAACAGACCGATCCATCACAGATTTATTAATATTGTATTTAATTGATCATATTGAAAAGCGCTCAGGCCATGCTGGTATCTGGGTGCTTTTTTATGGCAAGCAAATTTCAGCGGATTGATTAAAATACGGAGTGAATTTTATAAGGTCAATGCAAATATTTGTAGTGAAAAATATCGTGAAAATCAAAACAACTGGTAAAAAATAGGAAGATATTCAAAGCACTTGCTTGTAAAATGCCGGCAGATCATTGTATTGGATAGGACTGTGGAATCCGTTTTTATTTTGGGATCAATTGCGCTGGCATTGATGTTGGGGGCCATGAGTCCGGGGCCAACATCAATTTATGTGGCGAAAAACTCGATTGCGATTTCACGTCAGCATGGTCTGTTTACCGCGCTGGGCACCGGTTTGGGCGCAGCCATCTTTGGTTTGCTTGCGGTGCTGGGCTTACAGGCCTTTTTACTGGCTGTGCCATCGGCTTATCTGGCCTTAAAAATTTGTGGCGGTTTATACCTGCTGTGGCTGGCATTTAAAATTATTAAACATGCCAAAGACCCGATTCAGGCCGATCATGCTGCCGGCACGCAAATGTCCTTACACCGTGCTTTTATGACCGGTCTGATTACCCAATTGTCGAATCCTAAAATTGCCATTGTGCTGGCCAGTATTTTTACCGCGCTATTACCCAAAGAGATTCCGCTGTATTTTTATTTTGTCCTGCCTATTCTGTGTTTCTTTATTGATGCCGGCTGGTGTTCCTTGCTGGCGGTGGCACTATCGGCGGAAAAACCGCGCGCAGTCTATTTAAAGTTTAAAAAAGTGTTTGATCGTGCGGCCGGTGTGGTGATGACGGTGCTGGGTCTAAAGCTGATTTTTGGTATGAAATAGATGGCTTAAATTGTGTTGATCGTTGATCAACATATCTCAAAAAAGCCTCCGTTTTGTCGGAGGCTTTTTTATCTTAGAACATATTTTCTTCAGAATTGGCGGAAATCCGGTGGATAGATAAATCTGCGCCATTAAATTCTTCTTCTTGGCTTAAACGGATCCCCATCAGCAGTTTCAGTACGCTGTAAACCAGGAACCCCCCGGCCAGCGCAATCAGAATTGCCAGCGCTGTGCCGAACAGCTGGGAGATCAGGGATACGCCCCCCATACCACCAAGCCATTGCTGCCCAAAGATACCGACTGCCAGCCCACCAAAAGCACCACATACGCCATGCAATGGCCAGACACCAAGCACATCATCAATCTTGAGTTTATTCTGGGTATAGGTGAAGAGTTTGACAAACATAATCCCGGCGATGCCGCCAATCACAAAGGCACCGAGTGGATGTACCACATCGGAGCCGGCGCAGATGGCCACCAGACCGGCAAGTGGACCATTATGTAAAAAGCCCGGGTCATCTTTGCCTGCAATTTTATAGCGCCCATAACGCGCGCCCAGCAGAATCACCGCGGCCAGTGCAATCCAGCCCCCCATGGCATGTACCACCACCGAACCGGCAAAATCATGGAAACTGGCACCAAAGCTGTGTGCTAGCCAGAGTTGCAGACCAAAGTTGCCATTCCAGATCATCCCTTCAAAAAATGGATAAATCAGTGCCACCAGAAATAAGGTCGCCAAGGCCTGCGAACGCATTTTGGCACGTTCGGCAATCCCACCAGAAATAATGGCCGGAATCGCCGCTGCAAAGGTCAGCAGGAAAAAACAGCGCATCAGGTTGTAGCCATGATCGGCCGCCAGAGTGGTCGAGCTATGGAAAAAATGCTGGCCATAGGCAATGTAATAGCCCACCAGAAAATAGGCCACTGCAGAAATAGCAAAGTCTGTGAGAATCTTGCTTAGGGCATTGACCTGATTTTTATGCCGAACGGTGCCGAGCTCTAAAAATGCAAATCCGGCATGCATGGCCAGCACCAGCACTGCACCAAGAAGGAGAAATAATAAGTCGATATTTGGCATTGTGCGTTCCAATTGAGTGCACGGGATCAGGAAAAGAAACTCAGTATATCGAGGCGAATAGATTGTAAAAGAGGGGCAGACTGCGGAAATTTTGATGAAGAATTTCGTGAAATGAATAAGACTCGATATAAAGCACAGTGCGGTTTTTTGCACCAAATCAAGTCTTTTTTAAACGCTGTAAAACTCAATATTTTGGGCTATTTTTGAAGGATTTAAATTGATTGATACAAAGATGTGCAGCAGTTTGTATGTTTACGGTGCATTTTGAAACAGGCTGGACTGTTTATAAAATTTTAAAAATTAAGGCGAAAATTGCTGCGAGGGCTAATGTGGTTGCGTGTAGGAACAGAAAAAGTGCGAAAAAATAGCAAGGAATACTGGATGTAAAACAGCAGAACCCCATTAGCGGGGTTCTGTTTATAAAACTGACTTAGCTCAAGAGAACTGAGTTAATCGGTAAAATGTACTGGAATCCATTGATAGCTTTTGCCATCTTTTGAATAAATATGGCCGATGCCCGGGAATGGTAAATGCGCGGCCGCAATGGTCTGACCGTCTTTGGCATATTCAGCAAAATGCTTGAGACGAGTGGCGACCGCCGCTTTCGGGTCAATATCGAACTCAATGGCGGTTTCAGGCTTATCAAACTGAATGGTATGCGAATGTACAATATCACCAATAAATACCAGTTCCTGCTGCTCATGCTTTAATTTAAAACTGTAATGTCCCGGTGTATGCCCGAATGACGGTTTAAACTCGACACCACCAAAGGCCAGAGATTTATCGGAGAAGACTTTAATCTTTTTGGCTTTTTCATAAGGTGCTAAAGCCGCTTTGATTTTTTCCACCGTACCCAAAAAGCCAGCCTGTTTGTCTTTCGGTAGTTTTTTTACGGTATTGGGATTGAGCCAGAAATCATATTCAGTTTTGGCAATATGCAAGGTTGCATTGGGATAATTGGCTACACCATTATTTGAGATGCCACAGACATGGTCAGGGTGTAAATGTGTCAGGAAAACGCCATTCACTTGTTCAGGCTGATGGCCTGAGGCTTTTAAATTGTTATAGATTGAACCTAAGTGATCGCCAAAACAGCTGGCTGCACCGCTATCAACCAGATAAAGCTGGCTGCCGGTATTCACCAGAAAAGCATTGACGGAGGTCTGGATGCCTTTGGCTTGATCGGCATAGTATTTTTGCAGAATCTCGCTAACTTCCTGATCTGCCGCACCTTTAAATTGTGAGCGGTTGAGATAGTTGGTGCCATCGAGCAGGGCGGTAATCTGATAAGGCCCAAACTGATGCTGATAATAGCCCGCGACCTGTTTTTGTTGGGGGATGGTTGGTTCAACGGCTTGGACTGTGGTGATAGTTGTGGTGCTTAAAGCGAATGCTAGGAATAAGGGTTTTAAAGTTTTCATGGGATTCTTATTGGTTTCAGGAACATATTCTATTTTTAGCACATTGTTTAAAAAATTTCTTGGTTATAAAATAAACAATTATCCAATAAGAGAATCGCATGATTGAACCACAGGATTCAGTAAAACCTTTAGCTTATCTAGACCACAATATTTTAGACCTCTTTACAGAGCCAAAATGCTTATTAGGAAAGGATTCCGATTTATTTAAGCTCTTGAAGAATGAAGTACAAGTTGTTTATTCACCTATTACGTTAGAAGAAATTTATAGGTCAATTGTGAATGGTAAAAGTAATACATATGGCTTAGCATTTTTAAATGTTTTGAAAGAATTAGATGCACAATTTATTACTTTGATAAATGAAAATGGTAAAACTATCAATACAATTTTTAGATCTTGGGAAGAACCATTAGTGCATTTTAATTACTATGTTGAAAATAATTATCTAGATAAATTTATTAAACCGCTTAAAAATAACTTATTTGCTATTTATGGCGGGATTAAAGATTATAAAAAATTTGAAACGGAACAGCTTGAAAACTTTGAAAATATTTTGATTTTTATTGAAAGTTTACTAAATTATTTACAAATTTTTGAGAACAAAGATGAATATATTTGTGCAGAAATAAAAAAATACAAAGAAGAACTCCCAAAATTAAGAGCAGAAAAGCTTAAATATGAATCTCATATCAAATTATCTATACAACATTTGGAAGAATCTAATCGGACACAAGCTGCCAATAAAAATTTTCGAGAATCATTAAAAATTAATCACGACAAATTACAAAAAATTGAATTTCCAAATGTTTTAAACCAAATATGGGAAATGCTTCAAAAGAACAACCCGCAATTAGAAAATCTTGAATTAGATAAATTTTTTCAATTACAAAAGGATATTAACTCTGAAAAAGAATACTATATTTTTGAGAAAGTGAATCAAATATATACGATGCTAAATATGATTGGCTATTATCAAGATGAGGGTCTACATAAAGAAAAAAGATTTATAGCTTCATTTAGTGATATGTCTCACGCTTCTTATGGTTGTTTTTGTGAATATCTTTTTACTAGAGATAAGGCATTTTCTAAAAAAACAGCTGTCGCATATGAATACTTAAATATTGCTACTCAAATTTTTACAATTGATATTAATTAATTTCAATGATACCTAATAACAAAAAGCCCCTACAACGTAGAGGCTTTTTTCATCTTAATCTAACAATTAAGACACTTTATCACCCGGTTTAGCACCAGTTTCAGGTGAAATCACCCAAACACCATCGCCATTACCCGCAGCTAACACCATACCGTTTGAAATACCAAAACGCATTTTACGTGGTGCAAGGTTTGCCACCATCACCACCAATTTGCCTTTTAAGTCTTCAGGTTGGTAGAACTCACGAATACCGCTAAATACGTTACGTGGTTCAGCTTCACCCACATTTAAAGTGAGTTGAAGAAGTTTATCGGAACCCTCAACCGTTGCAGCTTCAAGAACTTCCGCTACACGTAGGTCAACTTTCATAAAATCATCAATATTAATGATTTCAGCTTCGCCCACTTTAGGTTCAGCTTTCTTCTCTTTGGCTTTCTCTTTTTTCTTTTCAGCTTTTGGTGCTTCAGCAGGCGCAGCTAAAGAATCTTTAGATGCATCGACCATTGCAGCAACAGCTTTTGGATCTACACGTTGCATCAATGGTTGGAACTGTGCGATTTCATGTGCAAGCAAAATTTGCTGACGCGATGCAAAGTTAAAGCTGTCTAACTGTAAGAACGCTTGAACTTGTTCTGCCAATGTTGGAAGTACAGGTGCAAGATAAACCGCCAATTGACGGAACAGGTTGATCCCGACAGAACACACATCATGCACTTGCTGTTCTTCGCCTTCAATTTTCGCAAGCGCCCAAGGCTTTTTCTCATCAATGTATTGATTGGCTTTATCAGCAAGCGCCATGATTTCACGAATCGCTGTTGAGAATTCACGTACTTCGTATGCTTGCGCGATTGAATCACCAGCGTCAATAAAGCTTTGCACCAGTTCAGGCTCGGCACAGGTTGCACTTAATGTGTTATCAAACTTGGTGTTAATAAATTTGGCACAACGACTGGCAATATTGACCACTTTACCCACCAGGTCAGAGTTTACTTTCTGCACGAAATCATCCAGATTCAGGTCAGAATCTTCAACTTTATCAGACAGTTTAGATGCGAAGTAATAACGCAGATATTCCGGATTCAAGTGCTGTAAATACGTTTCCGCTTTAATAAACGTACCGCGAGATTTCGACATCTTCTGGCCGTTTACAGTCAAGAAACCATTTACAAATAAACCGGTTGGGGTGCGGTAGTTGGCACCTTCCAGCATTGCTGGCCAGAACAGCGCGTGAAAATAGACAATATCTTTACCAATGAAGTGATAGACCTCATTGTCAGAATCTTTTTTCCAGTAATCATCAAAATTCAGGTCTGGACGTTTGGTTTTGACGTAGTTTTCAAAGCTCGACATATAGCCAATAGGTGCATCAACCCAAACGTAGAAATATTTATTTGGCGCATCCGGAATTTCAAAGCCGAAGTAAGGTGCATCACGGGAGATGTCCCAATCGTTCAGGCCATTGTCAAACCATTCATCTAACTTGTTGGCAATTGATACCGGCAAACGGCCTTCATCACGGGTCCATTTTTGCAGGTATTCACCAAAGTTTGGCAGTTTAAAGAAGTAGTGATCCGATGATTTCTCAACTGGTGTAGCACCGCTTAACGTCGATTTCGGATTTAACAGTTCAGTGGCGTTATACGTGGTTCCGCAGACTTCACATGAGTCGCCGTACTGATCTTCGGCTTTACATTTCGGGCAGGTGCCTTTAATGAAACGGTCCGACAGGAACATGCCTTTTTCCGGGTCGAACAGTTGTGTCACAGGACGCACGGCAATATTGCCGGCATCACGGTTCTTGATATAAATTTCTTGCGCGCGTGCCTTGTTGGTGTCGCTATGGGTGGAATCATAATGATCAAAATCGACCTTAAAGCCGGCAAAGTCACGCATATGTTCGGCCTGAACATTGGAAATCTGCTGTTCTGGTGAAATACCGTTGGCTTCAGCACGTAGCATGATGGCGGTACCGTGAGCATCATCCGCACAGACATAAGTCACTTCATGGCCCATTGCACGCATGGCACGAACCCAGATATCTGCCTGGATATAACCGAGTAAGTGGCCCATATGGATTGGACCATTGGCGTATGGAAGGGCGTTGGTGACTAAAATTTTACGCACGGATTAACTCTCTCATTCGTATTCATTATGCAATGTCCGCGATTTTACCTTAGATGATGCAGGCTTGCACAAGGGAATCGGTGAATTCTTTTCAGGACCGGATAAAATCTGCATTTCTGTGCCGAAAAAACAGAAAAAACCAAGTCTTTGACTAAGATTTATAATTCCTGTGGCTGCGCTGGCTTAACCTTCGTTTAAATACCCGTTAAACTAGGGCATTCGGTTGTATATCCAGATTTGGAGTAACTTTATGTCGTGGCTTTCTTCACTAAAATCGGTCTTTGCTCCTGCACAGGAGGTGAAAGAGGAAGAAATCCAGAAGGTACTGCAAAACTATGTACTTCCTGCTTCCCAAAACGCACTCAAAGAGCGTATTTCTCAGGTCAATGTACAGGGACAAATCCTGCAATTAACCATCAATACTTATCCGGAAGAAAAACAGTATTTGCAGCAGATTCATGATGAACTGGCCGATGCACTCGAGCAATGCGGCATCAAGGAACTGAATCTGCATGTGGTGCAGCAAAAAACCGGGGCGAAAAAAGAGGGCGGCTGTGGTCATAACCATGCCGAAGGTGAAAGCTGTTCCAGCAAGCCACAAGTTGCAGCAAAATCCAGTCTGCCACCTGTGGTCGATGCTTCGGCAAGTTCAGATGCGCTCAAGCAAGCCAATGCCAACTATCAACCCCAGCAAGAAGAAGCGCCAATTCAAAAAGCTGCACCGCAGCAGCGTGATGTGCCAAAACATCCACGTATTCAAAACGTAATTCTGGTGTCATCCGGTAAAGGTGGGGTTGGAAAATCAACCACTACCGTTAATCTGGCCTTGGCGATGCAACAGCTGGGTCTGAAAGTGGGTGTATTGGATGCCGATATTTATGGCCCGAGTATTCCAACCATGCTCGGCAATGCCGGCCAAACCCCGATGATTGAAGCCGAGCATTTTGTGCCTTTAGATGCTTATGGGATGGCGGTGCTGTCGATTGGTCATTTAACTGGTGATCATAATACCCCGGTGGCTTGGCGTGGACCAAAAGCTACGGGTGCCCTGATGCAGTTATTCAATCAGACCTTGTGGCCAGATTTAGATGTACTGGTGATTGATATGCCGCCGGGAACCGGTGATATCCAGTTAACCCTGGCGCAGCGTATTCCGGTCACGGGTGCCGTAATTGTCACTACACCGCAAAACGTAGCCTTAATGGATGCGACCAAAGGCATTGAGCTGTTTAACCGTGTACAGATTCCGGTGATAGGTGTGATTGAAAATATGTCGACGCACATCTGTTCTAACTGTGGTTTTGAAGAGCAAATTTTTGGGACCGGTGGTGGCGATCAACTGGCCGAGCAATACGATATTCCATTACTGGGCCGTTTGCCGCTGAATGTACAGATTCGTGAAAATGCCGATGCCGGTAAACCGTCTGTGATTGCCGAAGATGATGCAGCCGACAGCTATCGGGAAATTGCCCAGAAAATCATGGATAAACTGCCAAAAGCAGACAAAGACCAGAACCGGATTTTTTAATTCTGTAATGTAGTGAATAGAAAAAAGCCCAATCTTCAGATTGGGCTTTTATTTTAGGCAGATGATAAACCGGATGGCGTCGATTTTTGCTTTCTGGCTTGCAGCACATTAACAGCCACTGCAATCACCACCATGATGGTACCGGCAATATCGGTATAGGTTTCCGGAATAATCATCATTAAGGCACCCACCCCCATGAAAATTCGCCAGAACCAGTTTAAACCGGTTTTGAAATAGCCCTCGACCGCCGCGCCCAAGGCTAGAATCCCAATAACCGAAGTCACGGTAATGCTGACAATGGTGGTCCAGGCCGGGAAGGCAAATTCACGCGCATTAACGGCCACATTGGTGGTATCAATCATCAGCATGGCCGGGTTATATACAAACAGGAACGGCACAATAAAACCGGCCAGTGACAGTTTCAGTGCCTGAAAACCGGTCCGCATCGGGTCGCCGCCAGCAATCCCGGCACCGGCAAAGGCGGCCAGCGCCACTGGCGGGGTGATATTGGCAAACAGACCAAAATAGAACACAAACATGTGCGCTACCAAGGTCGGAATATCAAAATGGGCCAAAGCCGGCGCAGCCATGGTCGCGGTAATGATATAGGCCGGAATCGAAGGCAGGCCCATGCCCAGAATCATGGAAGCCAGCATGGTAAAGAACAGGGTCAGGAACAGGCTGCCCGCACCAATACTCATAATAGATGAGGTCATGACGGTACCGAAACTGGTCAGGCTGACCACCCCAATAATAATTCCGACCACTGCACAGGCCGCCATCACAGATAAAGACTGCCGGGCACCATCGGCCAGGGCATCCAGAATCTCCCGAATTCCCATGCGGGTAGATTTTCTAAAGGCTGCCACAATAACCGTAAGCACAATGGTATACACTGCGGCATAACTGACCGGAATTGACTGGAACAGGAAAAACACCAGCGCCACAATTGGAATCAGCAAATGTCCGCGCTCTTTCAGCACTTCTTTAACCCGGGGCAAATCTGCTTTGGGTACCCCTTTTAGGTTGTCTTTCCCGGCACGAAAATGGACTTGGGCCATCACGCCTAAATAATACAACAGCGCCGGCAGGGTCGCGGCTAGGGCGATGGTGCCATAACTGACGCCGGTGGTTTCCGCCATAATAAAGGCACTGGCGCCCATCACTGGCGGTAAAATCTGTCCGCCGACCGAAGCACTGGCCTCTACCGCACCGGCAAAATTTTTGTGATAACCAATCTTTTTCATCAGCGGGATGGTAAAGGAACCGGTACCGACCACATTGGCCACTGCCGTACCATTAATACTGCCCATAAAGCCACTGGAAATAACCGCCACCTTGGCCGGGCCACCCTGTTTATGCCCGGCCAGGGCCATGGCCAGATCATTAAATAATTTGCCCATCCCCGATTTAGCCAGAAAGGCGCCAAATAAAATAAACAGGAAAATGAAAGTCACCGATGCGCCAATCGCCGATGAATACAGGCCTTCGGTTTTCAGATACATCTGCCCGAAAATATCACTCACGGTATAAGGCCGGGTCAGCAACCGTTCTGGCATCCAGTTAAAATGACTGATAAAAGGATAAGCCAGGAAAATCAGCCCGAGAATTGGCAGCATCCAGCCCATGACCCGTCGTGCTGCTTCCACTACCAGCACCACGGTCATAATTGAAAACACAATATCCAGTACATTGGGAATCCCGCCGCGGGTGGTCATAATGGCCTGATATTCTTTCCATAAATATAAAAATGAAGCGAGAGAGGCGAGGGCCAGAATCCAGTCGAACCAGACCACATGCTGGCGGGAACTGGACTGTCGTGCCGGATAAAGTAAAAACACCAGTACCAGACCAATGGCCACGTGCGCCGAGCGTTGTAGCAGTTCTGGAAGCGGGTTAAAGGTAATAAACAGATGAAACAGCGAATAGCTGATGGCAATCGCGGCAATAAACCAGCTGACCGATTTGCTAAGAGGTTGGCGCGTGACCGATTCCCGGTCAAATTTTTCCAGCAGGGCCTGCTGTTCTTTTTCATCCAGCTGTTCAATGGTTACTTTTTCTTGTTGTGTCATACGCAGTCTCCTTGACCCCACCATTTCCAGAACGGTCGTTGCTGTACCGAAAAATGCACCACCGTGTAATCAGGAAAATCTTCGGCTATGGGCCAGCGTTTCTGATTGATCTGGAGCTGTCCTTGCATACGGCGTGAAATGGTCCAATGTAATTCTTTTAAATGATGATTGACCTGCATACGTACCTGGCCATTGGCTTGGCGCAGCACAGGATAATGATCCGGTGTACCGGCACCAAAGGACACCAGGTCGGTATGCGTTAAAATAAAATGCTGATCTTCACGCTGATAATGTTCCTGCCAGCGGGTTTTTTCTACCGAATGTTGCCACTGCAACTGAAACTGTTGCGGGCGAATCACACAGCTGGTGTTATGGCCTTTGTGACTCTCTTCAATCTTGACCAGGGTATAACTTTGCGGAAACCACAAGCCGAGCAGGATGATCAGCATCAACAGAAAAAGTGCAGCCCAAACTGCACTTTTATGGCTGAACATTAAGGTGCTGCCACCTCATCATAATAACGTTTCGCCCCTGGGTGCAGCGGTGCAACCAGACCTTGCTGGGCTTTTTCCAGAGTAATATCGGTAGCGGCCTGATGGGCATTTGCCAAATTGCCTAAATTGTCAAAGAAGGTTTTGGTCAGCTTATACACATCATCTTCAGACAGGTCGGAACGTACCACCAAGGCATTCATAATGGCCGCGGTCTGCACATCTTCTGTATTGCCATACGTGCCTTTTGGAATCACCATCGGCAGGAAGTAAGACTGGTTCTGGGCAATCTGTTTGACTTTGTCTGCATTAATACTCACCAGTTGCAGATCAAAACTCTGCTGTAGTTCCATCAATGATGAATTTGGAATACCACTGGTCAGGAAGGCCGCATCCAGTTTGCCACCTTTTAAGGCATCGGCGGCTTCGGCATAACCTAGGTAATCGACTTTGACATCGTCATAGCTAATCCCAAAACCATTCAGCAGGGTACGCGCATTAACTTCAACCCCGGAGTTTTGTGCACCCACGGCAATACGTTTGCCTTTTAAATCTTCAATAGAGCGAATCCCGGATTTTTTTGAAGCCACAATCTGCACATAGTTAGGATATAAAGCCGCAATTTGCTGCACATTGCCAATTTTATCTTTAAAGCTGCCTGTGCCCTGAATGGCTTCGGTCAGACTGTCACTCATCACAAAAGCCATTTCGACTTTATTCTGTTTTAGCAGGTTCAGGTTTTCAACCGAAGCGCCGGTGGTCTGGGTTTTGGAATTAACGCCGTAGGTTTTGTTATACAGTTCGGCCAGACTGGTCCCGATCACGTTATAGGGACCGGAGGCACCGCCCGTGGCAATACTGACAAAACGGGTTTGCAGTTTGTCGGCAGCAGCGGCACTGCTTTGTGGATCGGCCTGGGTGTTGTTCTGGCCTGGATCATTGGAACAAGCACTTACACCAGCTAAGGCCAGCGTCAGTAAGGTCAGTTGCGTCCATTTTTTCATTGACTTCTCCTGTGATTATTATCGTCATCCATTGTTGAAATATTGAAAGATTTCAAACTTAAAGCTGGTTCTGGTTATTCTGGTTAAGGCAGCTTGTTGAGTTAAAAATTAACCGAATAATTTGAACTTGAACAGTTTTTTTACGCATTTATACAATTGGGGGAGAGTAAAAATGGACTAAAAACCCTTGATACATTAGAGATGAACGGCCCAGTTTTGATGACTGTTATATATTCTTTAATATGTTTTTAAGCTTATGATAATTAATGATAAATATATTGTAATTGACTGTGTTTTTAGTTGAGGAATTTATCTGTTTTGCTGCACAATGAGGCCAGTTGCAATTTATTTTTTGCCTATGCCTTGCAACTCCATTACATTTGCAGCATTCGCGCATGAGGCTGGCTATGATTTCATGGTTTTTTATTGGTTTGGTGATCACCATCTTGTTGACACCTGGCCCAACCAACACCTTGCTGGCCTCTTCCGGAATTCAGGTTGGCATCCGTAAATATTTTCATTTAATTCCCGCCGAAGCCTTTGGTTATCTGATTTCCATTACTCTATGGGGCATGCTAATCGGGCAGGTGTCGAGCCAGTTACCGTTATTGCCCACTGTGCTAAAACTGTTTAGTGCGGTTTATATCATTTATCTGGCCATCAAGTTGTGGCGTACTGCCAATGTCGAACAGCAGTTTCAGCAGCCGACCATTCGCGCGCGTGAACTGTTTGTGGCCACTTTACTAAATCCGAAGGCCTTGCTGTTTGCTTCTGCAATTTTTCCGGCCATCGCCTGGACCAGCGCCGCACATTATGTGGCACATATTCTGATGTTTCTGATGTTTCTGATGTTTCTGATCCTGATTATTCCCATTGCATTTTTCTGGACCCTGATTGGTTCCTTTTTGGCCAGCAATAAAATCCGCTGGCTTAATCCGGCCAATCTGCAAAAAACAGCATCCTTGCTGCTGTTCAGTTTTTCAATTCCACTAAGTTATTCTGCGCTTTTAAGACTTTAAACGCCCCATCTGCAGCAGGCAGAAAAGTCGACTTCATGCCTGCTTATTTCCATTGGTGCCGATTTCAGTTAAAGTACAGCGCAGTAAAACATTCGCTTTTGGATAGAAATAAATGGCAATTAAGTCTGATCGTTGGATTCGCGAAATGAGCGAAAAACACGGCATGATTGAACCGTATGCACATAATCAGGTTCGATTTGATGAAAATGGCAACAAACTGATTTCCTATGGCGTTTCAAGTTATGGTTATGACGTCCGTTGTGCACGTGAATTTAAAGTATTCACCAATGTCCATTCTGCTATTGTTGATCCAAAAAACTTTGATGAAAAAAGCTTTATTGATATTGAATCGGATGTCTGCATTATTCCACCAAACTCGTTTGCCTTGGCGCGTACAGTTGAATATTTCCGTATCCCACGTAATGTTTTAACCGTATGTCTGGGCAAATCGACCTATGCGCGCTGCGGTATTATTGTCAATGTCACGCCGCTCGAACCAGAGTGGGAAGGGCATGTGACCTTGGAATTCTCTAATACCACCAACCTGCCTGCACGTATTTACGCGGGTGAAGGCGTTGCACAGATGCTGTTCTTTGAATCAGATGAAGTGTGTGAAACCTCCTATAAAGATCGTGGTGGTAAATATCAGGGCCAAACCGGGGTAACCTTACCGAAAGCCTGATAGTGGAAACTTAAAATAAAAACAAGCGAGCCGTTGTGCTCGCTTGTTTTTTCTCCAATTCATTCATCGGAAAAACGGGCTTTTTGGCCCGTATTTTTTTGCAATTGATAAATTATTACGCATAATGAACAACAATTATGACTTGGTAATCGCATGTTTTTAAGGATAAAAACACATAAATAAATAGCCAAGTTCTGGATAAATAAAAGAATGATGCGGAGCATCTGGGAATAGGATGGTCGAGATGACTGAATATGGAATTGGCCTAAATTTTAGAAAAAGTTGCTTAGCTGCCTTGGTCGGGATGTTGCTAAGTTCTCCTGCATATGCTTTACAGAATCTATCCGATGAACATCTGGCAAATACCACAGGTGAAGGGATTGCCTTGCTTCCTGAAAATTTCAAAATGGTATTTCAGCGCCCGAATGATGTGTCTGCGGCATCAAGTTATACCCGTAATCTCGATAATCCGGAACAATATGACACCGGTTTTATTCGCATCATTCCGGTAGGTGAAAATTACGATAATTTAACCCTCAGTCAGACTGATGCTGCCAATCAGAGAACCAAAGCGGATATTTTTATTTATGGTCTGGCGCTCTCTGAAACCAATAACAATATGAACCAGCGCTATAGTAATCAGGGGTTTGATTGGGGCAGTGCTGCGAATCCCTGGTTATTTCGCGCTGGTACAGCCGAAAATATCCGTCAATTTGACAGTGCGAATGCAGCGGCCGATATCAGTTATATTTCTTTAGAAGCTCCTTTGGCCAAAGTGGATGCTGATGATCAGGACAATAATATTAAACTTGGGCTTTGGTTAGATGCTTTTTCACGCAGCTGGAACTCAAGTAACAAGGTGGACCCAATTACGGGGGCACCTGTCACGACCGATGCGGTCAATGATCCTGACTTATTAAAAAATCAGCGAATTCGTTTGCAATTGGTGGCCAATGGTCTAAGCCTAAGTGGTTCACAGGTTCGACTGTTTCAAACCATGCCTTCTACCAATGCGGTAGAAAGTCAGACTTTAGGTATGGCCAGTCTTATCCGTCTGAATACCAATGATAATCCTGAAGCTCTAATTTATGAAAATACCCAGGCCAATAAAGAACTGCTCAATGCCAGAGGTTTGCGTATAAGTACAGCAACCCTCAATGATGGTACCGCGGTTACGCCTGCACTCGACCGTTCTTTAGCCCCAATTTTCCATGCTGAAGAGGGTTTGTATTTGTATAGCCCTAACATCAATTTAGTGCTCGGCAATATGCACCAACCGTTTATTTTGGGCTCGGAAGGCCAGAATATTATTTTAGAAGTGACCCGCATTCCGAATGTCCCTGAAATTTATAAACAGATTTATACCTATTATGCCGATATTGATGGTGATAACACCGAGATCAACCCTGCTGACTATAAAGGCTCAACCTGTAATGTTGCTTATTGTGGCTCTAATATTTCCCAAGTACTTTCAGGGGCAGGAACCACCAACTATCAGGGAACCAATGCAACACATAGCAGTATTTCAATTGGTAGTGTGACACGTGATCCGACCACGAATCTGTTAAAAGCCAACACTGCGAGTAATTCTACCGGTGTGGTATTTAGAAGTCCGCATGCAACTACAGCACCTGTAAACTTGGGCTCGGTGGCAATTGATGGTGTGCTGATCCAGCACTTGAAGTTTAAGACCACGGGACTATAAGAGGGAATTTGAGATGCTGAAAAAAATCTGCTTTCCACTGGCTCTTTGTGTCAGCACATTCAGTTCTGCTCAACTGGTCAGTTTAAATCAAGATGAACTGTTAAATACGGTCGGGCAGGGCGGTGCCGATTTAAGCTGGACGCTTTCTTTAAACCATAAATATGCCAATGACATGAGTCTCAAGAATATTTCCGAACTCAGTAATGGTGAGGTCACTACGGCAAATTATCAGTATGAATGTAGCAATGATGTGTTATGCCGTTTTGCTTTTTCTCCCAATAATCATCGTGATGAAAATGGTCAGAAGTGGCTGGTGTTTAAACAGATTCAAGGCACGATTCAGATTGATAAATTCTCCTTGGAAGGCACCACCATTATTAATAAGGATAAAAATCCACAAACAGCGATGCTGCTTAAATTTTATGATCAGCATCCTCTGAAAATCAGGAATCTAGGTTTTGCGAGTCTGGCGGTTGAGTCAGGTAATGAAGGTTATTTAAACAATACCCGATATACCACCTATAACAATGGTTCTCAGGTTCCTTCATTTGATCAGGGACAGGAACAGGGATTTATGGGACTGAATGTTCATGGCAACTTGCATCTGTCAGGAGATATCAAAATTTTCAGTTATAACTGCTCAGGAGCTGCAACCAGCCGCTGTTAAGCGTTGGGATTTCAAAAGGACATTGAAATGAACAAAACAATAAAATTAAATGTACTTGCCTTATCTATCTGTTTAGCTCAGCAGGCATACGCACTACAGCCTATTTCTGATCATAGTCTCAGTCAGGTGACCGGGCAGGATGGTATTTCCATTACCCATGAAGTTTCGAAGGTGACAATTGATCAATTGAACTGGGTGGACTATCACAATACCGGCAGTATGAAACTGGGGATGCATGATGTTGAAGTGCTCAGCTCAGGGGGGCAGAATATTAAAAGTACCCTTGATGTTGACGTTGGTACCACAGCAAATGGTGTCGGCATGCATATCCAGGCGAGTATTTCACCATTTAAATCTACGGTTCAGAACATCATGCTCATTTGTGAGCCGAACTGTGGTGATAACCAAACGGATCAGAACCTGGGGTCTTTAAGCTTTCATACTATTTCACCACTACGTTTTAACCTAATTACCAGTAATGGATTATTTAACCGGAATGATCTGGCTCATTTAGATTTTGAGCTTAAAAATGCCAGTATTTCTTATGGTCTAAATGGCCAGAACCTGACCTTAAAAGATTTTAACTTTAAACTGTCTGCAGATGGATATATGTATCTGGATCAGGATGAAGGGATTGTGCTGGCAACTAAAAACAGTCCTACTGGCCAAGACCATATTGTAAATTTAGGGCGGGTAGAAGATCTGACCAATGTATCCGATAACCGGTCAGGAGCAACCAATCCAGGGGTGAATATCGATTTACGTTATGGTCCAGAGGGAAGCCAGAATAACCTGATTCGTATGGGGGCTTCTGGAGCAGTGACCAACGGTAAGCTCTTTATTAATGCCAACCAGGCTGGAATTGGGAAGTTTAATACGGTTAGTCGTAATTCAGGCGATTTGACTGAAACAACACGGCAAGCCGGTGGTTATGATATAGCCGGTCCGGGTGGTTTACATCTGGGTATGTCTGCCGAATTTACCCGAGAAGGCAACCCGCTACTCAATGGCAGGGCTCCGACTACACTCGAGATTGGGCATACAGGTACAGGCAGCTATGCAATTGAATTTTCTAACTTATCGCCACTTGCAGTACGTGATAGTAATAATGTTGATGACTTGACTAAACGCAACGCCTATATTGATTTTGGTGATATTTTTATTAATACCGTTCAGGCCAAATCTTTAAACTTTATTATCAATGAGAATATGCAAAAGGTGCTGGGCAGTAATACTCTAGAATTGATTTATAACATTAGCCCTGATCAGAATGCACAGAATTTAGCGCTTATTGCGGTGCGAGGCATGGACTTTCAGGCCATCGCGCGTAAGGCCAGATTCATTTCAGATAACTCGATTGATGCCATTACCGCAACTTCTGGCGAGTGGGGGATTGGTATTCCAATCTTTAACTTAAATACCAACCTGGCTTTGTATGCAAAAAATTATAGTCGTAATGGTGTTGACCGTTCTGGTTTAGGCTATAACCTGGCACTTTCGACGGAAGGCTATGGTATTGACCAGAAAACAGGCGCACCAAGTACAACCTCTATTCTGATTATTGATGGTGCGACCGGTAAATACAGTGGTGAAGAAGTCAACTATTATGCGGGCCTAAGAAATATAGATGCGTACCTGAAATCGGATGGGGTGATTGGTTTTGAAGAAGATGGCATTTATGTCAAGGCAGATAACTTGCTGCTGGCTGCAAAAGCTGAAATTGCAATTGGTCAGTTGCCAGGCTCTTTATATAACTGTGCTGAAGTAGAATGTCAGAACCGGGTAGTTCCTATCGATAACTTTGCCAGAAAAGATGACATCTTGGCTTCTTTAGCCTTCAAGCTTGATGGTAAAGGTGAACTTATGATTATTCCTGGTCTTGAGTCCACGAATGCCACACCCGATACTAATTTTTTATCTTTAAAAGCAAATTTTGAATTTAATCCGATTGCAGAGACAGATAAAGATAATCCAAGTGTTTTGGGCAGTTATATCAGCCTGATTAATGAAGACCGGAATGGCGTCGGGACTAAAACCTCCAGTGTAAATTTAAACAAAATGCAAGGTCATGTTGGTTTAGATGCCCGTGTTCTAGTGAAACAAGATACGGTGGTCTTAGATAATCAGGTGAACTTTAATTATAAAGCGACAATGCAGTCTGGATTGGGACAAGCTTTTAAAGCAGAAATGGCGATGTCTCCATCTGGAACGATGCAAAAAATTGCTGATTTTGCCATTCCTGGTGGCAATATGCGTAGCACTTTAGGGATCACACCACGCTAAGTAGATGAAATTAGCTTAAGGATTTGAGTATGAAAAAAACAATAATGTGGGCTCTTATAGGTTCAGCTTTATCCATGACGAACACAAGTCATGCCTTATCTGTGCTTGAAGATGCTGAATTATCGGATGTGACAGGACAGGCTCTATTTTCTGTCGTGAAAGAGACAGATGCTAGTCAAGGTTTAGATTTTTTTAAACTGGGAATTGATGCTGAGTTATCACTAAATGCCAATATTAAATCCTTGCAACTTGGCTGTGGCGGTGAAAATGGTGCGGGTGCTTGTGATATTGATATCTCTGCACTGTCATTGGGCTGTGTGGTGGGTGCGAGTGGAAATTGTATTACCTTACCTACCAATATTGCAGGACAGCCCAAAGGTCAAGATTTTGATAACAGTTTAAGTAATCAAAAAGAGTTAAGAGATTTTGTCTTAACGAATCCCTTTTTCCAATTTGCGATCAAAGGAGGCGACCAGGCTGCAACTCGTGAAGTGGTCGGGGTAAGAGTGGGTGCGGATAAAGCCCAAGGCCCGATGAGCATTGGTGCTATGAATAATTTTAGTGGTTATTTAACTGGAATCAATAATTTATATATTCAGGCACAAACCAATGTGGCGGTTACCTGTAAGCAGGGAACAGCAAACTGTTCCGAAGCAGATGCTTCAAAGTATTCTCAAGATTTCGTTGGTGATTATGGTTTTCTTGGTGGTGGGAAAAAGCAACAATATGAAGCAAGTGCATATTTAGGGGTTAAAAATGCTGAAATCCTTAATATTTTGGGTGCTGTAACTGTGGAATATCGTGACCAGACGATTAATACAGCAGCAGCTCAACGGGAAAACTTAGGTATTGTCGCAAACGGAAATCGTATGACCCAAGTACAAATCCATGGTTTGCAATTAGGAAGCTTGGTCGATGATGTTGTACAAAATCTGACAATTAACCAAATGTGTACCGGTCATGATCCTGGCAAGTGTAGTGCTATTGGTACAGAAACGATTGGAAATACGTTATTGCCTTTATTACGTACAGGAATTCAAATTTATATGAAACAGGAAACATTAAAAGGTTTAAATCTTCCTGTTCCTGAGCAAGGTACTTTGGAGCTGGATGGTGCTTATAGTACTAAACTCACTAATTTATTAAATGCCTATGTCTTGCCTTATAATTTAGGCAATGTACATCAAATTGATGTTGACTCTAACTTGTTTGGTATTGCCTTAACTTCTTTAGGGAATGGTATTCGTTTCCCTGGTTTTGCTGAGGATGCAAAAGCAACCAAGGGATGGTCAATGTATTTAGAAGATGCTTTTACGATTAATATTAATCAGCCTTTAACTACCTTAATGTCCAATATTGTACAAACCGGTTTGGCTGCTCAAGGGAATATTACAATGCTTGAGCAACCATACCGTAATTGCTATGGCAGTATGAAATTCTGCTAAGCCTTAAAACTAAAAAATCCCGCTGAAGCGGGATTTTTTATATACAAAGACTTATTATTTTGCGAGCTTCGCCAATAACTCATCTTTGCTTAAGTTGGTTGATTCAGCATCACGGCGACCTTTATATTCAAAAGTACCCGCATCTAAGCCTTTTTCACCAATCACAATACGGTGTGGAATACCGGTTAACTCCAGATCAGAGAATTTCACTCCTGGGCGTTCATTACGGTCATCCAGTAGTACATCATAACCGGCAGCACTTAATTCTGCATATAAGGCTTCCGCAGCTTCTAATGTACGCGGTGACTTGTGTGCATTCATTGGTACAATTGCGACTTCAAACGGAGCAATGGCAGCTGGCCAGATAATCCCTTTCTCATCATAATTCTGTTCAATTGCAGAAGCCACGACACGGGTCACACCAATACCATAACAGCCCATGGTTACTACAAATGGTTTGCCATCTTCGCCTAACACTTTACAGTTCAGTGCTTCAGAATATTTTTGGCCCAGCTGGAAAATATGGCCCACTTCAATTCCGCGTTTAATTTGAAGTACACCTTTACCATCTGGAGATGGATCACCTTCCACCACATTACGAAGATCATAGACCTCAGTAAACTGTGCATCACGCTCCCAGTTCACACCCGTAGCGTGTTGATCTGCGGCGTTGGCACCTGCAACAAAGTCAGACAAGACAGAAGCAGCACGATCGACAATCACGGTCATGCCTTTTTCAACTAGACCTTGTGGGCCCACAAAACCAGTGGTCAGGCCAAGCGCAGCAATTTGCTCTTCAGTGGCGAAGGTTAATGGCGCTGCAATTAAAGGATGCTTTTCAGCTTTAATTTCATTCAGTTCATGGTCGCCGCGCAGGAACAGGGCAATCACCGGAACAGTGCCATTTTCATCGGCAATGCCTTGTACCAGTAAAGCTTTAACAGAATGTGCAGGATCCGTACCGAGGAAGCTTGATACATCCGCGATGGTCTTTTGATTTGGAGTATCTACAACAGTTAAGGCTTGGCTTGGCGCTGCGCGCTCACCGACCAGAATCGCTTCCGCCATTTCAATATTGGCTGCGTAATCTGATTCAGTCGAGAAGGCGATATCATCTTCACCGCTGTCTGCCAGAACGTGGAATTCATGGGAACCTGAACCACCAATTGAACCGGTATCGGCCTGTACCGGACGGAAATCCAGACCAAGACGGCTAAAGATACGGCAGTAAGTGTCATACATGACATCATAGGTTTCTTGCAAAGAAGCCTGATCAACGTGGAAAGAATAGGCATCTTTCATGATGAATTCACGTGAACGCATTACCCCGAAACGTGGACGGATTTCGTCACGGAATTTGGTCTGAATCTGATAGAAGTTCATTGGCAGCTGCTTGTAACTTTTCAGTTCAGTACGTGCCAGATCGGTAATCACTTCTTCATGGGTTGGGCCCAGCACAAACGGGTTGTTGTGACGGTCGGTAAAACGCAGTAATTCCGGACCATATTGCACATAACGGCCTGATTCTTCCCATAACGATGCAGGCTGGGTCACTGGCATAAAGGTTTCTAAAGCGCCGGCGCGGTTCATTTCTTCACGGACAATCGCTTCGACTTTATTTAATACGCGTACCCCCATCGGCAACCAGGTATACAGACCTGAAGCCAATTTACGGATCATCCCCGCACGTAACATGAGCTGATGTGAAATCACTTCAGCATCATTTGGGGTTTCTCTTAACGTAGCAAACAAAAAGCGACTCGCGCGCATGGAAACTGTCCTGATAATTAATCGTGAAAGCAGAGATTATACGATAAAAAAATGAGGTGAACATTCGGAATGTCACCTCATTGTGTTTTCTTCTGGCTCAAGACATCAGTTTGCGGCTTTGGCGTAGCATGAAATTCTTGAAATCATCCAGATAGGTGAAGATGACGGGCACCACCACCAGCGTGAGCAGGGTCGAGGTAATCACCCCGCCAATTACCGCATGGGCCATGGGGGCACTCTGTTCGCCGCCTTCACCCAGACCGAGTGCCAGCGGGACCATGCCCATTACCATGGCAGACGTGGTCATTAGAATCGGGCGTAAACGGGTTTTACCGGCCTGAATAATCGCCTCATAACGCGGCTCACCTCTGTCCATGGCCTTTTTAATAAAGTCGATCAGCAGGATGGCGTTCTTGGTGACCAGTCCCATCAGCATGATAATCCCGATAATCGAGAACAGGTTCATGGTGGAGTTCAGCAGGAACAGCGCCAAAAACACCCCAATCAGCGACAGTGGCAACGAGGCCATAATCGCAGCTGGGTGAATAAAGCTGTTAAATTGCGAGCCCAGCACAATGTAAATAAACACAATCGACAGGGTGATGGCGGTCAGTGCATAACCCGCAGATTCAGCCATATCAGCATTGGAACCTTGGGTATCGAAGCTGTAACCCGGCGGCAATTCAAAGTTATTTTGAATGGCTTCAATGTCCCGGCCAATATCACCAGCTGGGCGACCTGCGGTATTGGCTTCGACCAGAACCTCACGGGCCAGATCACGACGGTTAATCTGTGAAGCGCCGAGGTTTTCTTCAAAGCTGGCCACACTGGCCAACGGCACCAGAATGGCTTGACCATTGGCATCGGTTTTTTGTGAGGTCAGCGACATTTGCTGGACATCACCCGGCAGGCTGCGGCGGTCTTCAGTCAGACGGACATTTACATCATAGGTTTCGCCGTTTTCATCTTGCCAGGTGGTGACGTCATCGCCGGCAATCAGCGGACGAATCACGTTGGCAATCTGGTTCACAGAGAGGCCTAAATCACTGGCCAGTACCCGGTTGATTTGCACTTCCAGTGTCGGTTTCGGTTCTTTCAAGGAGCTTTCCAGATCGACAATACCGTCTACTTTGGCAATTTCCAGCATAAAGCGGTCGGAAATCTGTTGTAGCTGGTTTAAATCCGGCCCTTTAATCGAAATCATCACCGGTTTTTGCCCGCCTGATACGGTTTCATCCGCCGAGGCCACCGAGGTGACACGAATGCCAGCCACGGTTTGCAGGCGTTCACGGAATTCATTATTCAGGTCAGTCAGGGTTTGTTCACGTTCATTGCGCGGCGTAACCCGTACGCGTAAATTGACATGGTTTTTACCGCGATCAGTCAGGCTGTTAACCGAACCATAGGTAGAAATAACCTGTGGATGCTGGCGAATAATCTGATCGACCTGTTTCAGTTTGGCTTGTGAATATTCCAGCGAGGCATCCACCGGAGTTTCAAACTTAATCCGGATTTCACCTTTGTCCGGCACCGGTACAAATTCGGTACCAATCAGTTTGGATAAACCGAGTGCGCCAAATAACGAGGCTACGGCAATCAGCAGGGTAATCAGGCGGAAGCGTAAGGCCAGTTTCAGCAGCTTTTCATAGACATGACTAAGATTGTCCAGTTTGTTGGAAATCCAGTTCAGGAAACGTTTCACCCGGCCTGGCTGTTTGTTGGGGTTTTTACGCTCGGCCCAGTGTGCCGACAGCATCGGGTCCAGGGTAAAGCTGACAAACATGGAAATTAAAACTGCGGTACTGACCGTGACCCCAAACTGATAGAAGAAACGGCCAATAATCCCGCCCATAAAGGCCACCGGCAGGAATACCGCGACAATGGTCAGGGTGGTGGCCAGAACTGCCAGACCAATTTCTTTGGTACCATCCAGCGCTGCGCTAACATGGTCTTTGCCCATGTCGGCATGACGGACAATATTTTCCCGCACCACAATCGCGTCATCAATCAGCAGACCAATACTTAAAGACAGGGCCAGCAAGGTCATCATGTTGATGGTAAAACCAAAGGCCCAGATAAAGGTCAATGTGCCGAGCAGGGCAATTGGCAGGGTCAGGCCGGTAATGGCGGTGGAGCGGAACGAGCCTAAAAACAGCAGGACGATCAGTACTGCCAGCGCTGCACCTTCAATAATGGTACGGGCCACATCACGGATACTGCCGCGAATGCCTTTGGAACTGTCGACCACCACTTTGGCTGTGGTGCCCTCAGGCAATTGTTGCTGAAGGTCATCCAGCACTTTATAGGTATTATCGACCACCTCGATGACATTAGAATCTGAACTGCGCAGAATATCCACCGCAACTGCAGTTTTGCCATCTAAAAAGGCACTGGACTCTAGCTCGGCCTGGCTATCCTGAATGTCAGCGACCTGTTTCAGATAAATCGGTGCACCATTTTTATTGGCAATAATCAGGTCCCCAAAGGCCAGCGGATGGATAACCTTGGAGTTAATTTCAACCACCAGCTCGCTGTTGGCCTGTTTCAGGGTGCCGCCCGGCACTTCAACATTTTCTGCTTTTAGGGTGTTGATGACCTGATCTACGCCAATCCCGAAACTTTGCAGTTTTTCTGGTTGTACTTCAATCCGGATCTGGCGCTGTGCATCACCGAGTAAATTGACTGTTCCCACCCCCGGTACAGTGCGCAGTTGCGGCACAATGCGCTGGTCCAGATAAGCACTTAAATCACGCAGTGACATCTGCTCGGATTCAAACACAATCGACATAATCGCGTTGGCCGTCGGGTCGTAACGCTCCACCACCGGGTCCTGGATTTCATCACGGAATTCGGCGGTGACACTGGCAATTTTATCGCGTACATCCTGCGCTGCTACGGCAGAAGATACCTCCAAGTTGAACTCGGCAATAATGGTGGAGAGGCCCTCACTGGACTGGGAAATTACCTGTTTGAGACCGGAAATGGTGTTGATCTGATCTTCCATTTTCTTGGTAATTTCAGATTCAACCGTTTCCGGCGAGGCGCCCGGATAGTTGGTATAGACCACCACAAACGGGAAATCGACATCCGGAAATTCTTCAACGCCCATACGCTGCCAGGAAGCCAGACCCAGCACCATCAGACACAGCATCATCATGACCGTAAAAACGGGATATTTGACACTAATTCGGGTAAACCACATAGTTTTCTATCCTGAGGCGTTTTCGGCGGTCTGGCTGATGCTGACCGGTTGCTGTTCATTCTGCGGACTAAACTTGACCCGACTCACTAAATCGCCGGCCTGCAATCCGCTTACAATGGCGGTATTGTCACTATAGCGCTGCTCGAGCACGTGAATATCAACCCGGACAATCTTGTTCTGGCGAATGACCCAGACATAAGGTTTGTTTTGTATATCCTGAATGGTGTCTAAAGGAATCAGCTGACCAGAAATCGAGTTGGATGAAACAATATTGCCTTCAACAAAGGCACCGATGCTGAGCGAGTTGATGGATTCATTGGGTGTGGCAAAAAACTCGATCTGACGGCTGGCCAGATCGGCAATCGGGGATACCCGGCTTAAGGTGGCGGTCAGCTGGGCCGGATTGCCCTGAATTTTATATTCAATCTTTTGGCCGACCTTGAGCGCAGACTGCTGGTCACTTGGCAGTTTGGCCTGAATTTCCAGCCGGTCCGGATTGACAATTTCAAACAGGGTCTGGCCGGCAGAAACCGTCTGGCCGGGTTCGACCTGACGCTGGGTAATCACGCCGCTAATCGGGCTGAGAATGGTGCCATCACGGTCGGCTTTTTCGGCAATATCGACGTTGGCCTGCTGGGCACGGACATTTTCCAGCTGGGCACGATAATCGACCTGACTTTGTTCATATTCAACTTTGGAAATAAAGCCCTGATTCAGCAGGCGACGTTTACGCTCCATCATCACCCGGGCCTGATTGGCTTGTGCCTGCGTGGAGGCAAGGTTGGCGCGTGCTTGTGCCAGACGTGCGGCATTATCCTGATTGTTTAAACGGACCAGCACCTGACCTTTGCTAACCCGCTGGCCCACTTGCGCATTGACTGTACTGGCGGTGGCAGTGACCTGTGCCTGAATGCTGCTGTGTTGTACGGCACGGATGGTGCCGGTAAAGGCAGTTTTGGACACCGAGTCGCCGGTTTGTACGGCCACCACATCATCCTGAATCAGTTCAATGGTTTCTGGTTCGCTACGGGCCTGTTCCGGTTCTGAGTTCTGGCAGGCGGTCAGCAGCAGGCACAGGCAAAGTGTACTGAGGCCGAGTAGGGGCGTACGAAAACGGGTAGAAGTATGTGATATACGCGGTGCTGGTCGCATGCATATTTATCCTTATTTTTCTTGTCACATGACAATTCAATTAAAAACTTCACTTTATTCAAGTGCTTTTAAGCGAGTAATAATTCTGTCGTATTCTGCCTGTGTTTTTCGATAGCTCGTTTGTAACGATTGAATCTGCTGTCTTTTCTGATTTAAGTTGGTCAGGTTGTTGTTTAAATTGTTTTTCAGCTGTTCCGGGACCGGTTTGACTTTGCGCAGATATTCCATTTCCTGACGTTTAAACACAATCCGGTCATTCTGTAATTGTTTTAACTGTTCCTGCTGAAAGGCAATCTGCTTTTTAATATGTGCCAGCGCATTGTCACGTTGCTGGGTAGCAATATGACTGTTGGTATAGGCCTGTTTTAGTTTTAAATCCTGCTCGCGCTGACGGGCCTGCGCGGCACGTTGTGGCGCCTGACGGGCATCGGTTTCGCTATTATAGGGACGCGCACGCTGAATCACCTGCATGTTGCGGTCCAGTGCTTCATAGCCATAGCGGATATGGTTTGGCGTAACATTGCTGCTGATATTGGCCACGCCGTTTTTATCGTAGTAGCGATACCACGCCGGCTTGTTGTCGGTATTGGCAGACAGCTGTCCTATCTGTAAAGCCAGCAGCAGGCCCAGCAACGATTTACTGAACAATGATGTATGCGCCCTTTTTGTGAGAGCTTTTTGAAAAAAAGTACGCACAAGCTTCCCCGAGATAAAGTTGACTAATTTACTTATTTTTAAGTCTTTAAACTGTTATATTAGACCAGAATCAGAAATTTAAAAAATACAATAGACAAAAAAAAATCAATGGTCATGGAAAAGTGTGAAGCAGTTATACAAAGTTTCTATAAAGTGTGGGTTTGGGCAAAAACTGTTCATTGAAACCTAAAGTAAAGATATGTTAAAAATAACCATAATTATGTAAATAAAATTCTACTACACCGAATTGCTTGTACAAACAAAATGGGAAGGGTCATTAAATGGACGATAAACTCCAAAATCTAAAAGTCATGGTGATTGATGATTCAAAAACCATTCGTCGTACAGCTGAAACTTTATTACAGCGTGAAGGCTATGAAGTGGTCACTGCCGTCGACGGTTTTGAAGCATTGTCTAAAATTGCCGATGCAAATCCGGATATCGTTTTTGTTGACATCATGATGCCACGTCTAGATGGCTATCAAACCTGCGCATTAATTAAAAACTCGCAAAACTACCAGAATATTCCAGTCATCATGCTGTCCAGTAAAGATGGTCTGTTCGATCAGGCCAAAGGCCGCGTGGTGGGTTCAGATGAATATTTAACCAAACCTTTTAGTAAAGATGAGCTTTTAAACGCGATTCGTAATCACGTAAGCGCATAACTCGGGGAATATAAAGATGGCACGTATTTTAATTGTAGATGATTCTCCAACAGAAACATTCCGCTTCAAAGAAATTCTGACCAAGCATGGTTTTGAAGTGCTTGAAGCAGCCAATGGTGCAGACGGGGTGACCATGGCACAGGCCGAGCTTCCTGACTTGGTGCTGATGGATGTGGTGATGCCGGGTGTAAACGGTTTCCAGGCGACCCGTCAAATTGCCCGTGGGGATACCACCAAGCATATTCCAATTGTGATCGTGAGTACCAAAGACCAAGCCACTGACCGCGTTTGGGGGAAACGTCAGGGTGCCAGCGATTATCTGACTAAACCTGTAGATGAACAACAATTAATAGATGTTATTAATCAACACCTGAATGCAGGATAACTTATGGCCGCAAATGGATTTATCGAATTACTTCGGTTGTCTAAACGGGGAAATAAAAACTACGTTACAACTGAAAATGAAGTAAACCGATGGTCTGGCATTGCGTTTGAGATGATGGGGCAATATTTCGTTGCCCCGTTAGGGGAAGTCACTGAGGTTATCTATCCACCAAAATATACGCCGGTACCTAACACCCAGAACTGGGTGATGGGACTGGCCAATATCCGGGGCCGATTACTCTCAGTTTCAGACTTGGCACATTATGTTTCTGGACATAGCAGTGCTTATTCACCGACTCAAAAAGTAATGTGTATTAGTCATCAAGACCATTATGTCGGTTTGGTTGTAGATCAAGTTTTGGGGATCCAACACTTTAATAAGAAAAGTTTCTTTTCTAAACACAATGATTTAGATAGTAATTTACAAGAATATTGTCAGGGGTATTTCCACCAGCATAACCAGCAATGGCATATTTTCTTATTTAGTCGTTTATTGCAAAACCCAAAATTTATGAACGCATCTATAAAATTTATAAATTAACTATCGCGTACGCATATATAAAGGCGAAAATCGGGGAGAAGCTGCATGGGCTTTAAACTTAAAAAGAAAAACTCAGGCGATGGAACCAACCGCAAAAGCGGTTCGGCATCGGTCGCAAAATTACAGACGCAAATTGACCAGTTTGCGCGTGTATTCGGTGATACCAATAAATCAAAGCCACTTATTTTCATTGCCGCAGTTGCGCTGTTGGTCTCGATTATCAGTCTTTTGTCTTTATTCTATAGCGTACCGCGTACCAACCAGTTAACCCAGAGTCTGGGTGAATTACGTTTGTTATCGCAGACCATTTCACGTCAGGCCACTGAAGCCACTGCTTCAGGCACCAAAGAATCGATCCAGAAGCTGACCCAGTCACAACAAAGCTTTAAAGAAAATCTGGAAACGGTAAAAGATATTGGCAGTAACTCGGCCGAGCTGGAAAAAGTCGAAGCCGACTGGGCCAAAGTTTCTCAGAATATTGATGCGATCAGCTCGCAACAGGCCATTATTAGCAAACTGTATGACACCAACATCGCGATCAGTGAAACCATTCCGGGGATTCAGGCCGAATATAACCTGATGGTTGACCAGATGGCACGTCAGGACATGCCAAGTAGCCAGGTGGTTATTGCCAAGAACCAGGTGTTCATTGCAGAACGTATCCTGCGTTCAATCAGCTCGGTATTAACCGGTTCAGAAAACTCGCGTGAATCTGCCGATGACTTCAGTGCCGATACCGAGACATTCGGTGCTTACTTGAATGCCCAGCTGAACGGTAGTGCAGAGCTCGGTGTACAGCGTATTGCGGACCCAGGCCTACGTGAAGCTTTAGAAGGCATCCAGTTTGAATATGATGACGTTTTAAAATCTGCATCGGCAACGGTATTAAATAACTCGGCGCAGATTGTACGTGTACGTCAGGCTGCATCGGACATTTTCAGTCAGTCAGATGAGCTGTTAAACCAGTTAAACAAATTATCCAGCGGTGCAGGCCCGGCAGTCATTATTCCGGCCGTACTGTTAATTGCCAGCTTATTGGTCTTCCTGGTACTGGTATTCAAATTACTGACGTTACGTGGTCAATCCGATAAACAACGTGTAACCCGTCTGCAAGACGAATATGACCGTAACCAGAACGCGATTTTACGTTTACTGGATGAAATTGCCGACCTGGCGGATGGTGACTTACGTTCATACGCGACCGTATCGGAAGACTTTACCGGTGCGATTGCCGACTCGATTAACTTCGCAATTGACCAGTTACGTGACCTGGTATCGCGTATTCATGAAACTTCTCACGAAGTAGCGCGTTATACCGCCAATACTCAGGAAATTACCAACCAGCTGGCCGAAGCATCTGAACACCAGGCGCAGGAAATTGCCGGTGCATCTGCTGCGATTAACGAAATGGCGATGTCGATTGACCAGGTATCTGCCAACGCCGAAGAATCTGCAGCGGTTGCGGAACGTTCAGTACAAATTGCATCGAATGGTGCGGAAGTTGTAAACCGTTCAATTCAGGGTATGGATATCATTCGTGAGCAGATTCAGGAAACCTCGAAACGTATTAAACGTCTGGGTGAATCTTCGCAGGAAATTGGTAACATCGTTGCCCTGATTAACGATATTGCCGACCAGACTAACATTCTGGCTTTAAACGCAGCAATTCAGGCGTCGATGGCCGGTGAAGCAGGTCGTGGTTTCGCGGTCGTAGCCGACGAAGTACAGCGTCTTGCGGAACGTTCAGCATCTGCAACCAAGCAGATTGAAACCCTGGTTAAAACCATTCAGACCGATACCAACGAAGCGGTAATTTCGATGGAACAAACCACCTCTGAGGTTGTTCGTGGTGCGAACTTGACCAAGGATGCCGGTGTGGCACTGGATGAAATTCAGACTGTATCGAATAACCTGGCGAAACTGATTGCCAACATTTCTGACGCTGCGAAACTGCAGTCGGCTTCGGCGGGTCATATTGCGACCACGATGAACGTCGTACAGGAAATTACGTCGCAAACCACGACGGCCACCTTTGATACGGCACGTTCGGTTTCTGAACTGGCCAGCATGGCAGAATCATTACGTGAATCTGTAACCGACTTTAAACTTCCGGACTAAGGAAGCCACAGAGAGCTTCTTTCGGGAAGCTCGCTGTTTTAAACAGATCAAGCCAAGCATCGACAAGATCAGCTTAACTTCAGGGTTAGGTTATACGTGATGGTTACAATTAAGTTTGAGTGCCGCTGGGCGCTGAAAACATAAGAAGCCTTAGCTATGAAAGAAATATTAAAAAATTTAGTTGAAACGACTGCGCTTCCTGAAGATAGTTATCTTGATCAAGATGCAGAAATTCTAGAAATTTTTGTTGAAGAAATTGAAGAAATCTTCGTTGAGCTAAAAGACCTGTTGGCTCAATGGGCCACGCAGCCTAACGATCAGGAAACGCTAACCACCATTCGCCGTCATTTTCATACCTTAAAAGGTTCGGGACGTATGGTTGGGGCCAAGTCGGCAGGGGAGCTGGCCTGGACGGTTGAAGATACCTTAAACCGGGTCATTTCCGGTAGCCTGACCCTGTCAGCGCAGGTGCAGCAGTTTGCAACCGCGGTGGCGAACGTCTTTGAATACAAACTTTATCCAAGCTTTAAACATGCCCAGCCGATGGCACTGGACCTGCGTCCATTGGTGCTATTAGGACAACAACTACAACAAAATTTAAGTCCTGAACCGGCCTTAGAAGAACTTCTACAACTGGCGAGCAGCCTAACATCCAGCGACAGTATTACTGGTCTGGAGTTTGATACAGCAAGCACTGATGAGCAGGTTGCTGTAGACACCGAGCTGGCTGTGGCTGATAGTATTGAAGAAGATCCGTTAGCGGCTGAAACACTGGCCATCTTTATTGAAGAAGCGGAAGAACACCTGTTAACAGTGGATCGCTTCCTGGCACATGATGAGCTGAAAACTCAAGATTACAATGGCCTGATTCGTGCCCTGCATACCTTGCGCGGCAGTTCATCCATGGCACACATCGAGCAGATTTTTGATGCCAGCTCCAAGGTCGAAAACCTGTTCAAGACCCTGTTGCAGGATGAAATTGAATCGACCTCTAAAGAAACCGCACTGTTGCTGCAATATGCTGAATTTGTGCGGGATTATCTGCATCTGTTGCCGCAGAATGACAGTGCCGGCATGGACCGGATTTATCAGACCTTCAATACTGCATGGCAGAACTACGGCTTTAGCCTGGAAGATGTTGATGAGTCAGTGAATCCGCAAGGTCTGGTATCCAAGCTGATTGAACTGAATATTGATCAGTTGCTCGATGCTGAGTTCGAATTTGACCAGCGTGCGCAGGCTGAATATCCGGAATATATCCAGACCCTGAGCCATCAGGCGAAGCTGCTGGTAGAGCGTACCGATAACCGCGCCTCTCAGGGTATTCATGATTTTACCCAGGAATTACAACTGGCCTATGCGGCCTTGCTGGACAAGCCAAGCCTGCTGCATAGCGATTATGCCTTTGAATTATTTGGACAGGCGCATCAGGAATTTATCCATCTGTTTGATACCCTGGCTGCCGGGCAACGCGTCAGCTTAAGCGAAGATGCTCAGCAGATCATCAATAACCTGAGTGCCTTTGTACAGCAGGATATTGAAGCACTAAGCCCAGAAACTGATACCACAGAAGCTGTAACCGAAACGGTTGAAGCCGGTGCCGGGCTGAATCTGGCCGTATTGTCACAGCGTCTGGAAGCTGACCGTCAATACATGGATAGCGCTGAAGCCAACAAGGACTTTGATCCAGACCTGCTGGACATTTTCCTGGAAGAGGCCGAAGAGTTACTTACGGGTATTGACCAGGATGTTAACAGCTGGAGCCAAGACCCGAGCAATACTGCTGCGCTGAACAATCTGATGCGCCATTTGCACACCTTAAAAGGTGGTGCCAACATGATTGCAGCCAGCCATATCGGTCTGATTGCGCACCATTTAGAAACCATTTATGAGCGCATCATTAACCGTCAGATGAGCGCATCGACCGCATTGATCCAGATTATCCGTCTGGTTCAGGACAATATTGCGGACCGTATCCAGACCATCCGTGAACAGCAGGTCGATTATCCGGCGCAAGAATCACTGGCGATTCTGGAAAATATTAGCGAACTGGCCCAAGGTCAACTGGTTGAAGCTGAATCGCTGGCAGTGGCGGCTGAAGCAACCTCTAGCGCAGATGTACAACAGTCTGATGCATCTGCACTTGAGTTTGAACTGGAACAGCCAGCACCTGCAGAAACAGCCTATACTGCGCCTGAAGATGAGCAGCCAGACACCAGCAGCGAACCGGTACTGGAAGATGCACCGACCCTGGCTGAGCAAACCATCCCTACAGATGCGGTATCTACTACTGAAAATGACGGTGAAGACAATCTGCATTCGATTGTAGAAGAAACCTTCCTGGAAGAAGCTGAAGAGCTGCTCGACACCACAGAAAGCCTGTTAAAGCAGTGGTTTGACCATCGTAGTGACCGAAGCATTTTGCTGCAGTTACAACGTGCTGCGCACAGCCTGAAAGGCGGCGCGCGTATGGCCGAAATCGAGCCGGTGGCCGTGATTGCCTATCAGCTGGAAAATACCTTTGAACAGTTCGCGGTGCATCAGTTTAATTCCAATGCCTATGATGCCTTGCTCAACACCACTGTGGCTTGGTTAAAAGAAGCCATCTTCCAGCGCGATTACAGCAATTTTGATAGCCTGAAAGCCAGCCTGGAGTCGATTGAATACGTCAATGCGACGGCGCAGCTGCCAGAACGCTTCAATACCGCCGATCTGCTGGCGCCAAGCAAAACCTTCGAATTTGTGCAGGGTGATGGTGCCGAGCCGCCATCCATGCAGGGCGAATGGAGCGAAACCGCACAGCTGGATAACAGCAATGAGATGATCCGTATTTCGGCTGATCTGGTTGAGAAGATGATTGACCTGTCGGGTGAAAACGCGATTAACCGCTCGCGAATCGAGATGGAGCTGGGTCAGCTGGGCGGTACCCTGAATGAAATGGAACTGGCGATTAAACGTCTGGCCGATCAGTTACGCCGAATGGAAGGCGAGCTGGAAAGCCAGATTATTGCCAAACATGGTGATGAACATTCACGCTATACCGACTTTGACCCGCTGGAGATGGACCAGTATTCATCCTTGAACCAGCTGTCGAAATCGTTGGCGGAATCGGCATCGGACTTGGTGGACTTTAAGACCACGCTGGCGGACAAGATTCGTGATGCCGAAGGTCTGTTACTGCAACAGTCGCGGATTCAGGCAGAAATTCAGGAAAGCCTGATGCGCACCCGCCTGGTACCGTTCTCGCGTATGTTGCCACGTTTACAGCGGATTGTGCGTCAGACCTCATCGACCTTAAACCGTCCTGCCGAGCTGGTAGTACACAATACCGAAGGCGAGCTGGACCGGACCATTCTGGAACGCCTGATTTCACCATTTGAACACATGCTGCGTAATGCGGTGGACCATGGCCTGGAAGATGCCGCTGTACGTAAACAGGCAGCGAAGCCGGAAGTGGGCCAGATTGAGCTGAACATTGGCCGTCAGGGCACTGATGTACTGATTAGCTTTACCGATGATGGTAAGGGGATTGATGAAACCAAGATTCACGCCAAAGCTCTGAGCCTTGGCCTGATTCAGCCAGAGCAGCAGCTGGACAAGAAAGAAATCCTGCAGCTGATTTTCCATCCGGGCTTTAGTACCGCACAAGCCGTGACCCAGATTTCAGGTCGTGGCGTCGGTCTGGACGTGGTGCAAAGCGAAATTAAAGCGCTGGGCGGCCATGTCGAGGTCGATTCTGAACTCGGTAAAGGCACCACCTTCAGTATTCGCGTACCGACCACAGTGGCGGTATCCGATGCCCTGATGGTAAAAGTTGGCGATCAGCAGTTCGCAATTCCATTGGCGCAAATTGACCGTATTGTACGAATTTCACCTTCTGCACTGGAAAGTTACTTCAGCAGCAAAGATGACTACTTCAAGATTGATCAGCAAAACTATAAGTTGCGCTATCTGTCCGAGTTTGTCGCTAATCAGCCATTGCCGCGTTTAAGCAATATCGCACATTCATTGCCGGTGCTGCTGATTAAAGGCAATACTGGTCAGACCATTGCCTTACTGGTCGATCAGCTGATTGGTTCGCGTGGCCAGATTGTGATGAAACCGATTGGGCAGCAGTTCTCCAGCGTGGGCTCGATTGCCGGCGCGACCATTCTCGGTGATGGTCAGGTCTGTCTGATTCTGGATGGTCAGAATATTGCCCGTCAGATTCAGGCAACCCAGCGCATCAAGCATGTGATGGAACCGCGTGAAGTACAGCGTCGTGATACCCGTCGTCTGGTGATGATTGTGGATGACTCGGTGACCGTACGTAAGGTCACGTCACGTCTGCTCGAACGTCAGGGCTTTGATGTGGTCACGGCCAAAGACGGTGTCGATGCGATTGAGCAGCTGGAAAATGTTAAACCGGATCTGATGCTGCTGGATATTGAAATGCCGCGTATGGATGGCTTTGAGGTGACCAACCTGGTACGCCACCATGACATCCATCGTGACTTGCCAATTATCATGATTACCTCGCGTACCGGTGAAAAACACCGCGAACGTGCCTTTAGCTTGGGGGTAACGCACTATATGGGTAAACCGTTCCAGGAAGCAGAATTGCTTGCCAATATTGAAAACATTTTGCATAGCAGTGAGGCTAAAGCATGAGTCAAAGCAACAGCACCAGCAAAATCGACCAGATTAGCCAGCAGGAACTGCAACATCTGATTACCGTTTCGACCGGCTTTATTGATGCCTATATTGTGGAATGTCATGATCAGGAAGATATGCTGATTCCGCAGAATATTGTCCTGTCGGCGCTGGACAGTTCTACCGCGGTCGATCATGTCGAGTGGCATGATCTAAAACTGCCAGTATATCGTGTTACCCATCCAGAGCAAAATCAGGGCGTTGCCTTGGTGATTGAAGGCGATGAAATTGACCAGCGTTTTGCCCTGATGTGTAATGCCATGCCAAAAACCATCCGTCTGCGTATTTCGGAAGTGGTTGATGATGAGCGTGAAGGCCAACATCCGGCGGTATTCCAGTATGTGCGTATGGGTGAGCAGGTATTCCATGTCCCGAATCTGGCACATATTCAGGCCAGTCTGGGTTTGAATAACTAATTTAACAGTTGGCAACAGACACAAAAAAAGGAACTCCGCGGAGTTCCTTTTTTATGCAACAGCAAAAAATTAAGTCAGCAGGCCTTCAAGAATCTGCTCATAAATTTCAGCCAGTGGTTCTAAATCATCAATATTCACGTGTTCATTGATCTGGTGAATGGTCGCGTTCAGCACACCGAGTTCCAGCACTTGTGCACCGGTTGGCGCGATAAAGCGGCCATCTGATGTTCCGCCCGAAGTAGACAGTTCAGTCTCAACACCGGTCACATTGCGAATCGCATTTTTGGCGGCATTGACCAGTTCACCAACTGGGGTCAGGAATGGTAAACCGGACAGTGTCCATTGAATGTCATAGTTCAGTTGATGACGGTCCAGAATTTCCAGTACCCGGGCTTTGAGCTGCTCAGCAGTCACTTCAGTCGAGTAACGGAAGTTAAAGGTCACGGTCATGGTGCCCGGTACCACGTTGGTTGCACCGGTACCGGCCTGAATATTCGACACCTGGAAAGAGGTGGCCGGGAAGTATTCGTTGCCATTGTCCCAAACAGTTTCGCACAGTTCAGCCAGCGCTTTAGAGGCGGTATGAATCGGGTTAATCGCCAGATGTGGATAAGCCACATGGCCCTGTTTGCCTTTCACGGTTAATACCGCATTTAATGAACCGCGACGGCCATTTTTGACAATATCACCCAGACGATGGGTGCTTGATGGTTCACCGACCAGACACCAGTCCATTTTTTCATTGCGTGCTTCCAGGGTTTCAACCACTTTCACGGTACCGTTAATGGATGGGCCTTCTTCATCTGAGGTAATTAAGAACGCAATTGAGCCTTTATGATCTGGATGTTTGGCCACAAAGCGTTCTGAAGCCACCACCATGGCTGCCAATGCTGTTTTCATATCGGCACTGCCGCGGCCATAGAGCTTGCCATTACGAATTTCTGGAGCAAACGGGTCAGAATGCCAGGCATCTAAACTACCGGTAGGGACCACATCGGTATGACCGGCAAAACAGAATACCGGGCCTTCTGTGCCTTTACGCGCCCAAAGATTATCGACATCTTCAAAACGCATTGATTCAATATTAAAGCCAATCTTTTTTAAGCGTTCCGCCATGATGTCTTGGCAGTTATGATCAACAGGTGTTACGGAAGGTTGACGTAATAACTGTAAGCTGAGCTCGAGCGTATCTGAGTGGTTCATGGCTTTGGAATCATGCAAAAAAATTTGCCCCTATAATAGGGGAATCATGCCGAGAAGGGGAGTTTTTAATATAAAAAAAACCTTATCAGGAGATAAGGTTTTTGCCGGGAATTTGCATTGAAATTTGATTATTGACGGATTTCGTCCTGAGTTTTTTCAGCCGTATTACTTACCGCATTACCTGCTGAAGAGACATCTTCACCTAGACCTTTTACTGTATTACAACCAGTCAGAACAAACATCATTAGTAATGAAGTCGCTAGAATTTTTTTCATCATCATCTCCGTATCATTAAGCATAAATTATTCTGATGTGAAAATTAGAGTAAGAAATATACAGCCAAAAAAATATAGTGCTTTGATTGTGGTTGAGTAATTAAATGTTGTTCAAAGATAGGCTTTTAGTCCAATAGTGCTGATAACACGCATCCATCAGCACCGGGTTGCGATACATATAAAATGCAGACTGCTCCTGATTCAGATATAAGCCATTGCTCCAGAATGCGTTGGCTGAACTGCTTGGACTGGCATGTGGGCAAATCCATTCATGCCGTTGCAGTCGGTAAAAATCCTGATGATTTTTCGGCAAATGCTGGCCCCAGGTGCCAATTCTGCGCTCGGGATTGACCCAGTCAGGAAGAGCCTGTGCAGTAGCATGTTCAGGCAGATACAGCTGGCCTTTTAACACGGCAAAGCGCTGTTGAATGGTATGACCTTGGGCCTGCTGAAACTGAAACTGCTTTTGGGTAAAGTGGGTTAACTTGCGTAATAAGGTGTCGCTGCGGTTCAGCCCATACCAGTAGGGCAGACTCAAATCACGTTCAGCCAGATAATATTTGAGCGCCACTTCCCAATGTTCAACTTGCTGGTGGTCATGGTTTAGCAGCAGAAAATCGAGTTCGCCCGTGGTGCGTGGTCCATCAATTATCTGAATGCTATGTCCGAGCAATTCATAAGGATGATAGTCACGCTCGGTCAGCCAGAACCAGAGCAGCATTTCAAACCGCAGCCCTAGCCGGGTACTTTTGAGCTGGCTTAAAAAATCTTCCAGTGCAGCCGGATGCTGGTCTAAATGCTTCAGCCGGCTTTGATAATGATCAAAGTGCTGCAACCAGCAATCTGTAGGATGAAAATCAAAGCCATAACGCTGCTCCAGTGCTGGTGGCAGCTGCTGTAAAATGTTGGGACTGGCCACGCTAAAGGCCAGTTGCCGCACCAGCGGATTGCGGAAATTTAACCAGGGTTCAGCAGAAATATCAGTAAAGGTGTTAGGCGACATCAGTAAATCCATGGTTAAACAGCAGAATTACAACGAAGAAAAGTTTAAAAACGCTTTATACTAGCGCAATTCGACGGGTAGGGTTGCGGTATGAGAGTATTGTTTTGGCGAAGTTTGGTGGTGATTTTTGTCATCCTCGGCTTCATTGGTGCAGTGTTGCCCGGTATGCCAACAACAGTCTTTCTGATTTTAGCGGCCTGGGCTGCATCCAAAGGCTGGCCGCAAATGGATGCCTGGTTGTTGAACCATCCCAAATATGGCCAGACCTTAAGAGACTGGCGTGCCAATGGCACCGTACCGCGTAAAGCCAAATGGTTTGCCACCATCATGATGCTGATCAGTGCCTGCATCATGTTATTTACCACGGCTCCGCTGGCAGTCAAAATTTTTACCAACCTGACCATGTTTGTGGTGGCAATCTGGTTATGGCTACGCCCTGAACCTGTTGTTGTCACTCCACCAAAGGTAAAGAAAGAATGATCTACCCTCTACATGCTGCGGATATTCTGGTTGATTTATCTGAGCAGACCTTATATCTACCAAAACACAATAAACTGTATGTGGTGTCTACCGGTGAAAAGGGCATTGGTGAAGCAGAAAATAGTGGCAAAACCCCACGTGGCTGGCATCAGGTGGCCCTCAAGTTTGGTGCAGATGCGCCGGAAAATACCGTGTTTATTGCCCGTCAGCCAACGGGTGAAATTTATGATGATGAGCTGGCCGAACAGTTTCCTGAACGTGACTGGATTTTGTCCCGTATTTTATGGCTATCAGGGCTGGAGGATGGTTTTAACCAGGGCGCTGGCTGTGACACCTTTAAACGTTATATTTATTTGCATGGCACGCCAGATACCGAACCGATGGGCATTCCCAAGTCACATGGCTGTATCCGGATGCGCAATCGCGACATTATCGAGCTGTTCGAGCTGATTCCAGAACAGGCATTGGTGTATTTGTCTGAAAAGCGGCTGGATTTTAGCCCCTTGGCCATTGAACCCCAGCCATAAGACTTAAGCCTGAATTTTGCTGCCATTTTTCACAGGGAAAAAATAAAAATGTGCAGGCGAGCAGGGGGGTAATTGCAAGAAATTTCTTCTATTCTCAAGTGAGCTAAAAATAAAATTTTTTGAATAAAGTCAAATAACATACAGAATTTGTTTGTTTTTCTAGCGAATCACTTATTTTTTAATCACTCAGTCATAAAAAAGTGAAAACTGGCAGAAAAGCGTTTGACAGGCGGTAAAGATTCTCTATAATGCACCTCACAAACGATGAAGACGTTAAGGGCGCTTAGCTCAGTTGGTAGAGCGTCTGCCTTACAAGCAGAATGTCGGCGGTTCGATCCCGTCAGCGCCCACCAAGCCTTTACGTTAAAGATTCTTACGTGCAGCGGTAGTTCAGTTGGTTAGAATACCGGCCTGTCACGCCGGGGGTCGCGGGTTCGAGCCCCGTCCGCTGCGCCACTTAAGCTTCTTTAATATTCGTTTGAACCACAATAGTGACTTTGTGTAAGTGCAGCGGTAGTTCAGTTGGTTAGAATACCGGCCTGTCACGCCGGGGGTCGCGGGTTCGAGCCCCGTCCGCTGCGCCATTTACATAAAACGCTTTTGAGGGCGCTTAGCTCAGTTGGTAGAGCGTCTGCCTTACAAGCAGAATGTCGGCGGTTCGATCCCGTCAGCGCCCACCATGATTCTTTTGCGATGCAGCGGTAGTTCAGTTGGTTAGAATACCGGCCTGTCACGCCGGGGGTCGCGGGTTCGAGCCCCGTCCGCTGCGCCATCTCAAAGAATAGCCCTATAAGTTTCCTGAGCTTATAGTGGAATCAAGATTGACAATCTTAATCAGGGCGCTTAGCTCAGTTGGTAGAGCGTCTGCCTTACAAGCAGAATGTCGGCGGTTCGATCCCGTCAGCGCCCACCATATTCAAGCTGTAAAGCTTAAAAGACCTTAATTGCTTACGCAATTACCGTTGCAGCGGTAGTTCAGTTGGTTAGAATACCGGCCTGTCACGCCGGGGGTCGCGGGTTCGAGCCCCGTCCGCTGCGCCATTTTTCATGCCCTGATGTGAAAAATGTGATCAATTACCAAGACTACACACTTCGTTGGTCTTGCGTCGTAAAAAATAATATATTATTTTTTACTCTTCAGGGCGCTTAGCTCAGTTGGTAGAGCGTCTGCCTTACAAGCAGAATGTCGGCGGTTCGATCCCGTCAGCGCCCACCATATCTTTCTTGCCTAAATCTTAAATATTCCATAGAATCCCAGCATTATAAAACAATAAAATGGACTGGATGATCTATGCGCAATCCATATCAACGCAAGGCCGCGTCTAAATCTCAAACTTCAAGCTATAATGTTCAAGATATTTACAAACAGTTTATTGAAATCATGGTCAGCCAGGGACAAGTGTTTGCGCTGTATCATGACGGCTGGGCCTTATGTGCCACACCCACCGGACAGCGCGCTTTTGCGGTCTGGCAAAATAAAAGTCTGGCCAAACTGCTGGTCAAAGACAACTGGGAAAATTACGATATTCAGGAAGTCAGCTTTAAAGATTTTATTGAAAAAGTCCTGCCATTTTTAAGGCAGGAAAGCACACTGGTGTCGATGAATCTTAGTCCCGAAGGGCAGAATGTGCTGGTAGCACCGGAAAAGCTGCTGCTGGATATTAAAAACTATCTTTACCAGATTTATTTGCAAAAACCTGAGGTCTATAAAAACCTGCAACTGCCTTCGCCACGTTCCATTCGCCTTAATTAATATTTATTGGGTATTAATATTCATTGAGTAGCCAACCACTTACATAAGCAAAATATTCGCGTAACCAGGAGTTATAGCGAATATAGAGTGGTGTAGGAGCGCTATAGGGCAAGGGCTGCTGATAGCCCTGTTTGCGGGCAATGGCCAGCGCACGCGGTAAATGAAAATCACTGGTCACCACGGCAATCGGATCACTGAGCTGAATATCGTGTTGTACCAGCAAGGCCTTGGAATTGTGGAAATTCAGAGCGGTACTGGTACTGCGTGCTTCCAATAGAATTCGTGTTTTCGGAAGATGATGCTGCTCTGTTAAATAGTGCGCCATCACTTCGGCTTCGGTCCACTGATTCCCAAAAGCGGCGCCACCACTGACGATAATGGGAATCTGTGGCAGCTGCTTGGCCAACGTGGCACCTGCATTTAGGCGTTTGGCCAAGGTCGGTGTTGGCTGGTTGTGCTGGATTCCCCCGCCTAAAATCAGAATCGCCTGCGTATTTGGATTGGGTTGGCTATGCAGGCTTTGCCAGTGTAAGTAGCCAAAGAACAGTACCACACTGAGTAGCCAGACCCAGAAAGCACCCCATACTAAACGCCAGCCTTGTTGATAGATCGGGCGCTGTCGAATCCAGCGCTGTAGCGGAACATAACACAAGGCATAAATGAACAGTGCTGCACCGAGCAGCATCGGCAGCAGGGTACCAAAATGAAAGCTGTTCAGACTGAGCAACCACAGACCATTGGCCAGTAGTAGAATTGCAGCCATCAGGCTCAGAAGACGTTTCAGTGGGGCGTGGCTGTGACTCTGCATGGCGGAATAATCATAAATAGCGTGATGTATCTACAGATTATAAAAGATCAAGATGAAAAAACCGGACATCAAGTCCGGTTTTTTCAATTTTAGTTTTCAGCAAGTTAGCAAAACTTAGTAGACATCACGGCGGTAACGGCCTTCACTGCGTAACTGATCCACCGTAGCTTCACCAAGCAGTTCAATCAGGGTCTGGTCAACATCGCTGGCCATGCCATCAATACTGCCGCAGACATAAATCACGGCACCTTGCTCAATCCAGCGTTGCAGTTCTTTGGCCTGTTCACGCAATTTATGGTGTACATAGACTTTCTGTTCCTGATCACGCGAGAAGGCCACATCCAGACGCTGCAACATGCCGGTGCTTTGCCATGCAGACACAATATTTTCATAGAAAAAGTCATGTGCGCGCTGACGTTCACCGAAAATCAGCCAGTTCTGGGTATAGTCATGACGGATACGTGCCTGTAATAGACTCATTAGCCCGGCAATACCAGTCCCGTTACCAATACAGATGATTGGACGGTTGTCATCAATCAGGTGGAACGATTCATTGGTGCGAATGCGCAGGGCAATACTGCTCTGTAGCGGCGCATGTTGGGTGAGCCAGCCCGAACCAAGACCCAGTTGACCTTGGGCATCGGATTGCTGGCGGACCACCAGACGCAAAATCTGCTGCGATGGAATGCTGGCAATCGAATATTCACGTGCAGGCAGGGTCGGTAACTGTTCCAGTAAATGTTCCAGATTGGCAAACGGCTCGATTTCAACCGTCAGATCTTTGTCCCAGAGCGCCTGTTCAATCGGTTCACCGGTCGAATCTAGCAGGGTACCCCGCTGAATCTGATGCTGTTGTATAAAGGCTGCCAGACGCTCAGGACTGTTCCCTGGCTGGATTTCGGCAATATCACCGGCTTCCCAGTGTGCTTCGTGTTGCGGCGCCAGCTCGATATTATAGGCTGGTGCACCCAGACTGTTCGGATTGAGCAGATCACGCTGTTTCAGAATCCAGCTGTCAAAGGTCTTGTGAATGTCCATGCCTTGCAATTCAAGCTGGGTGGCTTGAGCCAGTGCTGTATTCCAGCGTTGGATATCTTCATTGCTGGCATTGTCCACTTCAATGGTGGCAAACAGAGGCTGCGCCTGATTGCGTTGTAACCACTGATCAATTTTATGACCAAAGCTGCAGTAGCTGTCCGGATATTCCTTGGAGCCCAGCGCCAGTACCGCATAACGAAGATGCTGTAAATTGGCCGAGCTGCTCAGGATTTTCTTGTCAAAGCTGGAGGCTAAATCAGGTGCTTCACCGGTACCATAGGTACTGGCTACAAACAGCACCTGTTCTACCGATTGCAGATCTTCCAGACTCAATTGCTGTACCGGTTTCACGGTCACTGGTTGACGCGCTTCCTGCAAACTGGTCGCAGTACGCCAGGCCAGCTGTTCAGCCACGCCGGTTTGGGTGGCGTAGGCAATCAGCCACGGTTTGGCATTTGGATCAACCGTGACGGCGCTTGCGCTATTCCGTGCTGCCTGGGTCAGTTTCTTCTGCTTGCGACGTTTCAGATACAGCATCCAGCCGGTGACAAAGAACAGCGGCATCAGCAGGGAAGCGACCATGGCAAAGAACTGGTACACCGGACCAAAGAAGCTGCCACGGTGAACCGGTAACATGCTGCTCATGATTTTTTCATTGAGCTTTTTATCTTCATACAGGCTGATGTCGGTGAGGCTGGCCGTCTGATAGTTATAGGTTGCACTATTGCGGGCACGTTCATGCTGCGGTACTGCATCGACAAAGTTCAGGCTGACTTCACCATTGGCCTGTTTGGGCAGGTTCAGGGTCATGGTTGAGTAGTCACGTCCCAGTTGTGCCTGTACGCCAATCCAGGTCTGGTTCAATACCGCCTGCATTTGCAGCGAATCCAGTCCTTCTGCACGCTCACCACGACCTTCACGCGCAGCACCTTCGCCACGTTCACGGCCTTGCGGCGCACCACGCTGACCTTGCGGCGCGGCATTGGCCTGCATTTGCGGTTGTGGACGCTCTACGCCCAGCACCTTGAACATGCCATTACGCCACCAGTCATAGGACCAGTACAGACCGGTACAGGCCAGAATCAGGTAGAAAATCACCACCCAGGTGCCGACAACGGCGTGTAAATCCCAGATGAAGTTCCGGCCTTTAAGTTTCGGCTTCACAAAGAACCACTGTTTTACCGAATGCTTTTTCGGCCAGCGTAAATACAGACCACTCAAGACAAAGAAAATCAGCATCAAGGCACAGGCGCCGGTAATCTGCTTGCCGACCGGGCCAACGGTCAGGTTACGGTGTAACTGCTGGATAAACTGGAAAAATTCACGGCCTTTAATCTCGGGTAACACTTCTGCGCTGTAGGGGTTAATCAGCACATTCTGGCCGCGACGTGCGCCTTCTTTGGCAATATTGACACTCGAAGATGCTGCCGGATCGGAGGCGATAGTAATGCTATTAATTTTGGTTTCAGGTTGAGTCAGCTGAAAATGCTGATAGATTTCCGCCGGGGTGAGCTTGGCCCGGTTTTCGACCTGCACGGTATAACTGTCCGGATTCATCCATTTTAGAATTTGTTGTTCATAGGAATAAATCGCACCGGTAACACCCATCAGTGCGAGAATCAGGCCCGCACTAATTCCAAGGAACCAGTGCAGCTGGAAAAATATTTTTTTAAGCATAGCAATACAGCAGCAGTGTGAAGAGAACAATGGGCGAAATTATAACTGAAGAATAGCGAGATGGAATAGAGTTTGAATATAATATTTATTCTCATTATCATTTAGATTGGTACAAACCGGATAAAAAAACCTCCAGCAGGGTGGAGGTTTTTTTGAGCTTACAGGCTTAAAGCTGTTTTGGCTCACCTACAGATTCAAGCAGGTGCTTACGAATGGTTTTAAAAGAAAAGTTTTTAGAATCCAGACGTTTTGGCAAGATATAAGCGCCTTGCTGACCTTTGACGGTAAAGTTCACCAGAATGAAATCCGGGGTAGAATACCATTCATAAATGTCTTTCCAGCTAATCGCGCCCATGCCTTCTTGCAGGCCCATTTGCTGACGCATGATGATGCCGTGCGGTTGTACGCCTAGACGGATGCCTTTAATTTCCTGTACCGGAAATTCATTCATTTTGCGTTTGGCATACCATTCCAGACCGAATTTACGGATCAGGAAGTACAGCACTACACAGACCAGAGCCACCCAGCAGAAAATGGTGGAATAGTTCTTGATCAGGATAATCCCCAGAATAGACAGGGCCGTAATAATGCCCATGATCGCCCAGGCTTTGGTGCCAATTTTGTTGGTGCTACGCCAAATTAAAAGCTGGGCATGACGTTGCTCGGCTTCGCTAATGTCGTAGTTCACAGGCTGTAAAGTATAAGCGTATAAATTTTTCGCGGTCATAGTGGGACTAACAAATTTCAAACTCAGAAAAGTTTAGCATTAATTACAGCATTTCAGGAGTCTATTGTTGCAAAATCATCCGAATTATAACGAGGCCAGTTCGGTGGCATCCTGATCACGGTCATGGCTTAAACTCTGTTTTAGCTGACTCAGTTGATGCAGGATGGTCAGCATCAGCGATAACTGCTGCAAAATAATCAATCCCTGTTGATCTTCCTGATGATTTTGGCTTAAACGCTGCCGGATGGTATGCAGCATATTTTGTGAAGACAGATCCGGTACTTCATCGTTCAGCAAGGCACCGCGAATATCTTCCAGCGCTTTATCCAGCAGGGTTAAAATCTCCGGATCTTCAATTTTTTCCCGGTGTGCGCCCAGCGCGGCAATATAGCTGATAAAGGTATGATTCAGGCACAGCAATTCAAAAGCCTGGGCTTTTTGCGAGGCATCAAAATCCGGCTCAGTGGCCAGGGTAGAAATGAGCGAGGCCAGTTCGGCATCGGTATTATGCGCTGCACGGCGTACCACGCGATAGGTCAGGCCGTTATTGCGCCCGGTTTTGTATTGCTCGATCACTTCGGTCAGATAATCACACTGCGCATTTAAGGCACGGCGAATGGTGCGCGGTAAACGGCGGAATTTCCAGTCCGGGAAAATAAAACTGACGCCAAACCAGGCCAGTGCGCAGCCAATTAAGGTATCAATCATACGCGGCAGGGCAGCGGCAAAGCCCATGCCATCGAGGTTAAAGTTAATCAGTGCCAGAATGGTAATAAAGGCGGTGGCTTGTGCATACTGCTTACTGCGTAATTCAAAGAACAGAATTCCGCTGACTACCAGCAGCAACAGCTGACCTTCGACCGACGGAATAAAATATAAGATGCTATAACCGACCAGAATCCCGACCAGGGTGCCGACAATCCGCAGGCGTAAGCGGCGTTTGGTGGCGTTAAAGTTGGGTTGGGTCACAAACAGTGCGGTCAGTAAAATCCAGTAGCCGTATTCAATATTGGTGACCTGGACAAAAATATAGCCAATCAGCAGCACCGCCGATAATCGAATGGCATGCCGGAACAGCACCGATTCCGGAGTTAAATGCTGCTTGATCCGGATGACCATATCATCCCAGCCTTTCAGGTCATCATCTTTAAGCTGGTTTTCAATATGTTTGGTTTTATCCAGCTTGATATAACGCTCGGTTTCCAGGTTGCGTAACTGCGCGTCAATAGATTTAAGGTTCTGATACAGGGCAAACAGGGCATTGACCCAGACCTGATCATACTGCTGTTCGCTACGTAGCTTTTGCAGCGAGTGTTTCAGGTTTTCAAAGGCATGTTTAAAACGTTTGCTGTGAATATAGGGTTCACGCTTCAGGATGCTTTCGCTTAAATCTTTACAGGCTTTGCCCTGAATCGCCAGAATGCGCTGGAAACGGAACAGAATGTCGCTGTGCTCAAAAATTTTGGCCAGTTTCTGATAGTCAATATGCGCGGAGTCGGCGCGTTCATGAATATCCTGGGCAATAAAATAATACTGCAGGCTGCGGCGGGTATCTTTCTGGCCACGGTCACCTTTTAAACGGGTCAGTAGCGCGGTTTTCAGTTCATTAAACAGGCCAATCAGCTTGCCATTTTCCATTGACAGGTCAATCAGGCTTTGCTGATAGCTGCCGGGTGTCATATCGACATCAAACAGATTGGATTTGCCAAACAGGAAATCGCCTAACGAGGCATAGCTTTGCGAAAGTTTGTCTTGTAGCTGCCGTACCGGAAACAGTAAAAAGCTGATGGTGGAAATCAGCCCGTACCAGACTGCACCAACCACCAGCAAGGCTGGCTGGGTGTACCAGTCTTCAAACAGGTCCACGCCGAGCATGGCATAAACCGAAATCACCAGACAGCCATAGGCAATGGTGGCATAACGCCGGCCCAGAGAACCAAGCAGAATCAGGCCGATACAGGAGATAATCAGGCCAATGGCAAACAGCACCGGATGTGGAAACAACAGCTGAATGGAGGCGGCGGTAATAAAAAAGCCGATATAGGTATAAGTCTGGTTCAGGATTCTTAAAGAGAAGCGGTCATCAATATCGCTTAAACCGGCTGCGACCACGCCCAAGGTTAGCGGAATGGTGGCCAGCTGATAGCCGAGCAGATAAGGAACAAAGGCGGTGCCGGCAAAGGCGATCATCATCCGGATGTTATAGATAAAGGCCGTGTTGTAGGCAAAGTGTTTGAGACGTGTGAGCCAGGATTTCAAGACTGTTCCTTAAACGAAGCCAGATGCTATGCAGCGGGCAGCAATTATGTGAAACTTCACTTTCAGTACCCTGAAATAATACTATGGACTGTGTACTTTGTCTTTAAATCAGTCATTTAAAAAAGAAATATGAATATGTCCGATTCCCATGCCAGTGCAAGCCCGCAGCAGTATCCATCTTCCTGGATTTTACTGCTGGCTTTGCTGACCTCGCTTGGTCCGCTATCAATTGATATGTATCTGCCGGCCTTGCCTCAAATGGCAGATGATTTTGGCGTCAGCACGCAAATGGTGGCCAACAGTCTGCCGGCTTATTTTCTGGGGCTGGCGATTGGACAGTTAATTTATGGCCCTTTGAGTGACCGGATTGGCCGTAAAACCCCACTGTATTTTGGTCTGGGACTGTATTTTCTGGCCAGTCTGCTCTGTGTTTATGCCCAAGATGAATGGAGCCTGATTGTAGCGCGGGTGTTGCAGGCCTTAGGGGGCTGTGTCGGGGTGGTAATTGCCCGTGCGGCAATTCGTGACCGGCTGGATATGCAGGCTTCCGCGCAGGCTTTTTCCAGCATGATGATTGTGACCGCAATTGCGCCCATTATTGCGCCGGGTCTGGGGGCGATTGTGCTGAGCTTTTTTGACTGGCAGGCGATTTTTGTCTGTCTGGCCATCATGAGTTTAGTCTGCTGGTTATGTGTTCATTTTTTCTTTCAGGAAACCTTGCCGCCAGAGCGCCGTCTGAAATTGAATTTCTATCAGGTGCTGACCCTCTATCTGGCGATTTTTAAGGACCGCAGTTTTTATTTACCGATGATTGCCGGCTGTTTTACCGGCGGGGCGATGTTCTGTTATATCAGCAGTTCTGCCGCTGTTCTGATGGATGGTTATGGCCTGAACCAGCAGCAGTTTTCGATTGCTTTTGGTGCCAATGCGGTCGGTATTATGCTGGCCTCGACCTTAAACAAGCATTTGGCAACCAGCAGCTCTTTAATGACCCGTTTAAAAATAGGCGGTACGGTGCAGGGCACTGGCGCGCTAATTCTGGTCATCGCCGGGCTGATGAGCCATGCGCCGATTGTTGTGGTTTTTGCCGGGCTGTTTTTAGCTGTGGCCGGAATTGGTTTTACTGGCCCCAATGCCATGGCGTTGGCGATGTCGGAGCAGGGTGCCCGTGCCGGTACAGCTAGCGCGATTATGGGCAGTATGCAATTTAGCTGCGGTTTAATTGGCGGCTTAATGTTGAATGTACTGATCTGGGATGCTTTATTAAATATGGGCAGTGTGATGCTGCTGTTTATTCTGATTGGGGTGAGTGCGATGTATATCATGCATCGGGAGCGGAAATTAAAAACAGCCTAACCCCGATTCATTCTTATAAATAAAAAGAAGAAACCCGGGCGGTTTCTTCTTTGCTCTTTAAGCTGTTGCAGCGTGAGGGCCAGAGCTAAAAAATTATTCTACAAATACGGCAAATTCTTCGACCGGTACGCGCGGGGTAATAAAGCTATTTACAATATGCTCTGGATCGGCATAACCCAAGGCCATACCACAGACCAGTTCTTCATCGGCCGGGGCATTTAAGACCTCCAGTACAATGCGATGAAAACTATTCCATGCCGCTTGTGGGCAGGTGTCCAGCCCGCGTGCCTTGGCGGCAATCATCACGTTTTGCATCATCATAGAAAGATCCATTTTCGAACCAATTTCCAGGTCACGATGCAGGGTGAAAAACAGGCCTACCGGTGCATCAAACAGCTGAAAATTACGCAGATGCTGCGCGGCCATCTTCTGTTTTTCGCCTTTTTCAATATTGAGCAGGCCATACAGTCCCCAGCCATTTTCACGGCGCCGCTCAATAAACGGCGAGAACCATTGTTCCGGATAATAGGAAAAGGTGGCCTGATAATCGGCCGCACGTTCAGGATGCAAATACAGTTCAGTTTGTGCCTGACAGACCCGATCAATGAGTTCCTGACGCTTTTGACCGGTCACTACATACACCTTCCACGGCTGAATATTGGTGCCGGATGGTGCGCGGCTGGCCACGCTTAGAATATCTTTAATCATTTGCGGATCGACCGGACGATCTAAAAAGGCGCGCACCGAATGACGCGAGCTAATGGCCTGATCGACCAGTTGTACTTGTCCTTTATCCATGAAAAATCCCTTAAAATGTTTATGTTCTAATCAACTGTCGCTATATACAATAGTCTAATATTTAACCGGGTAGGCAGCTTTTACTTTTCGATAAAACCATGATAATTCGATATTTTTGCAAATGAGAATTAGAAAAATTGATCAGTCCTTTATCCTTATACGTTAAAAGTGATTTTAATAAAATAAATTAATTGTTAGATTGAAAGCATAAAACGATTACAGTTTTGTGTAATTCTTTATCGATAAGACTTTTAATTATTTGATAAATAGCAAAAGTGTGATGATTAAATGACATTTAAATCAGGGATGCTTGCCATCTGAGTCAGTATTTAAAATGTCTTAAAAGAGCACGGATGAGCATTATTTTTTACTCTGGAGAAACTCATGGATCGTAAAATCCAAACTTCACTTATCACAAAAACATTAGCGGTCGCAATTACAGCAGCAATGGCCTCTACGGTACAGGCAGCAAGCACTGAACAACAACAAATTCAAGAATTACGCCAGGAAGTACAAGCACTCAAAGCTTTAATTCAACAGCAGCAACAGGTTCAGCAACAGCAACAAGTCCAGATTCAGCAAGTTCAGGCACAACCGGCACCTGCAGCAAAATCGGCTTCACCATTTTCCTTAAAGTCGAAGGGCGGTGCTGAAGTCAATCTGTACGGTTTTGTGCGTGGTGATGCTAACTATATTGTTGAAGGTGCAGACAATGACTTCAACTCGGTACATACCAGCACAGGTGCTGCTAAAGACAAATTACGTGCAACCCCAAAAACTACACGTTTAGGTCTCGATTTCTCTTCACCAGTAGGTGACCGTAAAGTGGGCGGTAAAATTGAAGTTGACTTTGCTGGAACCAACGATGCATTACGTATCCGTCATGCATACTTAACGCTGGACAACTGGTTATTGGGTCAAACCACCTCTAACTTCCTGTCAAATCATGCACCAGAAATGATTGACTTTGGTACCAACGTCGGCGGCGGTACTACCCGTATTCCACAAGTGCGTTATAGCCACAAACTGGCACCGGCGACTCAATTGTTGGTTTCTGCTGAAGAAGGGAATAGCTCTGCTACTGGTAGTGATGTGACTTATCGTGTACCAACGGTAACAGCTAAATTGACTCAAGGCTTTGCTGAAGGTAAAGGTGCCGCATCAGCACGTGCATTAGTTGAACACTATAAGGCTGAATCAGGTGATGACAAAACAGGTTGGGGTGTAGCTGCTGGTGCGCACTATCAGGTGACAGAACCTTTAAAAATTTCAGCAGATGTCTCTCATGTAGTCGGCAATAGTAATTATTTATATGGTTCGAATACGGCTTACAGTTTAGACGGCAGAAATATTGAACAAAATGAGTTTACTGCTTTCCAGGTCGGTGCAACCTATAAGTTTGCGCCAAACTTGCGTTCAACACTGGGCTATGGTGCTATTTTTTCAGATGATGGCACAGACTACGCAGCCTTAAATGAAGATGCAAATAAAGAAGTGTATCAAGCATGGTTAAACTTCATTTATTCGCCAGTAAAACCAGTTGATTTGGGTATTGAATATATCAACGGTGAGCGTGAAACCTTTGCAGGTGAAACGTTTAAAGACAACCGTTTTGGTTTAATGGCACGTTATAACTTCTAAGTGCTGAACCAAAAAAGAGGTGGCTTGCCACCTCTTTTTTTTATTTACCAATTTTTAAAAAAACAATTTTAAATTCAGTTGCTTAAATTTATAGTTAAAAGCAATAAGTTAGACTAATAGCGAATAGCGTTAAAAAAATAAAGATTTTTAGAGAAAAAGATGCATAATGTGCGATTTTTTAAGCTGTATTGTTCAGCTTTTTCTATGAATTAAGATGTATTTGTTGGCTACATGAAGCAATGCATTTTCTATGTTTAGGAGCCTATATGAGATTATCTTTCTATAGTAAGCCTATTCAGAGATTTCAGCCTGACATTACCCTGCCACTGAAGTGTCTGTATTTTATTTTTCACTCCCTCTTTTTCAGGCAGTGCCGGTTGATATGAATTTGAGGAGCGACGCTGAGTCTTGCGCTCCAGCTCAGATGCTTCTTCGCCAACTCAGAACTTTTTCTGATTTACATTATTCATATTGCAGAGTTTTCCCGTTTATTTAAATTAAACAGAGCAGCCTTATCATAAAAGGTGCTTATATCATCAGGTTTAAATAATCAGAACCGGAAAACAATAAGCATTGACCATATTAAATGGATATTGCCATGGAATTTACTTTTAATGCGTTTTACACCTTAATTGCGGCTGTAATCGTTCTCCTTTTGGGACGTTTTTTAGTTAACAATATTGATTTTCTAAGACGTTACAACATCCCGGAACCTGTCGCGGGCGGTTTGGTCGCTGCGGTAGTGTCTTTAATCGTGCACAATTTCTGGGGCTACAGCATTACTACCAGTAGTGCGCTACAAACCAGTTTTATGCTGATTTTCTTTGCCTCCATCGGTTTAAGTGCCAACTTTGCCAAACTGCGGGAAGGCGGTATTGGTCTGGTGATCTTTCTGATCGCAATTTCACTATTCATCATTGTACAAAACTTTGTCGGGATTAGTCTGGCGACAGTATTGGGCATTGATCCGCTAATTGGTATGATTGCCGGTTCCATTACCTTAACCGGTGGTCACGGGACTGCGGGTGCATGGGGTGAAATCCTTGAGGTTGAACATGGTATTCAGGGGGCTTTGGCCCTGGGGATGGCCAGTGCGACCTTCGGTCTGATTATTGGTGGTATTATTGGTGGGCCATTGGCCAAACTGCTGATCAACCGTTATCAGTTGGCTACACCAAGTACCGATGCGCAAATTGAACAGCGTGACAATACGCCAGTTGAACCGGTACCGGGTGAGTTTGTGCCATTTGAATATCCGCATCAGGTGCGTTTAATTACTGCAGACAATGCCATTACCACTTTAGGTTTATTTGCAGCCTGTCTGGCCTTTGCCGAGTTTATGACCGGTTATGCCAAAGGTACGCTGTTTGAGTTGCCAACTTTCGTCTGGGCTTTGGCTGGTGGGGTAATTCTGCGTAACGTATTAGAAGGTATTTTCAAAGTCACTATTTTTGACCGTGCGATTGACGTATTTGGTAACGCTTCATTGTCTTTATATTTGGCGATGGCATTGCTGTCATTGAAATTATGGCAACTGGCAGATCTGGCGGGCCCGCTAATGGTCATTCTAGGCGCGCAAACCATCACCATGGCCTTGTATGCGGCCTTCATTACCTTCCGTGTTATGGGTAAAAACTATGATGCTGCTGTACTGGCTGCGGGTCACTGTGGTTTTGGTATGGGTGCAACACCTACTGCGGTTGCCAACATGCAGGCCATTACCAATATGTACGGTGCTTCTCATAAAGCCTTCCTGATTGTACCGCTGTGTGGTGCTTTCTTTGTCGACTTGATTAATGCGACTGTCATTCAAGTCATTCTTAAGTTTTTTGTTTAAGTAATTTGAGTGGAAAAGCCTTGTTAAAAGGCTTTTCTTTTTAGGATGACTCAATCAGCAAAGGGTGCGAAAAAATGAATGAACAATTAAATGAAACCCTAATGTCCTGGGTGACGCTTCTAAATACCCCGCTGTGGGATTTTCTGGTGATCTTTCTGGTTGGTGTCGGGATATTTTATACCCTGATCACCGGCGCTGTACAAATTCGCCTGTTCTGGCACAGTATTAAAGCCATGAGGTCGAGCCGTAAAAAAGGCGAAGACAGTTATGGGATTACCCCATTTCAGGCCCTTGTGACCGGTTTGGCCAGTCGGGTCGGGGTCGGTAACGTTGCCGGTGTTGCGATTGCGATTGCGATTGGTGGTCCGGGTGCGGTGTTCTGGATGTGGTTTACCGCATTTTTAGGCATGAGTTCGGCCTTTGTCGAATCTTCACTGGCGCAGCTATTTAAGGTGCGTGATACCAGCAACCATCAGTTCCGTGGTGGTCCGGCCTATTACATTACCCAAGGCCTGAAACAGAAATGGCTGGGTGTAGTATTTGCGGTTGCCCTGATTTTAACTTACGGTTTCGTGTTTAACGCGGTGCAGGCCAACTCGATTATCAGTGCCACATCACATGCTTGGGGCTGGAATCAGGCCAATCTGACTGTTCCAATGGGTGCGTTCAGTTTTGAATTGTCCTGGTTGGGCCTGGTTCTGGTTGTCATGACCGCTATGATTATTTTTGGCGGGATTAAACGCATTGCCAAAGTGGCGGAGAAGTTTGTCCCGATTATGGCGCTGTTATATCTGGTGGTGGCGCTATATATCGCAGTGATTAACCTGCCGATTATTCCGGATATTTTCCGCCTGATTTTCAGTAAGGCCTTTGAGTTTGATGCCGCTGCCGGTGGTTTCTTTGGGGCGATGGTGTCGATGGCGATGATGATGGGCATCAAGCGTGGTCTGTTCTCCAATGAAGCGGGGATGGGTTCTGCACCAAACGCGGCTGCTGTGTCGGATGTAAAACATCCAGTGAATCAGGGGCTGGTACAGATGCTGGGCGTATTCGTGGACACCTTTATTGTCTGTTCATGTACCGCAATCATCATTTTGTCTTCCGGTTTATATCAGAATGCCGGTTTTGAAGGGGTGACCCTGACCCAGATGGCGCTGGAAAGCCAGATTGGCCATTGGGGTGATGACTTCCTGGCCATTCTCCTGTTTATGTTTGCTTATTCGTCGATTATTGGGAACTACGCCTATGCCGAAGGTAACGTGCAGTTCATTAACAACAACCGCAAGATCATGCTGATTTTCCGTCTGCTGGTGCTGTTTATGGTGTATTTCGGCGCGATTGCCACCGTACCACTGATCTGGTCGATGGCCGATCTGTTTATGGGCGTGATGGCCATCATCAACCTGTTTGCCATTTTACTGCTGACGCCATTTGTGCTGATGTTGCTAAAAGACTTCAAAGCACAGCTGAAGCGTGGCGTGAAAGAGCCGGAATTTAAACTGGACAATCATCCTAAATTTAAAGACCGGGTTAATTCCGATATTTGGTAATACAAACAGCAACAGCCTCATCATGAGGCTGTTGTTTTATTAATAGCAGGTTATCTTTTAGATGCTTTAGCTTAGCAAAGACAGCAAACCCATATACACGCCAAAGCTGCCTATCAGGCTGACCCACACTGGCAGTTTGCTTTTCAGTAAAACAATCACAAACATTACAAAAGCCAGATCCAGCACCGATGTTAAATAATCCTGTCCCAGATCAACAATAAGCGCCAGCAATAAACCGACCACCGCGGCATTAATACCAATCACCGCATGTTTGATTTTGTCCTGATGCATCAGCCACGACCAATGCGGCAGGGTAGCAAAAATCAGAAAGAACGAGGGCAGGAAAATGGCGATGGTGGCAATAATCGCGTTCAGCACAGGATAGGCAGTTAAATCCAGAAAATAGCCGACATAGCTGGCAAAGCTGAATAAAGGACCGGGCATGAGCTGGGCAAAGGCATAGCCTAAATCAAACTGCTGGGCTGAGATCATGCCGGTACTGACAAAGTCCTGATGCAGCAGCGGTAAAATAATATGCCCACCACCAAAGACCAGTGCAGCAGACTGATAAAAGCCTAAAAAGCCTTCAGCCAGCAGATTCGGATTGATCCAGTTCAGCGCACCGAGCAGCAGAAATGGACAGATAAATAAGATTAGCCAGAGTGTAGTCGAGCCGAAACTGCGCTGTTCCAGCTGAAAACTCGGCGTGGTATGACTGCCGCTTTGAGGTTGTGTTTTGGCAATCCACATGCCGGCCAGACCAGCCAGCACAATCACTAGAATTTGGTTATATGACAGTGGCAGGAACCAGATCATGAGTGCGGACACGAGCATCAGTAGGTATTGCCACCAGCTTTTGCAAAAGTTTTGCAGCATTTGCCAGAAGGCCCAGAACACCACCGCCAGTACAATCAGTTGAATGGCATGAAAATACGCCGAACTGATCCATGGAAATAACTGCTGACCGATAAAGGCCAGTAGGGTCATCAGCAAGGCCGAGGGCAGGGTAAAACCCAGCCAGGCCACCACCGAGCCTAAATAGCCACGTTTTAAATAGCCAATGGCCAGTCCAACCTGACTGCTGGTCGGGCCGGGTAACAGTTGCGCTAAAGCGACGACCTGGGCATAGTCTTCATCTTTGAGCCAGTGCAAACGCTGCACAAAGGTCTGGTGAAAAAATACCAGATGCGCGGCTGGGCCCCCGAAAGACAAGCATCCCAGCTTAAAGAAAATCAGAAAAATCTGTGAATAAGATAAAGAAGACATTGGCTAGAATTTTAAAAAACCCGACTTAAGTTTAAACTGAGCAGATGACAGTTTAACGAATTTAAACAATGCACTGCAGAAAATCTCCTTAGACTACAGCAGGCCTGTCGAGTTCAGATCGAGGAATTCATGTTGAATAAAAATCTTGGCTTTATCAGTGTGATGGGGGCAGTCATGCTGACCTTAGGCGCCTGTCAGCATCTGCCAGAACAGCATCAGCGGGTGTCCTCCCAATTAATGGCAACCCCGGCAATGGCAGAGGCCAGCCAGCAGAACGCACGCATGAACTTTAAAACGTTGCCGCAATATACCGGACAGGACCCGGTCATTGCCTTGGCGCTGGGCAGCGGCGGCGCGCGCGGTTATGCCCATATTGGCGTAATTGAAGTGCTGGAACAAAATGGCATCCGTCCGGATTTTATCGTCGGGACCAGTGCCGGCAGTATTGTCGGGTCGATTTATGCCAGCGGCAAAAGCGCGCATGAGCTGCGTCAGATTGCCCTGAACATGAAGGCTAATGATGTCCGTGACATCAAGCTGGATATGAAAGGCTTCTTTGATGGCAAAAAAGTCGAGAACTATGTCAATACGCAGGTCAACCAGTTGCCTTTAGAGCAGCTGCCAATTCCGATGTATGTGGTGGCCACCGAATTAAAACAGGGCAAGAAAGTGGTGTTTAATGCCGGCAATACCGGACAGGCGGTACGGGCGTCGGTGTCTATTCCAAGCATGTTTATTCCGACCCGAATTGCCGATGCCGAATATGTCGATGGTGGACTGGTCAGCCCGGTGCCGGTAAATGTCGCCCGCGAGCTGGGTGCGGACATTGTGATTGCAGTCGATATTCTGGCCCAGCCGATGTATACCGAAACCAGCCATGTCTGGGGACTATTTAACCAGAATATTAATATCATGCAGAAGCATCTGGCCCAGGAAGAGCTGAAACATGCCGATATTGTAATTCAGCCAGATTTACGCGAAAAAGCACATATTTTTGATGTGCAGGGTCGTGAAGCCACCATGCAGGCCGGTGTGGTCGCCGCCTATGGCAAGCTGGGGCAGATTTCGCAGGTCTATCAGCATAAAGGCTATGCCGATGGTCACCGGATTCAAACCTATAACCTGCAACAAAATACTGTTGAGATACATTCGGGGCGCTAGAATGCTGCCGGTTTTTTCTATAACTTAAGTCGAATAAAAATGACAAGAATGCTCATATCGCAATTTGCTTTTGGCGTTAATTGCCTGATGTTATTCAATAAAGGTATTTCGATTCATGCTCAAAAGGTTGTGATTAATATTTAAAGTTTATATATAAGTGTATTTTAATTCAGCTATTTAAGTTTACCTGTTGTTAATAAAGCTCTTATACTGGCCGCATCAGAATATAACGATTTATCTTAGAAGCTAAAACTGAGCAGGGCATGAGCATGAAGCAATTACACATTGGACAATCTGTACAACTGGCCAACATGGAACAAATTATTTTTACCATTAAAAAAATTAATGCCGATGGTTCCTATGAAATTGAAGCCCAGCTCGATGTACAAAATGTTTTAAATTATGGTCACGTGTCGCCGGAAATGTTGCGTCATATCAACCCGGCTTAAAAGCTCAGGCAGTAAAAAGTCCAATTTTGGGCTGAACTCATCTGCCCGAATGGAAAAAATCCACCTCCTGACGCGCCTGCTGAAATCCTGTTCAAGTGGTGTCGGGATGTGGATAAATAATTGAAAATTCAAGTAATAGCGCAAAACACTATATATTTTTCTAAATAATACCCCAATCACCATAAATAATAATGATGACTTTATTGCCGAATTGAACATTTAATTTGTGTTAAAAACGATATAATAATATTCACATATCCTGTCTTTTATAAGAGCCGAAAACAAGATGTCCCCATTAGATCAGCTTAAACCCATCTTAGAAGATCAATCTGAATTAACCATGTCGGTGTTAATGACGCCAGATATGGCAAACTTTTCCGGTAATGTTCATGGGGGAACAATTCTAAAATTACTGGATCAGGTGGCTTATGCCTGTGCCAGCCGTTATTCAGGCAGCTATGTGGTGACACTTTCGGTAGATAAAGTGAACTTTAAGGAACCAATTCATGTCGGCGAGTTGGTGACTTTCCTGGCCAGTGTGAACCATGTAGGCCGTACTTCCATGGAAATTGGCATTCGCGTCGAAGCGCAGAACATTCAAAAACGCACCGTGCGTCATACCAACAGTTGCTATTTTACCATGGTCGCAGTTGATGAGCAGGGCAAACCCAAACAGGTGCCGGCCTTAAATCTGGACAATGACTGGAAACGCTGCCGTTTTGAAGCGGCAGAACAGCGTAAAGTGGCGCGTTTACAGGAAGGTACTCATCCATCTTGCAGTATTTACAAGAAGTCGATTTAAGTCTGACTTTCACTGTGTTGAAGAAAGACCTGAAATTTTAGGTCTTTTTTTATTGCCAAATTTTTTCATACCAGACGACAAAAGAATCACTCGCCAGCCGGCACCAACTGGCTTATTATAAAACGATACGTATCGTTTCGTTTTGGGCTAGGTATGGAAACTGAAAAATCATCACGGCGGCAGCAATGTATTTTAAATGCTGTGGTCGAGGCACTGGCAGAGTATGACTATAGCCATCTGACCATTGAGGATATTGCGACGCGGGCCGGTGTGGGGAAATCGACCATCTACCGCTGGTGGAAACATAAATCCGAACTGGTGTTCGATGCCTTTAAGCTGCAAACCGCCTCGATTTTTGAACTCGACTTTAGCCAGTCTTTGCAGTTTAACCTGACCCAGCAATTGTTTAAGCTGAGTCAGGCGCTGAACCATCAGGTTGGGCGGGCGGTACTGGTGGTGATGGCCGAGCAGCGTGAAACTGCCGCAGCATTTTTTCGTGAATATTTGCTGCCACGGCGTGAACAGATGCGCAAGCTGATTCAGCTGGCGATTCAGCGTGGCGAAATTGTGGCGCAGTATCCGTTTGAACTGATGCTCGACACGCTATATGCACCGATTCATTACCAGATTATTTTCTTTAACCGGATGCCCGATGCCGACTATATTCAGCAGCTGATTGAGATGGTGCTGGCACCAGTCCGGCTTCAGCCGCTTATTGATGCGCAGGAGCGCTAAGCCTATGTCTGCTCAAAGTTCTGCTGCATTATGGAATCGTGCATTTATTCTGTGTCTTTTCAATAACCTGTTTCTGTTTGTTTATTATTTTGCCCTGCTAGCCGTATTACCAATTTATATCATGAATGATCTGGGCGGCACGGTCAAAGAAGCCGGTTTGGCTCTGACCCTGTTTCTGGTGTCCTCGATTGCCATCCGGCCGTTTTCCGGTTTAATCGTGGAAAAGCTGGGCAAGAAACTGTCTTTTCGTGGTTCTGAGCTGTGCTTTGTGCTGTTTGCCTTTTGCTATATCTGGATTGACAGCATGTGGAGCCTGCTGCTGGTGCGTTTTTTACATGGCATCTGGTTCAGTATTTTAACCACGGTGGCGGTGCCGGTGGCCAGTGACTTTATTCCAGAAGCGCGTAAAGGCGAGGGCATTGGTTATTTTGTGATGTCGACCAATTTGGGCGTGGTTTTTGGGCCTTTAATTGCCTTAACCACCATCCAGTTCACCAGTTTTCGGGTGCTGTTTGCTGTGCTGGCGGTGATTATGGCGATGGGTTTTCTGTTCTGCCTTAGCCTGAAATTACAGGATGATCGGGTCAAACCAGCTAATCTGTCTGATCCATCTGCCACGAAACCCCGGCTGAGCCTGCATGATATTGTCGAAACCCGGGTCATTCCGGTGGGGCTGGTGGCCATGCTGACTGCCTTGGCCTATTCCAGCGTGATCAGTTTTATTACTGCCTATAGTGAAGCCAAGCAGTTACTGGCCTATACCAGTCTGTTCTTTGTGGTCTTTGCTGTGTCCATGATTGTGGTGCGGCCGTGGGTCGGCAAGCGTTATGATCGTAAAGGTCCAAGTGCGGTGATGTATCCGTCCTTTGTGTGTTTTGCCATGGGACTGGTGATTGTCAGCTTTTTATCTAATCCGTGGATTTTATGGCTGTCGGCGGTGTTTATTGGTATTGGCTACGGCACCTTGTTTCCGTGTCTGCAAACCGTGGCCATTCAAACGGTCAATAAACAGCGCATGGGTCATGCGATTTCAACGTTCTTTACCCTGTTTGATCTGGGGCTGGCACTCGGTTCCGTGCTGATGGGCATCCTGATTGCCTGGATGGGCTTCCAGCTGACCTATTTACTCTGCGCCGTGCTGGTGCTGTTGACCTTGCTGCTTTACAAAGCCATGGTCACACCAACCTTGCGTCAGGCTCCCTAAGAGGCTTCAACATGGAATTAAGACATTTACGTTATTTTGTTGCGGTGGCAGAAGAGCTGAACTTTACCCGGGCCGCAGCCAGAATGTATACCGTGCAGCCATCTTTAAGCCAGCAAATTAAAGATCTGGAACAGGAGGTCGGGGTGCAGTTATTGCTGCGTTCCAACCGTAAAGTAGAACTGACTCCAGAAGGCGAGGCCTTTTTAAAGCAGGCGCGTTTGTGTCTGGACTATGCCGACAAAGCTATTCAGGAGGCGCGTCAGGTGGCACAGGCACAGAAAGCACAGCTGAATATCGGCTTTGTGCCGGTGGCTGAAATGAAAGTGTTTCCTTATATCATGCCGAATATTCGCGCCCAGTTTCCCGATTTAAAAATCCATTTTCATAGCCTGCCGGATGCCGAGCAGTTTAAGGCCTTAAGTCGGGCGGAAATTGATATTGCTTTTACCCGCTATCCAGATGAATCGGGAGCGTTTGAGTCAATCCGGATTTTTGATGAACCGCTGACCCTGATTGTGCCGAAGGATTCTCCGGCGGCCAGCTTAAAACATATCAGCATCAAAAGTTTTCAGCAGCAGGATTTTGTGATTAGTGATGAGCACGCTTCACCGCAGCTGTACAAAATTATTCAGGACTTTTTAAAGCAGTCCAGGCTGGAGATTCATGTGGTGCAGCATTCCACCAATATTCTGATGAACGTTAATCTGGTCGGGATGGGCGTCGGCTGGAGTCTGGTGCCCGCTTATGTGATTCCGCTACTTGGCGATAAAATTGTGGTGAAAAACACATTGGAACCACTGCCGATGATTGGCCTCTATGCCAGCTATCGCAAACAACATCGCAGCGAAGCGATTGAGCTGATTTTAAAAGTGTTAAAAGCGCAGTTTTATATGGATTTTGGCTAAAGCGTGTGTTACGCCTAACTGCATATCGGCGCAGCCGGTTTTTTAAAACTGGTGAAGCCGTTAAAGATGGACACAAATCAACAGCGTTTCTCGCCGGACAGCAAGCTTAAAATATAAGCATTGATGCTGTCGAGGAACTCCACATGCAACTGTATACGCATCCTCAATCACGTGGTCAGACCCTGATGCCGCTATTACAGGAGTTGCAGATTCAGGATCAGATCGAGATTATTCAGGTCAGTTGGGAAGATCTGCAACAGCCAGAGTATCGGGCCATGAATCCTTTGGGCAAAGTGCCGCTACTGGTCGATGGCCCGGTTTTTATTAGTGAAACCCCGGCAATTTTTGCCTATCTGGCTGATCATTTCTTTGAACAAGGTTTGGCCCCGGCCCTGGATGATCCGCAGCGCGGCGCCTATTTCAAATGGCTATTTTTCTGTCATGGCCCATTAACCGAATGGATTGACTTGAGCAATTTCCAGATCAGTCAGGCCCAGCTCGAACAGCATAAACGCGGTTTAGGGATGGGATTGCCGGAAGATCTGATGGCGTTTTTAAAACAGGGACTGCAGCAGGCCAACCCCTATTTGCTCGGTGAGCGTATGAGTGCCGCAGATTTGTATCTGGCGTACTGGCTGGCCTATGCCATTGCTCTGAAGGCCATTCCTTATTTGGAAGAATTCCGGCCGTATCTGCAATGGATGGCGCAGCGGCCATCCTTAAGTCAGGTGATCTGGTTTCAGCAGCTGGATCAGCATTGAAACAGCGGCATGAACATGAGCGCGAATAGCAAAAAACCACGCCTGAGCGTGGTTTTTTGAAGGGTTCATCTTATTGGGCATGCAGTTTCTGGAACAGTTGCTGACTGGTACTTTCCAGGGTTTGCGGAATTGCCAGCGCCGCAACGAAACGGTCAGGGCGTAAAATTACCACCGAGCCTGTGGTTTTGCCAAACCAGCTGCGAATTTCTGTGCCCAGATCACCAATGGTGATGACATCTGCAGAGTGTTTCGGCTGTGGATGTTTGAGCTGCACCGCAGGAATTACCTGAATAAATTTCACCCCCAGTTTCTGCCATTGCTGCATGCTGCTGTCAGACAGTCCCCATTTTGGATCAACGCCCCAGGCGATAATCGCAAAGTCATTGCCCAGTACGTCATCCAGCAGCACCGTTTCACCTGAGGCCAGTTGTACCTGCGGCTGAATAAACATTTTACCGACTGGCGAGTGTTTATCGGTTTGTGGCAACAGGGCGCCATCCTGATATTTCGGCATCGGCTTAAAGCGCATTTCCAGTAAATACTGTTTAATGGGCTTGATGTAATTCAGCACATAGGAAATACCATCACGGATAATACCTTGCCATTGTTTTGGCGGTGCCAGCACATGCCCGGCCATCACCGATAAATCAATCATGGCTTTGGCATGGTCTTTACGTTCAATCTGGTATGAATCGAGCAGCTCGGCAGCGGCTTTGCCCTGAATCACCAGCGCCATTTTCCAGGCCAGGTTAAAGGCATCACGCATGCCGCTGTTATAGCCCTGACCCTGCCACACCGGCATAATATGTGCTGCATCACCGGCCAGTAAAATCCGGCCGACACGGAATTTTTCGGCAATACGCGCATTGTGGGTATAGACGCGCTGGCGAATCACCTCGATGCCATCGGTGGTTGGCAGTATTTTAGACAGTAACTTGGCGATATTTTCCGGTTTGCTCAGTTCTTCCTGGGTTTCGCCCGGCATCACCATAAACTCGAAACGGCGGATGCCATGTGGCAGGGCGGCGGACACATAAGGACGCACCGGGTCACAGCACAGATAAATATGCGGCGTGGCCAGTGGGTCATTATCAATATCAATCACAATCCACTGGTTCGGAGCTGTTTTACCATCAAAGGCAATATTCAGACGACGGCGTACCAGAGAATTGCCGCCATCGCAGGCAATCAGATATTGTGCCTGAATCACTTCCTGCTGACCCTCACGGGTATGCAGTTTGAGCGTCACGCCGTTGGCATCCTGAATAAATTCGGTCAGTTCCCGGGAAAAAAGCACTTGGGTCTGTTCATATTGGGTCAAGCCGTTTAACAGCACCTGATCGACCTGCGGCTGGATAAAGGCATTACGGCGCGAGAAACCAAATTCGCGGGTCAGCGGTTGAATATCGGCGAAGCAGCGGCCTTTTGGGGTAAGAAAGCGCATGGCATGATTGGGCGTGGTATGCGGCAAGACCTGATCGACCAGACCTAAAGACTGAATAGTCCGCAACGATTCATCATCAATCCCGATGGCGCGTGGGTAATCAATCAGGCGATCCAGCTGTTCCACCACCATCACCTGAATACCTTGTTTGCTTAAATAGTTGGCGATGGTTAAGCCGACCGGACCGGCACCCAGAATTGCCACTTCAGTTGTATAGTTTGTTGTGTTCATCGCGAGGTCCATCCATCACGTCAGATTAACGCCCATTAACGGTGAAAGGCCGGGATTCAACAAGTTATGCCATAGTGGAAACAGAGGTCGACTGTAGAGGGTAGTAAATAAGATAATTTTTATAATTGATTGATTGGAATAATTTTTTTAATCAATACGCGATCATTCAGGATGATGTTACGATCATTTATTTCTATAGTAAGAAGATCATTTTTATAAAAGTGAAACCGCATCAAAGCGGTTCCACCTTCACGCAATAGTATTGAATACGGTGCTGCCATCAAAGATAGCAACGCACAGTATGGCAACTCTTAACGTGCAGTTTTCTCTTTGTCATCGCTTGACGCGGCTTCAGACGCAGGCTGATCTGCTGCACCGGCATTGGCCGCTGATGCTGGTTGTTCCTGGGTGCTGACAATCACTTTGTCTTCAGTTTGGGTATTGGCTGGTGCTGCCGGTGCAGCAAAAGTGGTTGCGGTAGCAGCCGCAAACGTGGTCGCAAGTAAAATTTGAGTTAATTTCATGTTAGGCATCCTTTAATATTCATTTTAGAGTTGACCTCGTATGCACATCACCTGCATCGAGGACAGGCTTCATGCTATGCCGCAGTAGGAGATTGAGCAATCGAAGCAACAAAGCAAAAAATCTGCTTAACATTGGCTCTACATGAATGAAGAAAATGTAGCAATTGGGTAAGAATTTACCGTTTTTTGCATCTAAAATTGGCGAACTTGCAGAGGAGATGGCCAGAGTTATCCCCATGCCGGGATAAATAAAATTACATTGCCGCCGATATTGCAGCGTTACGGAGAAAAACTGCAGGCAGATAAATGTAATTAAATTTTTCTAAAAGATAGCAAAGGTAGGTGCATTTTCTGGCTCAAGCTGAAAAAATCTCAGCCAGAAAGCTGCAGTGCTGGCTTGAACCACATGGCAATCTTGCATAGCATGCAAACGTTGCCCAGCCAAAGAGTAGACCTGTGAAACTGATTGCACCGACACGCGCCGTTCCGACCCATATTATTTCCGGTTTTCTGGGGGCCGGGAAAACCACGCTGTTACAGCAATTGCTGCGTCAAAAGCCGGAGCAGGAAGTCTGGGCGGTGCTGATGAACGAATTTGGCCAGATCGGCATCGACCAGCAGATTTTGCCGCAAAGTGAAGGTTTTGAAATTAAGGAACTGCTCGGTGGCTGTTTATGTTGCAGCAGCCAGTTACCAATGCAGATTGCCTTGTCTCGCTTGCTGGATGAAGCCAAGCCCGACCGGCTGTTTATTGAACCCACCGGATTGGGCCATCCGCTGCAATTGCTGGAACAGTTGACTGAACCGCACTGGCACAGCCATCTGGACATGCGTGCCTTGGTGACTGTAGTGGATGGTTCACGTTTGCACGATGCCGACTGGACCCAGCAAAACCTGTATACCGACCAGTTAAAAGCCGCCCAGATTATTGTGATTTCACATCCGGATCAGATGCAGCCGGCAGATGAACAGGGCCTGGAAAAATTAAAACAGGAATATCAGGCCTATGCACCGCGCTGGCTAGCTGCTGAAAACGGTCAGCTGCCATTGGCTGAAATTGATCTGGCCCATGTCGGCATCCAGCGTAAAATCCAGCCTTTATTGCAGCTGCAACGCACACTGCCGGCACAGGCAGAGCTGCCGGAAATTAAACAGTTGCCCTATCATTATGTAGAAACGGCGCAGGGGTATTCGGTGGCCGGCTGGAAATTTTCCCGGCGCTGGCAATTTGACTTTTATGCATTGCTGGATCTGCTCTGTGAACAGCAGGACTGGTTGCGGATTAAAGCAATTTTTCACACCAATCAGGGCTGGAAAACCTTTAATTTCAATCCGCAGCAATTTAACTATCAGTCATCGCCCGAAAATACCGATAACCGGATCGAGCTGATTTATCGTAACACCCGGGACTGGAGCGCGTTTGAGGAACAGCTGCTGGCCTGTCGCATTGACAATACTGCCTAGAATCTGTTCAGCACGGGGCAGCAAAATCCGATATGCTAGGCGCCAAATTTGAGGATCACGTGTATGGCGCTTAAAGCAACAATTTATAAAGCAGATTTAAATATTGCCAATATGGATGTGCATCAATATGGTGACTATCAGCTCACCATGGCCTTGCATCCGTCTGAAACCATCGAGCGCCTGATGGTGCGTATTCTGGCATTTGCCCGCTATGCCGATGAGGCACTGGAATTCACCAAAGACCTGTTTGAAACCGATGAGCCGGCGCTGTGGCAAAAAGATCTCACAGGTCAGCTAATAAACTGGATTGAAGTCGGCTGCCCGGATGAAGACAAGGTCAAAAAAGCCAGCGCCCGTTGCCAACAGGTGGCGGTGGTGGCCTATGGCAGCAATGTCGATGACTGGTATAAACGCTCCAGCAAGCTGAAAACCCTGAAAAATGTTCAGGTCTGGAAACTGTCTACCGCCACCACCGAAGCAATTCAGCAACTGTGTGAACGTACCATGCAGCTACAGTTAAATGTGATGGATGGCGAATGGATCTTAATTGGCGATCAGGCCCAGGCTGTGATTGAATGGGAACAGTTGCAGTAACCCATCCGGTTGCTGCTGTGGTGTCAGGTCAATAAACGGCTGCAATTTAGCGGCCTAAATTATGCAGCTGTCATCAATTCCTTTTATACTCATGCACAATTGATTTGGTTGAAGAGAGCAGACGCATGTCAAAAGAATTAGAAATTATTGATTTAAAAGTGGGTGAGGGCAAAGAAGCGGTCAAAGGCGCTTTAATTACCACTCACTATACCGGCTGGCTGGAAGATGGTACCAAGTTCGACTCTTCCATTGACCGCGGTAACTATTTTGAAACCGTGATTGGTACCGGCCGTGTGATTAAAGGTTGGGATCAGGGCATTCTCGGGATGAAAGTTGGCGGTAAGCGCAAGCTGATCGTGCCATCCCATTTGGCATATGGCGAGCGTAAAATTGGCAATATTATTCCGGCCAATTCCAACCTGATTTTTGAAATTGAATTATTTGACGTGAAAACCCGCGACGAATAAGCCTTCCACATTCCCTGACCGGAGAACAGGATGTCTCTGGTCGGCTTGTGCAAAAATAGTGCAAAAAGTAATTTGAAAGCCCTTCAATACACAGTACATTAAAATCATTCCTTTCCAATGTCTGCAGGGATTATCATTCTATTGGAACAGCGCGCGTACTTTCGGATTTCTCTCCTGTTGATGGCCTGGCTGTGTCTGTGTGCACTCAGCCTTGCTCCGGCGCGAGCACATCATTATGATTCCCCACCAGACTCCTATTATCAGCAGCAGCTGATTACGACCCTGCAGTTTAGTGAACGCTCCAGCACCAATTTGGATGGCTCGTGGCTGTTTTACAATCAGCAGTTTATTCAACAGCCCAGTGCAGTACTGACTGCAGAACGGGTGCATTTACCGGCTTCTTTTCAGCAACTGACTGGCCAAATGGAAGGCTATGGCACATTTATTGGGCATTTTCAGTTGCCAAAAGAGTTTGTCGGTCGCCGCATTGCGATCTGGATGCCTAGCCAGCAGGGTGCCTACCGGGTGTATTTAAATGGTGAGCCGCTGGCACGCGTGGGGGAAGCCGGTCCTGATGCTGCCCGCCATGAAAACGGCAATAGTCATCGGCTTGCCTATTTTATTGCCGACAGTGAATATTTTACCCTGGCGATTCAGGCCTCCAGTTTCCAAAACTTCAGGGGCGGGCTGGAACATTCAATAAAAATTGGACTCAGCCGTACCATAAACTACCAATACCAGCGCCTGATGATGAGCGTGGCCATGATCAGCGGTGGGGTGCTCGGGATTGGACTGTTTACCCTGGTCTTTTCCTTTTTCCGTGGGGTGATGCCGCCGAATGCACAAAGTGTGTTTGTATTTGGCATTTTTATTGTGTTTCTGGCGCTGCATAACCTGTTTGCAGCCCCGTATGCCTATACCGCCTTTACCGACATCAACTGGATCTGGGGACTGCGGCTGCAATATCTGTTCAGCTTTCTGGCCATTTTATTTTTCTTGAGCTATATGTTCCTATTTAACCAGCGTTATTTACATCGCTGGGTATATTGTGCTGCGCTGTTGCTCATTGCCATTAATCTGGTCGCTGCATTATGGGCACCGCCGATGGTGCTGGAACAGCTGGCGTTATGGAGTTCTTTATTCAGTCTGCTGGTACTGGTCAATTTTATCTACGGTTTTGCCGAAACTTTGCGGCAGAAACTGAGTTATTCCAAATTAACCATATGTGCGGTATTGCTGCTGTTTGGCAGCTTTATTCATGATCTGTTGCTGGCCTTAAACCTGATTGAATCAATTCCTTTATCGTTTATTTCTACCAGTCTGTATGCCTTGCTGATTATGCTGCAGCAGGCACGTAACTATGCGCGTGATACTGCCTATATTGAAAAACTGAATAACCGTTTGCTGAGCCTGAATAATTCGCTGGATGTTAAAGTCAAGGAACGTACCGCCCAGTTAAGCCAGTTAAATGCCAAGCTGGAATTGCAGGTAAAAATTGATGCGCTGACCGGTGCCTATAATCGCCGTGCCTTGAATGATGAAATCCTGCTACGTTTTGAGCAGACCTGTCAGCAGCCTGAACATACCCTGGCGTTTGTGATGCTGGATGTCGATTATTTTAAAAAATATAACGATCATTATGGCCACTTAAAAGGAGATCAGGTTTTGCAGCAGCTGGTGCTGATCTTAAATCGTGCCTTGCCTGAAAATGCCTATGTGGCACGTTATGGCGGTGAAGAATTTGCCTTGATACTGCACAATGTCCCGATTGCCTTATTAGAGCCGATGATGGTACAGGTATTACAGGCGGTTCGTGCCGAGCAAATGCAGCACATTGCCCGTCAGGATACGAAAGACTATGTTACGGTCAGTATGGGCGTGGCCTGGATGACCGGCAAGCAGCCCTATGCCAGTGTACTGGAATTTATGAAAGCAGCCGATCAGCAGCTGTATCTGGCCAAAGAAGCCGGCCGGGATCAGTGCAGGATTGCCGGACATTAAGCCAGAGAAAAATCTTTAGTCCAGATATTTGACCAAAGGAATATGTAAAACAGGCTCAATTGCCTGCGGCTGAATCTGAAAGCCATATTTTTGATAAAAGGGCAGCGCCGTGCGAGTGCTGGCCAGCACAATCCGTTTCATCTGGCGTTGCTGATAATAATGCAGCACTTCATTGAGCAGCAGCTTGCCAATACCGCGCTGCTGGACATCGGGCGCGACATAATTCATTAATACTTCACCCTGATCGCTGGCCAGAATAAAACCGACCACCTGATGCTGTAGCTCATACACCCAGCAGTTGTTATAGTGCATCAGTAACAGCAGATTTTCCTGATTTTTATTTTCGAGCAGGCGTTGAATCTTGATTTCACGATGTTGATGATCGAGGCTACAGGATCGGATACTGTCGTGCAAAACGCGAATAAGGCTCGGGACATCTTGAATTCGAGCGGATCTAATCATTGTGTTGGTAAAGGCATAAACAAGCACCTATTTGAATGTAAATAAACCTTCAATAAAATGACAATCTTGTTGTGATTTACGCAGTTTTTTAGGCGTTGTGAGAATTTTTTATTGGGGGATTGATACTGTTTTGTGTCAAAATGAATAAAAATACAGCAGTTTGGCAGCGTAGATGCGATAGGATCATTTTCATGAGCGCATGGAGTCACCCTCATCGTCAGGCATGATCCATCTGTAAGAGTGCTGAGATAAGAGACACGAGACCAAACGTTGGGAAATGAGAACCGAACCATTGAGGTAAGCGGGCTTATGGCAAAAATACTGGCAATCCTCCTGATTTTTCTGGCCTTTTATGCGCTGTGGAAAGTCATGATCAAAATCAGAATTAACCGTGCCTTTCAGAAACATCAGGCCGCCTATTGCAATATGGTGCAAGGCCCGATTAGCCAGAAATGCCCGCGACCGGTTGAAGAGGTGATTGAAGAAGTCGCTGCCTATGAACAGCAATTATTTGACGATGTCGCAGCGTTATTTTTAAGCCTAAAAGTTTCTACTTCCGACCCTGATGATGCCACAACCATACAGCAAGAATTACTCAATAAAATGCCTGCTAAAGCCCAAACGCAGATTCGTCAGTTAGATTTAGGTGAGTGGTCGATTTACTGGAGTTTTTATCAACAATCTTTGGAATATTATGTGGGTAAATATGGTGTTTTTATTACCCATGTAGACCGTTTTGGACAAGAACATAAATATAATCATGCAGATGTATAAAGCCAATTTTATCGGGTGTTTATTTTTTATTGTTTTGACTTGTGCTTAACTCAGTCTGAGTTTGAGCAGTATTACAGAAACAAGGTATCATGCATTTTTCTTTTTCATAGGCTGCATCAATGTCGGTTTTAGAAATAATTGCTGTATTGATCAGTGTCTTAGGCGTGACGTTAACCATCAAACGGCATATTGCTTGTTGGGTGGTAAATTTTATTGCCTGTTTGTTGTATGCCTATTTATTCTTTGAATATCAATTGTATGGCGAAACAGTATTGCAAACCTTATTTATGGTAATGGCAATTTACGGTTTTTACCAGTGGAAAACTACACAGCAAGACACTCAAGCCATCGTGATTCAGACCTTATCGCAAAATAAAATGCTGCAGCAGCTTATACTCAGTATGGGCTTGGGGCTTATTTTTGGTCTAAGTTTAATGCAGTGGACGCAGGCATCTGTACCGTTATTAGATGCACAACTTGCAGCTTTGAGTCTGTTGGCAACCTATTGGACCAGTCGTAAATATTTGGCTACATGGTTGCTTTGGATTGTGGTCGATCTACTCTACGTAGGCATGTTTATTTATAAAGCTTTATTTTTAACCGCAGCGCTTTATGTAGGATTTGTGGTATTGGCTTATTTAGGATGGCGTGAATGGAGCAAAATACGTCAGCAACAACATGTGCAAGTTTTGCCTTAAAGGATAAGCATGAGTAACCTGATCCATTTTAAACAGGCACAGCTTGCTCAGTTTGATCATCTTGCACAAAATATTCTGTCTAATCCAGAACGTTATTTACAGTTCGATTCAATTGCAGATTTTTATCAAGCCCAATGGTTGGATGATTTTCCTCAAGGCACCACTTGGTATGCCACAGGATTGGATGATGGGGCAGAGCATTTTTATGCCAAAATCGAATTTTGTGGGCATTATCTTACTTTATATAGTCATGATATTTATGCTGCTGAATTTGGCATCCTACACACAGATTTGAACAATTAGAGTCAATGACAACAGGTGGAAAAAATACTTTAATAGCCTGAAAATAAAGTTGTATTTAGGATATAAAACAACTTATACCCGTTGAGCATCAGCCAAATTATATTGCACGATGATGCTAGACCTACTCCATCAATAAACAAAATAAAAGGAACTCAAATGGCTCATCAATTTACTGTTAATGCCACTATTCATGGCGTTTCAATTGACGAATTTAAGCGTTTAGTGGCAGATATTGCGTTACATGAAGCGGTGTGTAAACGTATTCCAGGTGAAAATTTAGAAATTTTAGAATCAAAAAAGAATGGTGATATTTACACCCTGCGTCGTGCTTATAACTTGGATGTGAATATTCCAGATATGGCAAAAAAACTATTAAAAGATGCATTTCGTTTAAAACGTAATGATGTGACCAACTTATCAGCACTTACTTCTACAGTTGAGTTGGGCGCTAACTTACCTTTGGAAGCCAAAGGCGAGCGTACCGTTACAGGTAATCAAGAAAAAATTGAAATTCAGTTGGACTGGACCATTAAAGTTAAAGTTCCATTGATTGGTGGTATGTTAGAAAAACATGCAGAAGGTGAAATCCGTCGTTTCAGTGAGCTAGAAATTAGCATTGTAGAAGATGAGCTTAAGAAAAATTTAGCCGCTTAAACTGTTTATTTAAAACACGAATGCTTAATTTGTATTTAGCGCTGCCTATTGGGTGGCGCTTTGTTTTTTTTGTAGCTGGGATGGCTGCACTTGGTCATTTGCAGCACTGGTTTTTAAGTCAATTGTAGATGCGAAGCATAATATATTAATTATTTAAATATATTATATTTATTATGCTACTATTTTAATCACATCTAAATTGACTCTGAGATCAACCATGAAATTGATTAAGCTGTTGTGTCTGTCTTTATTCCTGAGCTTTGCAAGTCTATCGCCTGCTATGGCAGAGAATAACAAAGATCCGCTATTTGTATTGCTCACCAGTAATGATGCACACCGTACCAAAATGGCAATTGGCATGAGCAATAACCAGTTTGGCAAAGGTCATCCACTGACCATTTACTTGGTTGATCAGGGTGTGATGTTGGCATCTAACCGTTTTGAACATAAATATGCTGAGCATCAAAAAATGCTAAAAAGCATTATGGCCAAAGGTGGTGAGGTCTATATTTGCAAAATGTGTATGGATCAGTATGGTGTTGCCGAGGGTGATTTAATCAAAGGTTTAAAATATTCAAATCCAGATGTGATGGGTGAAGCGATTTTCCGCCCAGGCACACAGACCCTGAGTTGGTAATATTGCTGCTTTAAAGTGCAAAAGCCTTGTTGAAAAACAAGGCTTTTTTTATTGAAGGAAGTTTTAACGCATGGCGTATTTTTTTAAACGATAATCCAGTGCGGCAAGTGAAATTCCCAATAAGCGGGCAGCTTCAGATACATTCTGTTTGGCTTTTTGCATGGCGGTCATAATCAATTGTTGCTCATGCTGTTCTAAGTCAAAACCTTCGGTGACCAATCTGTCTAAATCTGTGCTGTCTTGCACATCTTCAGCATCGTGTTCATGCTTTTGTGGGAATAACGCATTCAGTTTAATCATTTGTTGCGCTTCGGTGAGCAGTACTGCACGCTCCAACAAGTTTTCCAGTTCACGAATGTTGCCTGGCCAAGCATAACTTTGCATAAAGGCGGTGGCTTTTTCACTTACTCCCTGAATTTGTTTGTCGTACATTTTTTCAAAGCGTTTTAAAAAGTGCTCAACTAAAAGGAGGATATCTTCAGAATCACAAGCGGGTTTACCGCATTTACTGTGAGTTGGCACTGAATCTGCGTATTAAACCGAGAAGAAGACTAAAACGGCATGCGCCTGAACCATTGAAAGAACCAATCCGAGAAAATCAGGTTTGGTCATTAGATTTTATGCATGATCAGCTTTCCGATGGTCGCAAGTTTCGATTATTGAATGTGATTGATGATTACCGCCGCGAAGGCCTAGCCATTGAAGCAGGGTTCTCATTGCCCACAATCAGGGTTATTCGTACGTTGAATCAATTGCTGGAGTGGAGAGAAAAACCGTTAGTGATCCGATGCGATAATGGTCCCGAATTTATCAGTCACGAATTTGTGCGCTGGGCGACTGAGCACGGTATTCGTATTGAATATATTCAACCGGGTAAGCCACAGCAGAATGCGTATATTGAACGCTATAATCGGACCATACGTTATAGTTGGCTGAGCAAGCATTTATTTGATACTTTGGATGAAGTACAAGATTATGCAACAAACTGGTTGTGGCATTACAACCATGAAAGACCACATCAAGCTAACAAAGGAAAGCCACCTCTAATGGCTGCTTAACCTCTACTTTTAACTTCGGTTATTTATGGGAGGATTACCTCTGAAATTGTGAGTTGAGCAGTTCTGATTCTTAAGGAACCACAGTTTTGTTTGAGAAACTCCCAATAAGTTGATTCAAATTTAAGAAAAAAATCATCAATTACGCAGAATAATTCGGTACTATTGAACATCAGGACTAGAGTTGTGAGTTTGGTGTGGTAACTCAACTGATGGCTCTAGTCCTCTTATTTTTCAAGTCAATTTCTTATCCGCGATTCAGGTTACTTAAAATCTGGTTGGTCGGCTGTAATACCACAAACAGATACAGGGTGCGCAGCGCAATCACCGCACTTAACAGCAACAGTGACAGGCGTAACAGGCGATCCAGTTTCTGCTTGAGCTTGACCTGATATAAAGCCTTTAAATTATGCGAAAAAATCAGGGTAATGGTGATGGTCAGCACCAGCATCCGCTGTGCATATTGCTCATCAAACACCGAAAAATACACATAAATTGACTCGGCAATGGTAATTAGCACCAGAAGAAATGCCCAGCGCGTAGTGACATTCAGCCGTAAATGAATGGCATGGGTGAACATCGCACAGCTGATAAACAGCAGCGTGGACGGAATAAAGCTAAAGGTCGGCAACACTTGGGCGGAGACCACGGTAATGATCAGTACGGCCAGACCCGTACACAAGGTCGATGCGGCATACCACAGAAAATAGGTGGGAATCGGTTGGAACAGCCGCAGCAGCAGAATGACGCTGCCAAAGGCCATCATAAACAGCGGGATTAGCACACTGTAGAGGGAGAAATTTTCGGCTAACATGAACAAATTGCAGGTAAGTCAAAAAATCGCGCCATCATAGCAGCTTCTCCCAGACAGTGATCTAAAAAAGTGCACAATCTTGAACGCATAATTGAATCAAGAAGATTTAGAAAAGCGATGCGTGTAGCGATGCTGTAACTGCCGGGCCAAAACGTGCCGGCTTGCGGTATAAAATAAAGTTGCCATCTACAACAATGATAATGCCCAAAGAAGGACCCACCCTATGCAAACGCCTGTTCCAGATTATTTAAAGCATGTTTTGTCACAATGTCAGCGCAATGTGGGCGGGCAGCTGGCCGATTATATTCCGGAACTGGCACAGGCTGATCCTAACAAGCTGGCGCTGGCCCTGTCCACCGCAGATGGCATGATCTATTCCAGCGGTGATGATGGTCATGAATTTACCATCCAGTCCATGTCCAAACCCTTTGCCTATGCACTGGTGTTGGAGCAGTTGGGCATTGAAGAAGTTTTGCAAAAAGTAGGTGTTGAACCCTCCGGAGAAGCCTTTAACCAGATTTCCTTAGACAAAGAACTGAATATTCCGAAAAACCCGATGATCAACTCGGGGGCGATTACCACCCATTCATTAATTCAAACTACGGCTGGCATTTCACGGGCCGAGCAGCTGCGCCGTTTTTTAAGTGAACTGGCCGGACGGGAATTAAGTTTTGATGAGCAGGTCTATACCTCCGAAATGAAGACCGCATTCCGGAACCTGTCGATTGGCTATATGTTGCGTACTGTCGGTGCACTGGACACTGACCCGGTCGAGATTGTGAATGGGTATATCCAGCAGTGTGCAATTAAGGTCACGGTTAAGGATTTGGCACACATTGCCAGTGTCTTGGCCAATGGCGGCCTACATCCGAAAACGGGCGAATGTTTACTGGATCGGGCCGTGGTGCGGCAGGTGTTAAGCGTGATGCTGAGCTGTGGTATGTATGATGCTGCCGGAGACTGGCTCACGACAGTGGGGATTCCGGCCAAAAGTGGCGTTTCAGGTGGGATTATTGGTGTGCTGCCAGGGCAGGTCGGTATTGCGGTATTTTCACCGCGCGTAGATGAACATGGTAACAGTGTCCGCGGGATTGATATTTTCGAGCGCTTATCTGCTGATATGGGCCTGCATCTGATGGAAGGGACGCCTTCCGCACAAACCATTATTCAAAGCTGTTATTGGGCTGGCAAAAATGATGATGTTCGCGTCTATGAACTGCGTGGGGTGTTGCAGTTTACCGAGTCAGAAATGTTGCTGCGCAATTTACAGGAAGAGCCACCGGGTGATACGACGATTGTACTCGATCTGACCAACCTCACCTTAATTCATGATGTGGGTGCACGGATGCTGTTTGAAGGAGTAGAGCGTTTGCAGCAAGATGGACATCGTGTGGTGGTGGTTGATTCGGAAGGACTGTTAAGTCAAACGCAAATTCAGAAGCATGCAGCGGTGCTGGTTCAGGAAGAGCTAGAGCGTTATTTGCAACAGTATGAATGAGGAAAGGGCCTCTCCTTCAACTTTTCTGGCGCTTTGTTTTAAATACCTCTCCCTGACCCTCTCCTGAGAGGCAGAGGGGGAACTTTACGCGAATTTGATGGTGGTTTTGGATTCGTAATTCATTTAATCACATGACAAAGTCCCCCTTTGAAAAAGGGGGATTTAGGGGGATTTTTAGTTCCCCCTTTAATAAAGAGGACTAGAGAGATTCTTAAGAAATCGAATCATCCAAATTTGGCGCTAACCAACGTTTCGCTTCATCCAGTGTCCAACCTTTACGCTGCGCATAATCTTCAAGCTGGTCGCCTGCGATTTTACCCACGTTAAAGTACTGGCTTTCAGGGTTGGCATAGTAGAAACCACTGACTGATGAAGGTGGCCACATCGCGAAGCTGCTGGTCAGTTGTGTGCCAATCTTGTCGGTTGAACCTAACCAGTCAAATAGTGGTGCTTTTTCAGAATGTTCAGGACAAGCAGGGTAGCCCGGCGCCGGACGAATCCCGACATATTTCTCTTTAATCAGCTCTTCATTCGACAGTTGTTCATTGGCCTGATAGCCCCAGAACTCTTTACGGATACGTTCATGTAAATGCTCGGCAAAGGCTTCGGCAAAACGGTCACCTAAAGACTGTACCAGAATGGCATTGTAGTCATCGCCTTTGGCTTTGTACTCATTGGCCATTTCTTCTGCACCAAAGATCGACACGGTAAAGCCACCTAAATAGTCTTCCGCTTCACCTTTTGGCGCGACAAAATCGGCCAGTGACAGGTTCGGTTTGCCAGTGACTTTGTCTGACTGCTGACGAACGTGCTGGAAAGTATGCGTGACATGCGTACCTGTTGCATCATACACTTCGACTGAATCTGCACCGGAACGGTTGGCCGGATACAGGCCAAATACCGCGCGCGCATCAAAGCGTTTATTGTCGATAATATCTTTCAGCATCGCCTGCGCCTGATTGTATAAATCGGTCGCTGCTTCACCCACCACTTCATCGGTCAGGATGGCTGGGAATTTACCGGCCAGACTCCATGAAATAAAGAATGGCGTCCAGTCAAAATATTCAACCAGTGTTTCCAGCGGATAGTTGGTCAGGGTCTGGGTACCAATAAAGTTTGGTTTTACCGGTGTATTGGCTTTAAAGTCAATTTTCAGGCCGTTTTCAATTGATTCTGCATAAGACAGTTTCGCCGCTTTCGGCTGCTTGTTGGCAATCCGCTCACGTACTTTGGCATATTCAGCACGGGTGTCTGCTACAAAGGCTGGTTTCATCTCTTGTGACAGCAGGGTAGTTGCAACACCAACAGCACGTGAAGCATCAGCCACATAAATGACCGCATCATTGGAATATTGCGGATCAATTTTCACAGCCGTATGCGCTTTCGAGGTAGTCGCACCGCCAATCATCAATGGAATATTGAAGCCTTTACGCTGCATTTCTTTGGCCACAAAGACCATTTCATCCAAAGATGGGGTGATCAGACCCGACAGGCCAATAATATCGACTTTTTCATCAATCGCAGTTTGCAGGATTTTCTCTGCCGGTACCATCACGCCCAGGTCAATAATGTCATAGCCGTTACAGCCCAAGACCACACCAACAATGTTTTTACCAATATCGTGGACATCGCCTTTTACTGTGGCCATCAGCACTTTACCTTTGGACTCGCCCACAGTTTTTTCTGCTTCGATGTACGGGTTTAACCAGGCCACCGCCTGTTTCATCACACGGGCCGATTTCACCACTTGCGGCAGGAACATTTTACCGGCACCAAACAGATCGCCGACCACGTTCATACCGTCCATGAGTGGACCTTCAATCACATCTAGCGGACGTTTGGCTTTTAAGCGGGCTTCTTCGGTGTCTTCATTAATAAAGGTGGTAATTCCTTTGACCAGCGCATATTCCAGACGTTTTTCCACCGGCTGGTTACGCCATTCCAGGTTTTCTTCTTCTTTTTTAACGCCCGACTGACCGCGATATTTTTCCGCGACTTCCAGCAGTTTTTCCGTAGCATCCTGACCGCTGGTACCCTGATTCTGGTTCAGAATCACGTTCTCAACCGCATCTTTCAGTTCCGGGTCAATATCATCATAAATGGCTAGCTGACCAGCGTTTACAATACCCATGGTCAGGCCCTGTTTAATCGCATAGTACAGGAACACGGCATGAATTGCTTCACGCACTGGCTCATTACCACGGAAAGAGAACGACACGTTAGAAATACCGCCAGAAATCATGGCATGTGGCAGATTCTGTTTAATCCAGCCCGTCGCTTCAATGAAATCCACCGCATAGTTGTTGTGTTCTTCAATACCGGTTGCAACCGCAAACACGTTCGGGTCAAAGATAATATCTTCAGCCGGGAAGCCCACGTCATTGACCAGCACATCATAAGAACGTTTACAGATTTCTTTTTTACGTGCGGCAGTATCGGCCTGACCATTTTCATCAAAGGCCATTACGATCACGGCAGCACCATACTGACGGCATAGACGCGCTTTTTCGACAAACTCGTCATAACCTTCTTTCAGGGAAATCGAGTTGACGACAGCTTTACCTTGTACACATTTCAGACCGGCTTCAATAATTTCCCATTTAGATGAGTCAATCATGATTGGCACACGGGAAATGTCCGGCTCAGAGGCCACCAGATTCAGGAAGTGCACCATCGCGCCCTGTGAATCGAGCATGCCTTCATCCATGTTGATGTCGATGACCTGTGCACCGCTTTCAACCTGTTGACGGGCCACATCCAGCGCTTCGGCAAAGTTTTCTTCACGAATCAGACGCAGGAATTTTTTCGAACCGGTCACGTTGGTCCGCTCACCGACGTTCACGAACAAGGAATCTTTGGTGATGTTAAATGGTTCTAAACCACTTAAACGGCAGGCAGGTTCAATTTCTGGCAGTTGACGCGGTGCAATACCTTCAACGGCTTGTGCAATGGCACGGATATGATCCGGCGTGGTGCCACAGCAACCACCGGTAATATTAATTAGACCGCTTTCGGCAAATTCTTTTAAGAAGGCAGCAGTTTGTTCCGGGGTTTCATCATAACCGCCAAAGGCATTTGGCAAGCCGGCATTCGGGTGTGCAGAAACAAAGACATCGGCCACATCGGATACGGTTTTTACGTGTGGACGCATGGCATCTGCACCTAAGGCACAGTTAAAGCCAATAGAGAGTAAATCACCATGACGCACCGAGTTCCAGAACGCTTCGGCAGTCTGGCCGGTTAAGGTACGGCCTGAGGCATCGGTGATGGTGCCGGAAATCATCAGCGGTAATTCGCGGCCCAGCTGTTTAAAGACTTCTTTTACCGCAAAAATTGCCGCTTTACAGTTCAGGGTATCGAAAACGGTTTCAATCAGCAGAATATCGGCACCGCCTTCAATCAGGGCGTGCGCAGCTTCAATATAGTTTTCTTTGAGTTCATCAAAAGTGATATTACGGAATGCCGGATCATTCACGTTTGGTGAAATTGAACAGGTGCGTGACGTTGGCCCCAAGACACCCGCCACAAAACGTGGTTTTTCCGGTGTTGAATATTTTTCACAGGCAGCTTTGGCCAGACGCGCAGCTTCACGGTTAATTTCCGGAACCAGCGTTTCCATGTGGTAATCCGCCATGGAAACACGCGTGCCGTTAAAGCTGTTGGTTTCAATAATGTCAGCGCCGGCATCTAGGTAGGCTTCATGAATACCTTGAATAATCTGCGGCTGGGTCAGTACCAGCAGGTCATTGTTGCCTTTCAGGTCATAGGCCCAGTCAGCAAAACGCTCACCACGATAATCGGCTTCTTCCAATTTATGGCGTTGGATCATGGTACCCATGGCACCATCGATAATTAAAATTCTTTTGGCAAGAAGTTCTTTCAGGGTAGCAAGCGTGGACATAAAAAACCCTTGTTTTGATGAATCAGAAATGCGCAATATTTTAGCAGAGTTCGACTGCTTTTTTCCGCAATTGATGGGATGGAACGGAACTTTGTGGCATCTTTGCTGAAAAAGTATACGTTTTCATGGGCTTATTTTGAAAATATACACATCGTTATAAATAAATCATTGTAAGGATTCATAAAATTGTCATATAGCTATGGCAGTATGAGAGAGTCTAAAAATGGGCCGGGTTTTGCTGTACTTGTAATATTTCAGTGTCATCAAAGATGACAGCAGTGACGGAAAACCGGATGAAGATGAGATGGTGGTTTATAAGTTTTTGATTTATTTTAAATAGTTTGATTTTTTGTCTATAAAATTATCAGGAAATTGTGGCAAATAAAGTAGAAAAATTACTTTATTTGACCTGCTTTTGTCATATAATTGTCACAATTTAACTGAACAATAAGGGGATTTTGTATCCTCTTTTCCTGCTTGCATGAATTCTAATCAAACTCCCGTAGATTCAGCACACCAGTCGGCTCCGAAAAAGTCGACCAATGTTCATGTGCCAACACCGAAATTCTTTATGCCGGTGTTTCTAACGCTTATTATTTCAACGCTTATTTATATTGGCTTTCAATTATCGGCAGATTTATCGCATGTTCCGGCGCTTAGCCTGTATTCGGTGATTCTGCTGGCCACCGCTTTATTTATTGCGCTAGGCTTTGAATTTGTTAACGGTTTCCATGACACCGCCAACGCGGTGGCCACGGTCATTTATACCAATGCCTTGTCTGCACCGGTTGCGGTAATGTGGGCCGGTTTCTGTAACTTCCTTGGGGTGATGGTCGCCAGTGGTGCCGTGGCCTACGGTATTATTGCCTTGCTACCGGTCGAGCTGATCATGAATGTTGGCTCAGGCGCAGGTTTTGCCATGGTCTTTGCCATGCTGATTGCGGCCATTCTCTGGAACTTAGGCACCTGGTTCCTCGGTATTCCGGCTTCAAGTTCGCATACCTTAATTGGTTCCATTCTGGGTGTGGGGATTATGAATTACATCCTCAATGCGGGCGCTGGTGCATCCGGTGTGGATATGGAACAGGTGATGAAAGTCGGTAAGGCTTTACTGTTCTCGCCATTAATTGGTTTTGCCTTTGCTGCCGTACTGTTCCTGCTGGTGAAAAAGATTTTCAAACGTCAGCTGGAACTGTTCCAGCCGCCTGAAGGCAACAAACCACCACCGCCATTAATCCGTGCCATCCTGATCTTTACCTGTACCGGCGTGAGCTTTGCCCACGGTTCCAATGACGGCCAGAAAGGCATGGGCTTAATCATGCTGATTCTGATTGGGATTGTGCCATTGGCTTATTCCTTGAATAAGGAACTGGACAATCAGCATATCCAGTCTTTCCAGCAATTGTCGACACAAACCGCATCTGCAATTTATGCCAACCATACCGATATTCCGGATGCGCAGGCCCGTGAAGTAATCACCAAGTACATCCAGACCAAGGAAATCACCCCGGAAGTGGTACCGGCTTTGGCCAGTTTGACTGATCATTTAGGTGAGCGTGTGGGTCAATACGGCGATTTGAAAAATATTCCGGAAGCAGAAGTGGCAGCATTGCGTAATGATATGTACCTCAGCACCACGTCATTCAAGCGTCTGGATAAAGCGGAAGCTTTACCTGCCATGAGCAAGGAACAGGAAAAAGTGGTCGATGATTACCGTGACCATCTCGATTCCTTCCTGCAATATATTCCAACCTGGGTTAAAGTTGCGGTGGCACTGGCACTGGGCTTAGGAACCATGGTCGGCTGGAAGCGTATTGTGGTCACCGTGGGTGAACGGATTGGTAAACAGCACATGACTTATGGTCAGGGTATGTCAGCCGAGCTGGTGGCGATGTCGACCATTGCTGCAGCAGATGGCTTTGGTATGCCGGTATCGACCACGCATGTCTTGAACAGTGCGGTGGCCGGGACCATGGTGGCGAATAAATCTGGCCTGAATTTCCAGATGGTTAAAACCATTCTATCGGCGTGGATTTTCACCTTGCCTGCAACCATCTGTTTATCGGGTGGCCTGTTCTGGTTATTCCTGAAAGTATTCTAAGCCGGTTCATCCGCAATAAAAAACGCTGCCTGGGCAGCGTTTTTTTATATCTGTAGATGAAACAGATGATCCAAATGCTAAGTCGTGACGTCCTTTATTTTTTAGATAGACAGCAAATCTACAATGCATTCTCTCAAGGGGTGAGGGCTGAGGGTAAGGAAATAGCCTAAGCAATATCAAAGCTTCTCTTTCTTTAATGAACCTATCCACTCTTTTATCTTTCAGGTAGACAGCAGGTCTCTAAAAAAATCTCCCTCTCCGTTTTGGATACGTAGCACCGCTACACAAGAGAGAGGGAACGATCGAAGAGAGATTAAAATCTCTTATTTCTTTAACTTGGCCAGTAAGCCTTTAGGCAGCTTCTCGGTAGCAAAACCATATAAGGCTGCAAAAGGCAGGGCAGTACGGGCCAAATATGCGACACGCCATAAACCGCCATGGTTGGCCCCTTCCATCATCAACTCTAAAGGATGGTTCAGAGTCACTTCCGGATTGGCCCCCGACTGTGGATTACGCAGGTCATGAATCCAGAGCGCGGCCATAATCGCATTGGTGGTTTCTGGCGCAAAAGCTTCCACATCAAACAGGCTGGCACCATTAAATGCCGCTTTTAATAACGGATTTTTAGTCACCGAATAGGTCGTGGTTGATGGTGCAATATTAATGCTGACGCGTTGTCCCTGATGACGGGCGAGGGTGGCGCGCCATTGCTGAATCCGTTTGGCCAGCGCATAGTTCGGTCCTTGTTCTACCACCAGACAGTCGGCAATCCCGTAATCCTGTCCATTGTCTGAATGGACCAGATCATGCAGGTTTTTCTGGAAGAAATGCTGCGCCGTAACCGTTGAAACCCCACGGGTCAGCAGTTGCTGGGCTTTCGAGCGCTGCTGATACTTGTCTTTTGAGGCCTGAATCACATCGGCAGGCACTGCATAGACATCAGTTGGGGTGCACATAAACATCAGGCTGGTCTCGGCTTTTTGCGTGCTGACGGCCTGCATAATCGCATCCATCGCCATGGCCACACGCACGTGTTTTTCACCATCTAAATAGGCAATTGCAGCCAAATCCAGCTGCTGTTCAAACTGGGTTAGCCACTGGGCAATTTCAGGAGTTTGAGTCAGTAAATTGGCGCCAAGCTGCTCTTTTAATAGCTCAGTCGTGCTGTTTTCATCTACCGCTTCAGTCGCTGGTGCATACAGGGTGGCATTACCCTGTTGCACGGTTTCTAGAATTTTGTTCCAGACCCGGGCATTGGGTAAATCGACCGCGACAATATTGGCTTTCCATTTCGTTAGCCAGGTCAGGGGGCCAGCTTCAGAAGCAGCACCAAACAGCACCATGGTACGGTCTGATAAATCGAACCATTCCGGATGAGCGACTGCTGCACGTAAAGCTTGAGCATGACTGTGTTCAATAATCCCGCCATCTTCCCAGCGCTGGATTTGCTCAAGCAGTGTCTGACCTTGCAGTTTCTGTCCCTGATACGGCACATACCACTCCGGCGCCGCCGTGCTTTGGCCCTGGATTTTAACTGTGTGCAAAGGCTGGGCATCGAGGCTCATCACATCTTTCAGCAGATGTTTTTGACTATGTCGATAAAACTCGAAACTGCCATGTGCTTTATTCAGGCCCTGTTCAGCAATTTGAATCGGGTTCTGGCAGGTCTGAATGCCGTATTCGACCAGCGCCTTAAAATATTTGGGATACTGTTTGCGCCAGTTTTTTTCAGACAGGGTTTGCTGGGACAGTTGCGGTGCAACACCGGCCAGTGCCTCGGCAATAATCGCACGTCCTGTGCGTGAAGTACTGGGTTTCTGGTTTTCGAAATGTGGAAATTGTAGGCCGTCTAATTTGGACATGCAAAAACTCGCAGCTTGAAAGCAAATTAATATACAGATGTATACATTATCTATGCCAAATTGTGAGATGGGGTGGCATTAACTACCAAAATTGTATGAATTATCCAATGAAATTGCAGTTTATGAGGACGCAGTAAAAAGCCTCCGTTCTGGAGGCTAAATGGAAAAATGGGCTTAGCAGCGGCCTTTTTTGGCCTGACCTGGTGGGCAGAAATCTCCTGGATGGCCATAAATACGTGAGTCAGGATCAATCACCAAACGGCCTTCTGGGGTATGGACGGCACAGGCACTCAAGCTCAGTAAACAGCCGGCAATCAGAAATAACTTTTTCATCTCTCATCTTCCATCTTCGTTATTATTCGAGTTATTTTAGACGCCAACCGCTGCGGCATACTGTGTTAATTTGTAGTTATGCGTTGTCAAAATATACCGCAGGCGCTTCAGATTGCTCAAATTTAGAACGGAAGCTGGCTAAGTTTATTCAGGAAATGCGGAATTAAACGCGGCTCAATCATGATGGTGATAATCACCCCATAGGCTGCTCCCCACAAATGCGCGCTGTGGTTAATATTGGAATTGCCACGTTTACCCGACCAGATGCTATAGGCCACATACAGCACCGCAAAAATAATAGCCGGAACCGGAATAAAGAACACAAAAATCAGTTTCCATGGTTCAAACAGGATATAGGCAAACAGTACTGCAGACACCGCACCGGAAGCACCCAGGCTGGCCCAGCGATGATCATTTTTGTGTTTCAGATAACTCGGTAAAATTGCGGCAATCAGACCGCCTAAATAAAACAGTACAAAGCCCAGATCATACAGATATTGACGGTAAAAGCTTTCAATAATACTGCCGAAGAAAAACAGGGTAATCATGTTAAACAGTAAGTGGGTACCATCGGCATGGACAAAACCGTGAGTAATGAAGCGGTCATATTGACCCCGTTCCAACGCCGGTGGCCAGAAAATCAACCGGTTCATGACTTTTTCTTTGGAAAAAGCAATAAAGGAGATAATCGCTGTAATCACAATCAGCGTAACAGTATGATTAAACGGTAAATCTAACATAAACAGATGTTCTTCTTTTCGGGTTTCCTGATCATAATGCCATTAAAAAACAAATGAAACAGAACTTTCATAGGATAATTCCGACAATTTTAGTTGAATTTTTTTAATTCCCCCGCATCTTCAGTTAAAATGGCAACTTCAGCATGAGGAAATATTGTTATGTCGACTGAGAACCACAGCACTGCAGTTGCAGAAGAGATTCCAAACTTATTGATCACCCCAAATGCTCAAGAGTATTTAAAAGATTTATTGGCAAAGCAAAATACACCGGGGATTGGTGTGCGCGTTTTTGTTGAGAATCCTGGAACGCCGCGTGCTGAGTGTTGTATGGCTTATAGTGCGCCAGAAGAAGTCGTACCAACAGATTATAAGCAGGATTATCCGGATTTTCCGGCCTATATCGACACCCCGTCTATTCCATATTTACTGGATGCGGTTATTGATTACAACAAAGACCGTTTTGGGGGCCAGCTGACCTTCCGTGCGCCTAACTCGAAAGTGCCACGCGTGGGTCCGGATGCCTCAATCGAAGAGCGTATTACTTACGTATTACAGTCTGAAATTAACCCGGGCCTTGCCGGTCACGGCGGTAACTGTGCCTTGGTGGAAGTGGTTGAAGATCCGGAACACGGTTTAACCGCGATCCTGAAATTCGGTGGCGGTTGTCAGGGCTGTTCAGCGATTGATGTCACGCTGAAACAGGGTGTGGAAACCACATTAAAACAGCATGTGCCTGAATTAATGCGTGTGGTAGACCAGACTGACCACAGCCAGGCCGAAGGTGCTTATTTTAAATAATAAATAAGTTTCACTTCAGCAAATGAGCCTCCCATCGTGGAGGCTTTTTACTGTATTAAATAAATATAATAATGATAATAATTATCAGTATTAATTGAATTATCAGTCAAGATTGTTGCAATGCGTAACGAAATACACAGAATTTCTCCTTAATTAAATTGGGATAACCTGATGAATAAAACTCTGAACCAGTCAGCATTATCTTTTGCGGTCCTTGCCGTGATGAGCAGCCTTGCTCAAGCAAATCCAGACAATAGCACTGCAGATGCGACCCAGTTAAATACCATTGTGGTAACCGCTACCGGCTATGAACAGGACCTGTCCAAGGCGCCGGCGTCCATTACCGTGATTGATCGGGAAGAGCTGGAAAAGCGTGAATATAATGATATTACAGATGTACTTAGACATACTCCCGGCGTGGTGGTGTCCGGTTCTGGCTCGGCACAAACCATCAGCATTCGCGGTATGAGCTCGAATTACACCTTGTTTCTGGTCGATGGCAAACGTCAATACGGCCGTGATGTCAATCCAAATGGCGATGATGCCGGTTTTGAGAAAAATATTTTGCCGCCGGTCTCCGCGATTGAGCGAATTGAAATTATTCGTGGGCCGGCCTCAACACTGTATGGAACAGATGCGATGGGCGGGGTGGTGAATATTATTACCAAGAAAGTCAGTGACCGCTGGTCGGGCAGTGTCGAACTGGGCAGTGTCATTCAGGATCAGGGCAATGCCGGTGATATTCAAAATGGCTCGGTCTATCTGGCGGGTCCATTACTAGAGAACAAGCTTGGTTTACAGCTGTCGCTGAATAAGCAAAAACGTGAAGAAGATGCCTATGTTGGCGGTTTTCGCGGGACTGAACGGGAAAGCCTGAATAGCCGCTTGAGTTATATACTCAATGACAATCATGATCTGCAACTGGAAGCCAATTTTGTCCAGCAGGAATCGGAAACCACGGTGGGTAAAACGGTTGCACCGGCCAACAATGCCGCCGATTCCAGTTCACGTAATTATCGTCATGTTTATGCCTTAACCCATCATGGCCGTTATAGCGATCAGCTTGATAGTACCACCTATCTGCAGTATGAAAATTCTAAAAACCCCGATCGTGGTAATACCCAGTTGGGCACCAAAGGCATTGAACTGGATACCTGGACCTTTAATAACCAGTGGAACTGGTTGCTGGGCAATCATACACTGTCTTTTGGTGCGCATTATAAAGATGAGAAACTCACCGATAAGGCCACCAACCGTAATCCGAATGCGCCGGAGTTTAGTGAATTAACCCGCTGGTCGGCCGCGGCTTTTCTGGAAGATACCTGGCATTTGAGTGACCGTTTCGATTTAACCGCCGGGCTGCGCTATGACCATGACGAAAACTACAGTGGTCATGTTTCGCCGCGCTTATATGGCGTGTATAGCCTGAATGACCAATGGACCGTGAAAGGTGGGGTGTCAACCGGTTATAAACAGCCGGATATTCGTGCTGCCACGGAAGGCTTTTATAGCGTCACCGGCGGTGGTGGTTCACCGTTAGCCACCGGACGCGGCATTATTCGCGCCAATCCGGACCTAGACCCGGAATCGAGTCTGTCTTCAGAGCTGGGCGTGAACTGGCAAAATGACAGGGTCAAGGCGTCCTTAACCGCTTATGTCACTCAGTATAAAGACCGGATTACCGAAGTGCGTGCCTGCGAAACCGATACCGATGGCAGCTCGACCAACCGGGATAACTGGCAGGAGTGGAAATGTTTTGAAGGCGATACACCGTTTTATTTCATCAGTGAACGGATTAATGTCGATGAAGCCGAGTTAAAAGGTGTGGAAGCGACTCTGGAAGCCAGCCTGAGTGATTACACCACGCTCATGGCCAACTATACCTTTACCGATTCCGAATTTAAGACAGGTGAGTTCAAAGGCCAGCCTGTAAACCAGATGCCGGAGCATATGCTGAATATTACGGTCGATCATGAAATTAATGATGCCTTGAATATCTGGTCACGCCTGCATTATCGTTCAGAAACATCTGCCTATTTAAGCCGGACTTCTGTTGCCCAGCCAAATCCGGGTTATGAGTTTTTAGATGTGGGTCTGAACTATAAATTTACCCCAAATATCAGTGGTAAATTTGGCGTGTATAACCTGCTGGATGAAAAAGCTGAAGACCGTGATGGTGATCAGCTTCTAGATGGCCGCCGTTATGGCATTAACCTGATGGCCAAGTTCTAATCATCAACGGCTAAACATCTACGTTTCAGTGATCAAGCAAGAAAAAGCCGCAATTGCGGCTTTTTTTGAGGCTTAGGTACGGGTGTCCAGAATTTTCTGTGCCGGCTCGGAATAATAAAACTTTTCTAGATAGAGCCGCGCACGTTCCCGTAAATACTGCTGCGACAGCATCTGCTGAATCACGGGGTTTAACAGCTGCTGTAATTCTTGCTGAATCAGGGCTTCATCAATATTCAGATCACGCAATAACAGGTCAAAAGTGCGTTCCTGATTACGGACATACCAGGCGTGTACCCCATCATGTAGCTGCTGTTTTAAATAATCACTCTGGCGCATAAAGTCCCAGATTTCATGACCCAGCGCCACAGTCTGTGGCAGATCCTGTACTTCAATATAGTTTTTTAAGACCGACAAAGGCAGGTCTTTAATCTTGTGCCAGATATTGGCCTGCAGATGATAGAGCTTGTCATCATCAAAATGCTGGTTCAGGACCGATTCACTCATCTGGCTAAGCTTTAAGATATTCTTTTGCAAATAGGCGCTGACTGCACTGTCTAAACTGGAATCGGTCACTGTTTCCAGTACCGATTTGCCCATTTTCATAAAACGCGACACGCCAGGCACGCTTTTGGCAATCAGTGAATTGTCCAGATAATCCTGAATCGAGTGCTGGATTAACTGGCTGATCATTGCAGAAAAGGCCGGATTACTGACCACGGTTTTAATCAGACGCTGACGATGGCCACTTTTGCTGGCCACATACTGGGCAATTTTATCAATGGTCAGTACCGGAATGACATCGGCAATTTTGGCGCTGTCATTTACCGGATGCACCAGGGCAAAGCGGATGTGTTCTGCAATCTGTTCAATCAGAAAGGCGCTGGCCGGCGTGTCTAGAATCTGTTTTTGCAGCAGGTCATTCAGCTGTTCGCAGCTCCAGAGATCTTTCAGATGCTGCTTGCGGAACCAGTGATAAAAATGCAGAAATTCCTGCTGTACGGTTTCAGGCTGAGAAAACTCATGTGCTAAAAAGTCAAGATGAGCTTCAATCAACTGCTCAAGCATCGGGTTTTGCTGCATACAATCTCTGGAACTTAATTTAAAGGAATCAGTTTATCAGCTAGCGGGTTTTTTAGGTTCTGTGTTTTGGCCAGGAAGGGTAAATAATGTTGTACCACCTGCTGTTCAGCTTCCAGCATTGGCACATGACCGACATTATTTAAAATGACCGGGGTTTCCGCGCGTTTAAACAGGCCCTGTAATTCTTTGGCCACTTCAACATTAATAATTTTATCGTGCTTGCCCCAGAGAATCAGGGTGGGTGCTTCAATATTGCGGGTGAGGCGGGCAAAGCTGTCCGGGGTGTAAATCCGGTTTAGGGTCACCATCTGGTCAATAAATTTTAAGGATTGACTGGCCCGTGAAATTAACAGTTTTTCCTGGGCAGATTTAAACTGCTCTGGTACTTTCGGCGGGTTTTGCATCAGCTGATGCGCAATATGGTCTAAATCGCCCGGCGCGGTGACCACCAGATTTTTCAGTAACAGCGGATCTTTGGTATAAGGCGTATTGGAGTGTTTATAAATACCGGCACTGTTCAGCAGGAACAGGCTTTGGGTATCAAACGGATATTGGGCTGCATAGACCGTTGCCACAGAGCCACCCAATGAGTGCCCGGCAATATTCAGCTTGTCGGCAATATTCAAGGTTTCTACCAGCTGACGCAATTGTGCGCTCATGCTTGGTACAGACAGGTCGAAATTGCCCGAACTCTGGGTTTCACCGGTATTGGGTAAATCGGGGATAATCACATGATAGGACGGGGTGAGAAATTTGGCCACCCGGTTCCAGTTGTCGCGGTGTCCGGCAAAGCCATGTAACAGCAAAATGGTTGGCCGATTAACATCGCCGCCTTCATTATAGCGCCAGGTAATATTGCCAATTTTCAAGCTTTTCGAGACCAGACCCGCCGCCTGGCGTTCAGTCTGATAATAATGCTGCACCACCTGCTGTTCAGGCGAGAGTTTGGCGGCAGAGCTGAGCAGAGGCGCAGACAGTGCCAGTGCCAGGACTGCCAGTCGTGGCCAAGACAAAAATCGCGAAGAATCCTGCTTCATTGACGATATCCCCAAGAATATTTTTTAAATAGGCGTCGGCTTGGCTTGTTTGAATTGTGTAAATTTTCGCCTTAAGTCGAATTGAAAATGCTGTTTCTGGTTATTGTAAGGGCTTTGCAGAAAATGTCACCTAGCTGTTTTTTGATCGGGTTGGTGTGCTGCTTTTGAAGTGTGATGTAAATCGCAATTACTTTAGGAAAATTTGAAAAAATTTATCTTATAAAAATTGATCAGCTATTTTTTTTGCAAGTGACTTTGCCCCGGCAGAGGATTAAAATGCTGAAAACTCAAAAACTGGTGGTAACAAGAATGCTCACAGCTCAAGAGGCTTTAGAACGTCTTAAACAAGGAAACCAACGTTTTGTTTCGGGCAATACCAATCATCCGAAACAACTAACCCACCATCAACGTGCAGAGATGGCCGAAGACCAGAATCCTTTTGCGATTGTGCTCGGTTGTTCTGATTCACGTGTACCTGCAGAAATGGTTTTTGATCAGGGACTCGGCGATCTGTTTGTGATTCGTGTGGCAGGGAATATTGTTGCGCCATCTCAGGTCGGCAGTGTTGAATTTGCGGCAGAGCGTTATGACTGCGCCGTGGTTGTGGTTTTGGGCCATAGTCACTGTGGCGCGATTCAGGCCACCATTGATACCTTGATGTGCCCGGACTGTCCACCATCTGCCAATCTGATGTCAATTGTGAACCGTGTCCGCCCGTCCGTAGAAACGCTGATGCAGACTGAACTGAAAAATGATTTGGCCAAGCTGTCGAAACATGCGGTTCGTTCCAATGTGTTTGCCTCAGTCAATCAGCTACGTCATGGTTCAGCAGTGTTAGAAAACCTGATTGAACAGGGGCAGCTGAAAGTCGTAGGTGCAGAATATTCATTAGAAACCGGTGAAGTAACTTTCTTTGATTTTTAATTGATTCTAAAAATAATCAAAAAGCGGGCATTGATGTCCCGCTTTTTTTATGGCTGAAATCCGGATCTTGAAAACCATCTCAGCGTTGAATCGGCTTTATTTTAATGCTGCCTGAATCAAGGGATAGGCATTTTTCAGCAAAATGGGCTGGGCTGCAGCCGTCGGATGGATCAGATCTTTTTGCATCAGGGTATTTTTACCGGCGACACCGTCTAGGAAGAAGGGCAGTAATTTGACCTGATAACGCTGGCTCACCACTTTGTAGTTATTTTCAAACGCCTTGCTGTAGGCGCTGCCATAATTGGGTGGCATTTTCATGCCAAATACAATCACCTTGGCTTTGGCCTGTTGACTGTGCTGAATCAGCCGCGCCAGATTATTTTGAATCAGCTGCGGTGGTTGACCACGCAAGCCATCATTACCGCCCAGTTCAATTACCACCACATGCGGCTTATGCGTTTGCAGTAATTTGGGCAAACGTGCCAGCGCGCCGCTGGTGGTTTCGCCACTCACACTTGCATTGACCACTTTATGCTGTTTCGGATACTGTTGTTCTAAACGTTTTTGTAACAGATGGACCCAGCCTTGTTGTGGTTGCAAACCGTAACCGGCACTTAAGCTGTCACCCAGAATCATGATGGTTTTGGCAGACACCAGCATGGGCATGAAGGCAAGCCCCGCCACAGCGAAATAAGCAAAACAACTCATTTTGAAATTGCGAATGTGCATTTAAGGATACTATGACTCAATTCACTACAGATACCGCCATCATGCCACAAAGCATTATTTCTGCCCAACAATTGACACAAAAGATACAACTTGCACAAAAAACACTGACGATTTTTGAAAATTTAAATCTGGAGATCCGGGCGGGGGAACAGGTGGCAATTACCGGCCGTTCCGGTTCAGGCAAATCGACCTTATTGGGGATTCTGGCGACCTTGGATCAGGCCAGTGCCGGGCAGTTAACGGTCTGTGGTGAATCAATTCAGGAGCTGAATGAAGAACAGCGTGCGCTGGTGCGGCTGAAATATATTGGTTTTGTATTTCAGTCATTCCAGTTATTGCCGCATTTAACCGCACTGGAAAATGTCATGCTGCCGCTACGCTTGCAACCGAATTTTAAATTTGCCGAGGCCGAACACAAGGCGCGTAATCTACTGAAAAAAGTCGGACTGGAACGGCAGGCAGAGCAGACCCCGAAAGTCCTGTCGGGTGGTGAGCAGCAACGGGTGGCGATTGCCCGGGCTTTAATCAGTGAGCCTAAAATCATTTTTGCCGATGAACCGACCGGGAATTTAGATGGCGAAACCGCCAAAGAAATTGAACAGCTGTTATTTCAACTGAACCGTGAACTGGGGACCACCTTGGTGCTGGTGACGCATGATCCGAAACTGGCGCAGCAATGTCAGCGCCATTTTGAACTCAGTCAGGGACAATTGCTGGAACACCCGGCAGGAGGATGAGATGAACCCATTATTTCGTCCTTTACTGACCCAGAGTTTTAAAAGTACCGGTGTTTATCTGTTACTGATTGCGCTAATTCTGGCAATTAGTGCCACAACCGCGCTGAAATTCAGCAATGAGCAGATTCAAAATGCGGTGGCTTTGCAGGCGGCAGAAATGCTGGCCGGTGATCTGGTGCTGTCCGACAATAAACCGATTGCACCGCGCTGGGAAGCGGCGGCCGATGAATTGGCGCTAAAGCAGTCACATGTTACGGTGTTTAGCTCGATGGCACACACCGGCGATGAATTTGTGATGGTGAATGTCAAAGCCATTGATCAGGCCTTTCCGTTACGCGGAGAGCTGCGGGTTGCGCCGCAGCCTGCTGCTGCCATTCAACCGGGCGAGGTCTGGGTCAGCCAGCGCGCGATGGAGCTGCTAAAAATTCAGGTGGGCGATACCTTAAATATTGCCGATGGCGCCTTTCAGGTCACGGCCAGCATCGAGCATGATTCCAATCAGGAACTGGGTTTTAGCGGTTTTTCACCGACGGTGATCATTGCCCAGCAAGATGTGGCGCGTACCAATGCCATTCAGGTTGGCAGTCGGATTAATTACCGCTTGCTGATGGCCGGTACACCCCAGCATACTCGCCAGTTCGAGCAGGATTTTAAACAGTATCAGGAAAGCTTGCCCAAGACCCAGGAAATTGACGGGCAGAATATCAGTGAGCCGGATGGGCTGCGCCTGCGCAATGCCAGTGAAGGCAATACCCGCTTGATGCGTCCAATTGCCAATCTGGATACCTTTTTACAGCTGGCCAATATTCTCACCATTTTACTGTGTGGCATTGCCATTGCCCTAACCAGCCAGCGCTATGTACAGCAGAATCAGGATCATATTGCTTTAATGCGTTGCATTGGCGCGACCAAGAAGCAGATTCTGGGCGCTTATCTGACCTTGTTGGCGGTGGTGCTGTTACTGGCGATGCTGCTCGGTAGTGCGGTCGGCATTACGCTAGGCTATGGGCTGTTGCAATTGATGTTACAGCTGATTCCGCATTTGCAATTGCAGTTTTCCGCTGTCGAGATGCTGCTGGGGCCACTCCCGATTGCCATGCTGACCAGTGCCGTGGTACTGCTGGGCTTTATTTTGCCAAGTCTGTGGCAGCTGCTCAATACCCCACCAATCCGGGTGATTCGCCAGCAGGAAAAATCAGTCCAGTCGATGCTATGGATGCTGCTGACCGGCACACTCAGCCTGATGCTGTTTAGTGTGGTGCTGACCGAAAATATTGTGCTGACGCTATGGGTCATGGGTGCCATCATCCTGCTGTGTAGCGTACTCTATGCCGTAGTCTGGAGCTTCCTGAAACTGATCCGCAATTTAAAAAGCGGCATCTCGGCCTATGTGCGCACGCCGTATCAGACTGCATTTCAGATTACCGCACTGGCGCTGGGCCTTAGCCTGATTACCGTGCTGGCAGTATTACGTACCGATCTGCTGGATCGCTGGCAGCAGCAATTGCCGGAAGGTACGCCAAACCAGTTTGTCTATGGTTTACCACCGTTTGATATGCCAGAGTTTCAGGCGCAACTTGAACAGCAGGGCTGGCACAGTACGCCGCTGTACCCAAATGTGCGCGGGCGGCTGGTAGCGAAAAATGATCAGCCCTTTGCAGAAGCGCTAATCCAGCACAATAATTCGCTCAGACGTGAACTGAACCTGACCCAGGCCGAACGCTTTCCGGCCGACAACCTGATTGTGGCCGGACAGGAACAGTTTAGTCAGGTCGGGCAGGTCTCGGTTGAAGCCAATACTGCGCAAGAGCTGGGCATTGAGATTGGCGATACGCTGACCTTTAGTTTGCCGGAAGGCTTGTTGCAGGCCAAAGTCATCAATCTGCGCAGCGTGGAATGGGAAAGCTTTAGCCCGAATTTCTTCTTTATTTTTTCACCGCAGACCATGGATGAAAATGCCGGCAGCTATCTGGGCAGTTTCTATGTGCCAGAGCAGGACCGGCCGGCACTGGTGCAGCTGATCCAGCAGTTTTCCAATACCGTATTTATTGATGTCAGTCTGATTCTGGAAGAGATTAAACGGATTGTGAATGTGTTGGTACAGATTATTACCATTCTGGCAGTGTTGGTGGCCGTGTCCGGGATTCTGGTGCTGATTGCCTGTTTAAACCTGCTGATGGATGAGCGGAAACGTGAGGTGGCCTTGCTGCGTTCTTTTGGTAGTTCCAAGCAGAAATTAAAACGGATGATGAGTCTGGAAATTGGCCTGATTGGCGGGATTGCCGGGGTGGTGGCCTGTCTGTTTGCCGAGGTGATTAGTGCGATTGCCAGCTACCGGATGGAACTGGCAATTCAGCCACATTGGGAAATCTGGCTAATCTTGCCGGTTGTAATGACTTTATTGTGTGCTTTAATTGGCCGTTATCGGCTTAGTTATTTATCGGATATTCCGCCTTTGCAAAGTCTGCGAGAGATGAATCAATAAGTTTCATCTCTGCATTAAAATGGTGGGGTATGCGTTACAGCTGCAATTGCTGGCGCATCATCGCGAGAATTTCCTGCCACAGCGGGGCAAGCATCTGTACCTGTTGCAGACAGTACTGATAAAACAGCCAGCTGATGATGGCGGCGCCGGTCAGCGCCAGCAGCGAAAACAGCGCTGACTTGTGCAGCTTCTGGCCGATGTACCAAAGTGCTGCCAAGGCTGCACCCATCACCATGCCGCCAATATGTGCGGCATTGTTAATTCCGCTAATCATAAAGCCCATAAACAGGTTCAGGCCCATCACCAGTAACAGGGTTTTCTTATCCAGCAGAAAACGCTGTTTTGGCAGACGTGGCAATAATGATAAAACCGTCAGGGAAGCACCCAGACCCATCACTGCACCGGATGCACCAGCGCTCACACTTGGCAGTAAATCCGGGCTGGTCAGGCCATGCGCGAGAATTTGTAAGGAATCCTGAATCTGCAAATAGCCACTGAGCAGGCTGCCCATCAGTCCGGCCAATATGTATAAACCTAAAAAATACAGCCGACCAAAGAGCTGTTCGGCCACGCTGCCAAAAATATACAGGGCCCACATATTCAGCATCAGGTGAATCATGCCAAAATGGAAAAACATGCTGCTGAACAGACGCTGCGGCTGTTCGAGAAAGGTCAGGGGAGCATAGTCGGCGCCCCAGAGAATCGCATCTCGGGTGCTGGGCTGGCTGGCATCGACACCGGTCAGGATTTGCCAGGCAAATACACCAATATTGAGGGCAATCAACAGGGCCGTCAGCCACCATAAATGCGTGTCGGGTTTACGGTGAATCAGCGGCGGTGAATATTCAGACATGCTATTTTTATACAATGATGATTTATTTCGTTATAAGCTTAACACGAAAAATTCACGCCTCAGGAGCCCCAAGCTGACATGAAAGCTTTTATTGTCCGTACCTTATTAATTCTTGTCAGTCTGTTTTTATTGATCCAGTTGTGGATTTTCTCGAGTCTGGCCTGGTGGCGAACCCAGCCGGTACAAAGTACCATGATGATGCGCCTGGACTACTGGTCAGATACTTCCCAGCCTATCCGGCATGAATGGCGTGACTATGACCAGATCAGTGAATATCTGAAAAAAGCCGTGGTCGCTGCCGAAGATGGCAAGTTTATGCAGCATCATGGCTTTGACTGGGAAGGTATTCAGCATGCACTAGAACGTAATAAAGATCAGGGTCAGGTGGTGGCTGGCGGTTCGACCATTTCCCAGCAGCTGGCGAAAAACCTGTTTTTATTTAACCAGCGTTCGTTTTTGCGTAAAGGTCAGGAAGCGATTGCCACTTGGATGATGGAACGCATGTGGAGCAAGCAGCGGATTCTGGAAGTGTATTTAAACTCGGTAGAGTTTGGCGACAACATTTACGGTATTGAAGCAGCGACCCAGCATTATTTTGGCAAGTCTTCACGCAGCCTCAGCCGTGAAGAAGCGATTTTTCTGGCCGCAATTTTACCGAATCCGAAATATTATCAGGACAACCGTTCCGGTCGTGGTCTGGAGCCGCGTAAGCGTATGATCCGTAAATACATGCGTTACAGCGAGATTCCTTGAGTTGTAAAATTGAAAAAAAGCCCACAGCAGTGGGCTTTTTTTATGAAATTGTCACAAAATTGAAGCATACTTATGAATAGTGAATACTTGAGAAAAAGTCATAGGGTGCATATGAATACGGCAGCGAGCGCGACCCCTGCGCAAATAGACTATACCTATAATGATCGATACATCAATCGTGAGCTTTCTATCCTCGATTTCCATTTGCGCGTGCTGGAGCAGGCAGTCGATCCTTTGCATCCCTTGCTGGAACGTATGAACTTTTTACTCATCTTTTCACGTAACTTAGATGAGTTTTTTGAAATTCGTGTTGCAGGCGTCATGGAGCAGCTGGATTTGGGTAATGAAAGCCGTAGCCCGGATGGCTTGACTCCAAAACAGGTACTGGAGCAGATTTCCCAAACTGCCCACGCTGCCATTGAGCGCCAATACCGTATTTTAAACCAGGAAATTCTGCCTAAACTGCGTGAAGAAGATATCTGTTTCTTGCGCCGTGGTGAACTAACGCCAGCCCAATCGGCCTGGGTGAAAAAATATTTTCAGGAACAGGTGGCACCGGTCTTAACGCCAATCAGCCTGGACCCGGCTCATCCATTCCCGCGTCTGGTCAATAAAAGCCTGAACTTTATTGTGACGCTGGAAGGGAAAGATGCTTTTGGCCGTCAGATTGACCTAGCCGTGGTGCCAGCGCCGCGTTCCTTGCCACGTGTGGTGCGTTTGCCAGATGAATTGACCGGTGGTAAAGAACATCACGTGATGCTGTCTGCAATTATTCATGAGCATGTATCGGACCTGTTCCCGGGCATGACTGCGACTGGCTGTTATCAGTTCCGTGTCACCCGTAATGCTGACTTGGCCTTAAACGAAGATGTCGAAGATCTGGCCAAAGCGCTGAAAGGCGAGCTGAACTCCCGCCGTTTTGGCCGCGCGGTGCGTCTGGAAGTGACCCAGAACTGTCCGCAACCGATTTATGAATATCTGCTGAATGAGTTCGATCTGCATGAAGACCAGCTCTATAAAGTGGATGGTCCAGTGAATCTGGCGCGTTTATTGTCTAACTTTAAACGTCCGCATTTACGTTATGATTCACATACGCCAGTGATTCCGAAAGTGTTGAAAAAGTCCGAGAATATTTTCTCGGCCATGCAAAAGCAGGATATCTTGCTGCATCATCCGTTTGAATCCTTTGCCCCGGTGATTAACCTGCTGCGTGAAGCGGCGCGTGACCCGCAGGTACTGGCAATTAAACAGACCCTGTACCGTAGTGGTGCCGATTCTGAAATCGTACAAGTCTTAGCGGAAGCGGCGCGTAATGGTAAAGAAGTGACCGCGGTCATTGAGCTGCGTGCGCGTTTTGATGAAGAATCCAACATTGCTGTGGCCAACGTGCTGCAAGAGGCCGGCGCGGTGGTGGTCTATGGCATTGTCGGTTATAAAACCCATGCCAAAATGATTCTGGTGGTGCGCCGTGAAAACAACAAGCTGGTGCGTTATGTGCATTTGGGCACCGGTAACTATCATGCCGGTAACGCGCGGATTTATACCGACTACGGCTTGCTCACCACCGACAAGGAACTCTGTGAAGATGTACACCGTATTTTCCAGGAACTGACCGGCATGGGCAAAATGGCCAAGCTGAAAAAGCTGTTACATGCGCCGTTTACCCTGCATACCCAGCTGATCAACTTTATTGATGATGAAATTGCCAATGCTAAAGCCGGTAAACCAGCACAAATTATTGTGAAGGTGAATGCCTTAACTGAAATGCAGCTGATCAATAAACTGTATGAAGCTTCCCAGGCTGGCGTGCAGATTGACCTGATTATCCGTTCGATTTGCTGCCTGCGTCCGGGCTTGCCGGGGTTGTCGGAAAATATCCGGGTACGCTCCATTGTTGGCCGATTCCTGGAACATACCCGCGTGTATTATTTCAGCAATAATGGTGATGCGCGTATTTACTGTTCAAGTGCTGACTGGATGGACCGTAACCTGTTTAACCGGGTTGAAGCCTGCTTCCCGATTGAAGATCCGGCACTGAAAAAACGTATTTATCAGCAAGGTCTGCAAATTTATCTGCAAGATAACCAGCAGGCGTGGCTACTGCAGGGAGATGGTACCTGGATTCGTGCGCAGGCCGCAGAAGGTGAGCCGGCTTCCAATGCACAGCGCACCCTGATCGAGATGATTCAGTAAGCGAAGCAAGCCTGACATTTAAAGAATGTCAGGCTTTTATCCGCTAAAAAAATAAGGAGCTGATGCTCCTTATTTTTATGGGTATTGAAGATATTAGCTGTGCGAGATTTTTTGCAGAATTTGCAATAACACATCAAATTCGCTTTGCAGCGGAGTACTCTTACGCGTTACTAAGGCCAGGGTACGGGTAGGTGCCGCGTCAATCTGTTTCACCACCAGCTCTGAATTGGCCTGAATCATATTGGTATGAATGGCAATTTCAGGCAGTAAGGTAAAGCCGAGGTTGGCTGATACCATTTCCACCAGAGTTGGTAGTGAGCTGGCTTTTAAACGATGATCATTTTTACGCTCGCCAATCGGGCAGGCACTTAAGGCATGATCACGCAAGCAGTGGCCTTCTTCCAGCAGCATCAGGCGAGACAGGTCCAGATCTTCTAAAGATTTGGCCTGAGCCGAGTGTGCATCGGATTTATGGTGGACCAGTACCAGATTTTCTTTGGCAATTTCAGCAACTTTCAGACTGCGGGTATCAAACGGCAGCGCCAGTAACACCATATCCAGGTTACCGTGTTCCAGTTTTTCTACAATTTTTTCACTTTGTGCTTCATGCAGGTGTAACTGGATTTTTGGCAGTTGCTTATGCACTTCATCTAACAGCTGCGACAAAATGAACGGTGCAATGGTTGGAATCACACCTAAATGCAGGTCGCCGGTTAAGGGCTCGCTCATTTCACGGCTTAGACGCATCAAGTCCTGTGCATCGGCCAATAGAACACGCGCTCGGGCTACAACTTGTTCACCGAGAGGAGTCAAACGTACATTCTGGCGATCGCGTTCAACCAATACGCCACCCAATAAGCGCTCTAACTCCATGATTCCGCCCGACAATGTCGATTGAGTCACGAATGAACGGCGCGCCGCTTCTGTAAAATGCAACGTTTCAGACAGTGTAACGAGGTATGACAGCTGTCTTAAGGATGGTAATGCAGCCATAGTGTCCTAATGCTTATAATTTAAAGTGATGAGCAAATAATTCGCTAAGATATGGAATGAAATGCGGAGGGATATCATGCCCCATTCCTTCAATTAATTCAAATTTAGCGTCAAGTATTGCTTTCGCAACAGCCTTACCATGTGCAGGTGGAAGTAAGCGGTCACGAGAACCATGAACAACCAGCGTGGGCTGTTGGATCTGCTTGTCCAGACTGCGCAATGAGCCTGTACATAATATTGCTAAAAACTGCTGAAGTACACCCGCTGGATGGTAACTTCGCTGATATAATTTACGGGCGGTCTGTACCGCTTCCATTTCATTCAGATAACCTGGCGAACCAATCACTTTAAACAGTTTCAGGCTGTGGTTAATAATGCCTTCTTCATCATTGGATGCCGGCTTGCCCACTAGGCTGAACAGCTGTTTCGGGAAAGGTGGCGGCAGGAAAGGCTGGTTGTTGCTGGTAAACAATAGTGCCAGTTTTCTGACCTTGTCCGGATAGCGGGCCGCCAGAATCTGTGCAATCATGCCGCCCATTGAAGCGCCAATCACATCAACCTGTTCTAGCTCCAGTTTATCAATCAGCAGGGCCACATCATCGGCCATATCATACAGGTTATAAGGCGCCCCCTGATTTTCTAAACCCAAGGCAAAACGGCCCATCAGTTTTAGGGTATTCAGGCGCTCGCCCTGATGGCGTACTTTAGAGGACAGGCCAATATCGCGGTTATCAAAACGGATGACCCGAAAGCCTTGGTCAATGAGTGACTTGCAGAAAAAGTCTGGCCAATACAGCAGCTGTGCACCCAGTCCCATGACCAGTAAAATGGTCGGATTGCCAATTTCGCCGCCCATTTCGACATGCAATTCAATGCCATTGCCCAAGTCGACTTTGGTTTCGTGCATAAAACTGCTGTAAGGTGAAACATTTAACCGCAAACTATTCATTCTTATATTCCTTTCTTCAAGGTGAGCGCGCACCCCTGATGGATTAAAGCGCTAAACTGCCGCTGGAATCAAGTCAGGAACAAGTTTACTTAAAGCCAGGCGCTGTTTGCCGGCTGTTGGCCCGAGCAGCACAAAGCCGCGTAAGGTGGCAGTGCTGTCAAAGGCTTTGGCAATCATGCCATCGTCCAGTTCTTCATTTTGCCAGGTCACTTCCACATCTACCGGGGCAGGTAACACCGTTAATGGTGCCGCCGGGGTTTTCACTGCAACCGGCATAGCCGGGTAGTGCACTTGTGTGGTTTCACCATTTAAGGTTTTGGCCAGGGCACGTGCCTGCTGCATGATTGGCATGACATACGGTAATAAAATCCCGTTGACTTCAGCGCAGTCGCCCACTGCATAAATATCAGCCAGGTTGGTTTCCAGTAAGCCATTGGTCAACACGCCGCGACTGGTATGAATGCCGGCTTCTTTGGCTAAAGTGATATTCGGCTGTAAACCGACGGCGGATAGCACCACATCGGCACTCAGGCTGCGGCCATCGGCCAGTGTCACCAGATAATCGCCATGATCCAGTTTCGATACTTTATCGACCGTGGTGCCCAAGACAAAATGAATCCCGGTTTCTTCCAGGTTCTGTTTAAATGCAGTGGCAATAAATTCAGGCAATAAACGGCCGAGCGGTTGGGTTGCCAGATCAATCACCGTGACTTGATGCTCGGTGTTTTGCAGGTCATTGGCAAATTCACAGCCAATCAGGCCCGCGCCTAAAATCACCACACGTTTATCCTGACGCGCTGCCAGCTGTTCGCGGAAGGCTTTATAGTCATTTAAATTATTGACCACGTGAATATCATCACTGCCATCGCCAGAAATGGCCAGACGAATCGGGTTGGCACCGACTGCCAGTACCAGTTTGGCATAGGCTTGCTGGCTTTCGACGCCATCTTTCTCTAAAGTCAGCAGATGCTGCTCGGCATCAATGGCTTTGACCCAGGTATGCACTTCAATACGCATATTCAGCTGTGCCCCCATTTTTGCTGCATCCCCCAGCGCAATCTGTTCGGGTGCTTTTTTGCCGGCCAGGGCATTGGAGAGGGTAGGTTTTGCATAGTTGATTGCATCATCTGCGCAAATCATGACCAGTTCCTGTTCAGGGTTCAGTTTGCGAAATTCACGGGCGACTGTATAGCCAGCCATACCAGAACCAATGATGACAATCGGATGCATTATTTTCTCCATAAAAGGTTGAGCATAAGTTTCAAGACATAAAAAAAGACCATGCAGTTATGGTCTTCGAGGCGTACTTAGATTTCGACCATTTCAAAATCGACTTTAGATACGCCACAGTCCGGGCAGGTCCAGTCATCTGGAATATCTTCCCATTTGGTGCCCGCGACGATGCCATCTTGCGGCCAGCCTTCTGCCTCGTCATAAATCCATCCACAAACGATGCATTGATACTTTTTCATTTGACTCTCCAAAAGCCGATCTTCAATAAACCTGACCGGCAAAAAATTCCCTAACCAGCATGACTCAGTTGATATGATTTTAACACTTCATATTCGCTTAAATTTTTACGCAGTTATGAGGTTAAAGTAAAGTAAATATCGGAGTCTAATGCTTCATTTCTAAAGCTGAATGGCTAAGAAGGACAAAATTTATCTTTAAAATCTCAAACATTGCATAGTGTCGGACAATATGCACACTAAAAACCAGCGCAAATCTTTTCAAAATATATGAGAGATCACCTAAATTTCGACTAAAGTCGGACAGCTATTTTTGCTTAAATAGGCTATTCTATAATTAGGATAATCTATATTGGTTATTTAGTATAAAAATACCAATAATAAAAACAATGATTTACTAATTTTAATCGGGTTTTATTTAAACCTGAAGGGCGGACTTTGGCTGGTCTTCGCGGTCAAGACGCTGTAAAATTCACCTATTCTTTTTAATCTCTCTCCGATCTCCTTATGAGCAAGCTGTCTACAACGTTGTGGTCTCACATTCGTACTGTCCAAAACTTTCCTAAAGCCGGTATTTGTTTTTATGACTTGACCCCTTTATTCATGAAAAATATTGGTCCGTTGACAGATGCTTTAATTGAAAGTATTCCTGCAGAAAAACTGGCTGAAGTAGATAGCTTTATTGCGGTAGAAGCACGTGGTTTTGTGCTGGCCAGCCTGTTGGCACAGCGTACTGGCAAGGGCTTATTGCTGGTGCGTAAAGCCGGTAAATTACCACCACCGGTAGTGGGTGTGGGTTATAGCCTGGAATACGGTCTGGACCGTCTGGAAATGGCGGCAGATGTCACCGGTCAGAAAGTTATTATTGTGGATGATGTATTAGCGACTGGCGGTACCTTAAAAGCAGTGAAACAACTGGCGGAAAAATGTCAGCATGAAATTCTGGGTGCGAGCATTTTCCTGGATTTACCAGATTTACACGCAGATTTAGGTCTGAACATCTGGTCGGTACTGGATGAACGCTCTAAGCCGGTGGAAGCAGTGGCTTAAGTCTGAGCACTACCCTGTAAAACATAGAAAGCCTTGCCGAGTGCAAGGCTTTTTTATTTGTGCAGTGATTGCTGTTCCAGTTGCCAGATTAAAGGATTGATATTTTCAGGACACACCAGTCGATGATGACCGCCTTTAAAAGCATGAATTGGCATGTAATTTTCCAGCTGGGTTTGTACCCAGTGCATGTCCAGCTGTTCATCGCCGAGTTCCAGATAGGCCAGCTGTGGAATATCATGGTTCAGTTCCTGTTCGGAAATCTGCGGATAGTCCGGTCGGAAGTCGGGTTGTAAACTCGGGTTGGCAATGACGCAGGGAATACCATGCAGCGCCGACATCTTTAAGGCCCAATAGCCGCCGAGGCTATGTCCGACAATAATTTCAGGCTGGATTTTAACAATAATATCGTTATAGAAACTGGCCACCGTCTGGTAGTTCAGATTGCGATAATCCACGGTAATACAGTATTTTTTATCTGCGCAGATGGCATGGAACTTACTCGATTCACGTGAGGAATCCAGCCCATGCAGAAATAGGATTTTCGAGGTGCATCTATTCATTGTTTTCATTCACACTCAAGCGTCTATTGAATAGTTGAAAAGTTCCCTTTTCAATTAATTTCTCTTGCTTATTGTAAGAGTGGTGACGCAAGAAAGAAGTTAGCTATTGGTCTAACAGTTCAGCAAAAGGCGAGGTGCTGTTTAGCAGAGGTTTAGAAAATGAAAAAAATGGCTTAGGATTCAGCAGAGCATACGAAAAGCCAAATAAATCTGCTATGCTATTGCACTTCATTTTTTAGTAATTTTCGAGGCAGAGATGACGCAACCAAACGCTCAGTCGACTTCTGAACCCACTATTTCCGAAAACGATTTAATTGCACAGCGTCATGCCAAGTTAAAGCAAATCCAAGAAAAGGCTCAGGAAAGCAACAGTAGCCCATGGCCAAACACCTTCAAGCGTGAACATTACGCGCAAGATTTACAAGAACAGTTTGCCGACAAATCTAAAGAAGAAATTGAAGGCGGCGATAAGGTGTATGTGTCGGTGGCTGGCCGTGTCATGCTCAACCGTGGTTCGTTTATCGTAATTCAGGACATGACCGGTCGTATCCAGCTGTATGTGGCCCGTAAAGAACTTAGCCCTGAAACCTTGGAAACCATTAAAGGTTTGGACCTGGGCGATATTATTGCTGTTAAAGGTTATATCGGCCGTTCAGGCAAAGGCGATTTATATGTGCATATCGAGCACTTTGAATTGCTGACCAAATCGCTGCGTCCATTACCAGACAAGTTCCATGGCCTGACCGATACTGAAGTGAAGTATCGTAAGCGTTATCTGGACCTGATTGTAAACGAAGAAACCCGTAAGACTTTTGAAATTCGTGCCAAAGTGGTATCGGGCATCCGTGCGTTTTTAACTGAAAAACGTTTCATGGAAGTTGAAACCCCAATGATGCACGTGATTCCAGGTGGTGCATCGGCGCGTCCATTTGAAACCCATCATAATGCACTGGATATGCCATTATTCCTGCGTATTGCGCCAGAACTTTATTTAAAACGTCTGGTGGTGGGCGGTTTTGAACGCGTGTTCGAAATTAACCGTAACTTCCGTAACGAAGGTGTATCGACCCGTCATAACCCGGAATTCACCATGATTGAATTCTATCAGGCTTATGCAGACTACAAAGATTTGATGGAACTGACCGAGCAGATGCTGGAGAAACTGGCCATCGACATCTTGGGTTCGACCGATGTGCCGTATGGCGATGAAGTGTATAGCTTCAAAGGTCCGTTCAAGAAAATCTCGATGTTTGATGCGATTCTTGAGCACAACCCGCAATTCACGCCTGAAAACGTCAATGACCGTGAATTTCTGGCCAACTTCGTACAAAACGAACTGAAAGAGCAGGTAAAACCGGGCTTTGGTTTAGGCAAGCTGCAAACCATCGTGTTTGAAGAAACGGTTGAAACTCAACTGCGTCAGCCAACCTTCATTACTGAATACCCAGCAGAAACCTCACCGCTGGCTCGCCGTAATGATGAGAACCCGCACATCACTGACCGTTTTGAATTCTTCATTGGTGGTCGTGAGCTGGCAAACGGCTTCTCAGAGTTAAATGATCCAATTGATCAGGCGGAGCGTTTCCAGGCACAGGTGGCTGAGAAAGATGCTGGTGATGATGAAGCGATGCACTACGATGCAGACTTCGTTGAAGCACTGGAATATGGCTTGCCACCTACAGCAGGTGAAGGGATCGGGATTGACCGTCTGGTGATGTTATTCGCCAATGCACCAAGTATACGTGATGTGATTTTGTTCCCGCATATGCGTCACAAGAACTAAAATCTGCTAAATCAAATAACCCGCGAATCTCGCGGGTTATTTTTTTGTTTGAGTATCATCAAGCTATACGTAAAGCACAGATCGGACGAATCGCTTAGATTAAACTGGTCTGAATACGCACTTTCATGTTCAGGCTTTGCTGCACAATAAAGGATTTCATCCACTGCACCTGTTCACCCATTGGATTGGTTTTGACTGCGGTGTCGAGGAAGGCCAGTTCCGGGCGCTGGAACAGTTGCTGTTCAATGGCCTGTTCCAGCTGGCTTGAGGTGGAGGCCAGTGGCATGCTGACCAGATAAAAGGCCTTTGGATAATTATAAAAGGCATACATCAGGTTAAAGGCTTTCTGGTCACCTTTTAAATTGCCGGCACCAATTTCATAACCGCGATCCTGATTACTGTGGGTCAGACCAATCAAAAACTCGATATTATGGTCCGAAAGTCGTAGACCAAATTGCAGCCCGATCTGATCGGCACTGAACTCGTGCTGGACAAAGGTATTTAGTGCAGAACCATCTTCATCAAACGCTTCCTGCAACACCAGCATGTGCTGCTGATGCTGATACAGAAAGCCGGCAAGCTGCGCCTGTTCCAGCTGGGCTTTTAAGGTGGCTAAATCGTAATGACTATAAGGCATGGGAGCAATCAGAAAAAATTAAAATTTGTTTTATTTTAGGTGTTTCACTTGGAAAATGAAGCGATCTATTAGAGCTTTTAACAATAACTCAATAGATAGAAGTGAGCATAAAAACGGCGACTGGAAAATAGTGATCAGGCTAAAAATAAGCGATGCTGTGCAGGGTATGAGTAAACTTTGATAGCAATATCAGTAATCCTGTATATGACGTTTTTGCATATTAATATAATAAAACAAGCAATAGTACAGATAACTAAATCTCTATAATGAATATAAATTTTATAAAGTGTAATAAGTACACGTTGATTTAAGCTGGTGTTGTCCATGTCATTAAATGAGGAAAGACTTACTCATCTGAAACAGCTTGAAGCTGAGAGTATTCATATCATCCGTGAAGTTGCTGCCGAGTTTGAAAATCCGGTTATGCTGTACTCGATTGGTAAAGATTCTGCGGTAATGCTGCATCTTGCCTTGAAAGCCTTCTATCCTGCAAAACTTCCATTCCCTCTGTTACATGTCGATACAGGCTGGAAATTCAAAGATATGATTGAATTCCGCGACAACATGGCCAAGAAACATGGTTTTGATCTGATTGTGCATCAGAACCAGGAAGGCCGTGACGCCGGAATCAATCCATTTGATCATGGTAGCTCAAAATACACCGACATCATGAAAACCCAGGGGCTGAAACAGGCGCTGGACAAATACGGTTTTGATGCTGCATTTGGTGGTGCGCGCCGTGACGAAGAAAAATCACGTGCCAAAGAACGTGTCTATTCTTTCCGTGATTCCAAACACCGTTGGGACCCGAAAAACCAGCGTCCAGAACTGTGGAACCTTTATAACGGTAAGGTCAACAAGGGCGAAAGCATTCGTGTGTTCCCATTGTCGAACTGGACCGAGCTGGACATCTGGCAATACATTTATCTCGAGCAGATTCCAATTGTTCCATTGTACTTTGCTGCTGAACGTCCAGTGGTAGAACGTAGTGGTACACTCATTATGGTTGATGATGAGCGTATGCGTTTACATGAAGGCGAAGTACCACAAATGAAATCGGTACGTTTCCGTACACTTGGCTGTTACCCACTGACCGGTGCAGTTGAGTCAGGCGCAGATACCTTGCCTGAAATTATTCAGGAAATGTTGCTGGCCACCAGCTCGGAACGTCAGGGTCGTATGATTGACCATGATGAAGCCGGCTCGATGGAGAAGAAGAAGCAAGAGGGCTACTTCTAATTTCTCCCGACCTCTCTTTAGACAAGAGAGGAAATTCCCTCTGGGTAAAAGGGGGATACAGGGAGATTAAACCGGTTTCTAAAGAATTTGTGGAGTTTGAGCAATGTCTCATCAATCAGAACTCATTAGCCAAGATATTTTGGCCTATTTAAAACAGCACGAAAATAAAGACTTATTGCGTTTCCTGACCTGCGGTAACGTCGATGATGGTAAATCGACCTTAATTGGTCGTCTGCTTTATGATTCAAAACTGATTTATGAAGATCAGTTGCAAGCGGTAACCCGTGACTCGAAAAAAGTCGGGACGACAGGGGATGCACCTGACCTGGCTTTACTGGTCGATGGCCTGCAGGCAGAACGTGAGCAGGGTATTACCATTGATGTGGCGTATCGCTATTTCTCGACTGAAAAGCGTAAGTTCATCATTGCCGATACCCCGGGACATGAGCAATATACCCGTAACATGGCCACTGGTGCATCAACTGCGGATCTGGCGATTATTTTAATTGATGCACGTTATGGCGTGCAGACCCAAACCCGTCGTCATACCTTTATTGCCAGCCTGCTGGGTATTAAGAACATTATTGTTGCCATCAACAAAATGGACCTGGTGGAATTCTCTGAAGCACGCTTCAATGAAATTCAGGCGCAATATAACGAGTTTGTGAACCAGCTTGGTGACCGTAAACCGGCCAATATCATTTTCACCCCAATTTCTGCCCTGAATGGCGATAACGTGGTGAACAAGTCGGCCAATACTCCTTGGTACAACGGCGAAACCTTGATGGAAACGCTGGAAAACGTGGAAATTAGCCGGACTTCAGGTAAAAACGAATTCCGCTTCCCGGTGCAATATGTCAACCGTCCAAACCTCGACTTCCGTGGTTTTGCTGGCACCATTGCTTCGGGCGACATCCGTGTGGGTGATGAAATTGTCGCGTTGCCATCAGGTAAACGTTCTACCGTCAAAGACATTGTAACTTTTGATGGCAATTTGGAACGTGCTTTTGCCGGTCAGGCGGTTACCCTTACCCTGAATGACGAAATTGATATTTCACGCGGTAACCTGCTGGTCAAAGCGGGCGATCAACCGGAAATTTCACGTTCTGCACGCGCAACTGTGGTGTGGATGAATGATCAGCCACTGGTCAAAGGCAAGCTGTACAACATTAAGCTCGGTACGCAAACTGTTCCAGCCAAAATTGCTGAAATTAACTATCGTGTAAACGTGAATACGCTGGAAAAAACTCAGGTAGAGCAGCTGGAACTGAACGCGATTGCTGATGTTCAGATCGAGTTTGATGCGCCAGTGGTATTTGACCGTTATCAGGACAGCCGTTATACCGGCTCGTTTATTTTCATTGACCGTTTAAGCAACGTGACCGTTGGTGCGGGCATGGTGGAAGCAGCGGTAGAATGGACTGCGCATGATGAACCTGTGACTGCGGAAGACCGTGCTGCCCGTTTAGGTCAAAAACCTGCTGCGGTGACTGTAACAGCACAAGCACTGGAAAATGCACAAGCGCTGGAAAGTCTGTTGATTCAGCAAGGTGTAGTTGCAATTGCAAAAGCGGGTCTGAATGCTGCTCAAGTGGCATTACTTCGTGAAACTGGTGTTGTGGTGGTCACCGATGTTGCTGAAGGCACTGACGTAAGCTATGGCACCGAAGCCGTTGAAGAACTGGCTGAGAAAATTGTGGAGCTGGTTCGTCTATAAGACTGGACTGGTTTAAAAACCCGTCTGATTGGCGGGTTTTTTATTGCCTAAATTTTGATTGCATGAGAATCATTCGATTGGTCAAAATGTGATCTTTCAATTTACTGGTCAATTAATACAATGCTCCCTAGATTTAGGGGATATATGAAAAAATTAATTTTGCTGGCTGGCTTGTGTGTGGCTTTTGGAGCTGAAGCTAAACAGAGTAGCCAAAGCGTTGACGCAATCAAGCAGAAAATAATCCAGTAGTCGATTGAGAATTATCCGGGAAATTGTCCGTGTCCTTACAATACTGCAAGTAATGGTAGTCGTTGTGGTAAGCGTAGTGTTTATAATCGTGTAGGCGGATATGCGCCGCTATGTTATCCGGAAGATGTGAGTGATCGAATGGTAAAGGAATATAAAGGGCGTAGTTAATTAAAGGCTCCGTATTTTAGATAGCGAGCTAAAGGAAATATTTTGTTGGATTTAGTTTTATATGGATAATCATTCATAAGAATCATTGAGGATTAAGGTCAGAATAGATTTCATCTCTGTCAGACTTTTGACCCCTGCAATTCTGTGGATGATCTGTCCCTGCTTGAAAATCAGGGTCGAAGGTAATCCATAGACATGATAACGCAGGGTGAGAATAGGAGATTGATCGACATTGATCTTGCCAAATTTAATCTCTGGCTGATGGTGGGCATAATAGCCGGCCAGTTCGGCAAACACCGGAAAATTCTGTACGCAGGGTGCACACCAGTCTGCATAAAAGCGGATCACGGCAAAGCCATCAAACCATTCAAATTCACTGTAATTATTTTCATTATAGTCGATGACTTGGGTCATGGCTCACCTGAGTTATCAATCTGCGAAATATACATCTCATTATACATAAGTCCGGCTTGGCTTCATTCCGTCATTTATCTATGTTCAAATAGAGCACAGAAAACTTGCACTGAACAATTAAGGAAAATCCATGTCACAAGCGACGATGCAGCAGGTCATTATTACAGAACCAGGCGGCCCGGAAAAACTGGCCTATGAAAGTGTGGCTATTCCGACACCGGCAGCCAATGATGTGCTGGTTAAGGTTCATGCCTTTGGTTTAAACCGCCCGGATATCTTGCAGCGCCAAGGCCTTTATCCAATGCCGAAAGGGGTGACGCCTGTGCCGGGGCTGGAAGTGGCAGGTGAAGTGGTAGCGGTAGGCGAAGAGGTCAGCAAATTTAAAGTCGGCGATAAAGTTTGTGGCCTGACCAATGGCGGTGGCTATGCAGAATACTGCGTGGTTCCGGAAAGCCAGACCCTGACCATTCCTGAAGGCTTGAGTTTTGTACAAGCTGCGGCTATTCCAGAAACCTTCTTTACCGTATGGGCCAATGTGTTCCAGATGGGACAAGCCAAGGCTGGCGAAACAGTACTGGTACATGGCGGCAGCAGCGGTATTGGTACCACAGCGCTGATGTTATGTAATGCGCTGGGCATGAAAACCTTTGCCACTGTGGGTTCAGATGAAAAAGTTGCAGCTATTTCACACTTGACCACCGCCATTAACTACAAGACACAAGATTTTGAGCAGGTGATTAATGAACAGACCGACAACGGCGGCGTCGATGTTATTTTAGATATCGTTGGTGCACCTTATCTGGAACGTAACCTGAACCTGTTACGCCGTGATGGTCGTCTGGTTTATATCGCGTTCTTGGGCGGTGCCAAAGCCAAAGATGTGAAACTTGGCCCGATTATGATGAAGCGCCTGACCATTACCGGTTCAACCATGCGTGCGCGTAACACCGCAGAAAAAGCCGAAATTGCCCAAGGCTTGCAAGACACAGTGTGGCCATTATTGAGCAAAGGTGAATGTCTGCCGATGATTTTTAAAACCTTTAAATTTGATCAGATCCAGGAAGCGCATGCGGCCATGGATACCGGTGATCATATTGGCAAGGTTGTGGTAGAAATTATTTAATTCTGCACCTAAAAAAGACCGGCTATTGCCGGTCTTTTTTATGCTTATTTCAAGTTAGTACATTGATGTTTATTACTTAAACTGTACAAGTTTTACTAAAAATTAAAATATATGTGATGTATTTGACACAACCTGTCGAAACTGTGTTGTACATTAGCCCACATCCGAAACAGACATCATAAAAATAAACTGGATATTTCAATGAAGAGACAGAGGGCAGAATCATGAGAATTTCATCTACAGCATATACCACCACCCAGAATATACGTGCTTTAAGGCGCATTCATCGGGCCATTATCCGTCAAAAAATAGGTCTGGCAGATATCCACCGGGTGTATAGTGCCATGCTGCATTTAGAGCGTTATGTTGATCGCCTAGATCAGAATAAGCCTTAAGTCTAAGCTGAATGCAGTATTGCGATACGGATTCTGATTTACTTTTAACGTAAATGTATTTAAAGTTTTGGTCTAATTATTTATATGATTTTTATTTAATAAATTTTAATTTACGGTTGTTTAATTGATAGAAAAAACAGTGCCTTAAAACAGCACCATGAGGGTATCATGAAGTGTGTTACTTCAACACATGAACGACTGGCTGAACGGCTGGTCAGTATTTTAACCAAACTCAATGTAGGGCATCAGCTGAGTATTCCGGAACTGGCCCAGGAATTTAAAGTCAGCACCCGCACCATTGAACGTGACTTTGATCGGCTGAATGCCTATCTACCTTTATTGCAGGACAAAAGCAGCAAAAAATACTATCTTGATGCTTCCTATTTGGGACGGTTTAAACTTCAGGATATCCAGAACTTTGCCCAGTTGTCGGGCATTAGCGATCTTTATCCCTCGCTGGATATTTCGTTCCTACGTGAGCTGATGGATCATCGTGCCAATCTGGTGTTTTCCGCCAAAGGTTATGATTATGAAGACAGTAGCCAATATGCCGAACATTTTAAAACCCTGACCCAAGCCATTCAGCTGCGTCAGTACATTGGCTTTGTCTATAAAAACAAGTCCCGTCGGGTGCAGCCTTATCGCCTGATTCATCATCATGGTAACTGGTATCTGGCTGCGGTGCATTCGGATACCTTAAAAGTGTATCGCCTGAGCCTGATTGAGCAGATTGAACTCAGCTATGAACTGAACCCGTTTGAGCATGATCCGGCTATTCTGCAACAGCTGGAAGATGAAGAAGGTATCTGGTTTGGTCATGAACAGCAGGAAGTGCATTTATCGGTTGCGGCAGATGCCGCGCTGTATTTTAAACAGCGCCGGCTGTTTCCAAAGCAGCAGATTCTGGAAGAAAAGCCGTGTGGCAGCCTGTTGATTTCCTGCCAGATTCGCCATCATATTCAGCTTTATCCGCTGGTACGCTACTGGATTCCCTATGTCAAAATTGTAGCGCCGCTGCATTTACAAACCGAGCTGGAGCAGAGCCTTAGCCATTATCTGCATTAATTCGTGTTGTGGGTGTACATTTGAGTTTTGATGACCATTAAGACTGGCCTCTTATTCCTGCCATAATTGCTACGGAATCTGTCGAGCTTTAAGTGAAATTATGCGAAAATAGCGTTTTACTTTTTGCCCAAGGCTATTTCATGATTGACCAGTCTCCTGAATCTTTAAGCGATATTGAAATTATAGACATCCTTCAGAGTATGAAGAATGATGTGCTCAATAGCGAAGCCAAAGAGATTATCCGCAAAGGCGGAAAAGTGGGACGTCAGGAAGCGCATAAACAGGCCTTGGTGGCATTACATCAATCTTTTGAAGAAAAATTTGTTGAAGCGGTGACGCTGGCATTGAGCCTGAATGAAGCCCAGGCCAAAAAAATCCGCTATAAAAAAGACCGGATTCGTATTTTAAAAGCCCGTCAGATTGATTATCTGGCCATTGATGGCGCAGAAACCGCCCAGGTGCTGGCACAAATTGCACAAGCCATTGTCCGTGAAGATGCGATTGTGACCCATGACCTGCACAATATTTTCCCGTTCTGGAAAGAAGGTTGGCCAATGGTGCAGTTCGACAGCGCCTATAAAATTCTGGAAGATGATATTGCCATTCACTATCAGGCGGTGCTGGATGAGTTGCTGCGTCAGTTTTAATTGAACTGCTGCATAAAAAAACCTTCTAGAGTCTAGAAGGTTTTTTATGGCTGTTAATTGGAGGAAGATGGATTATTCCTGTTCCGGCGGCTGGTTATTTTCCAGTAAACGTGTCACCAACAGCTGGTCAATTTTAAAATGATCGACATCGACCACTTCAAATTTATAACCGCCATATAACACGGTATCGGCTGGACGCGGAATTTTACGCAGCTGATACATCATAAAACCGGCTAAGGTTTCATAGTTTTCTTCATCGGGCATTTCTTCAATTTCAAGTGCATGTTTCATGTCTTCAATTGGGGTACTGCCGTCAATCAGCCATGAATTATTATCACGTTTAATAATCTGCTGTTCTTCTTCAATAGGGGTTACCCAGTCGCCCATTACGGTAATCATAATATCGGACAGGGTAATGACGCCGACCACCAGTGCATATTCATTAATCACCACCGCAAATTTTTCTTTGGTCGAGCGGAAGCGGTCCAGCACTTCAGACAGAGTCAGGGTATCGGGAATGGTGAGTACATTACGAATGGTTGATTCATTCAGCTGGTTAATTTTCTGGTTATTTAGAATCCGTACCAGAATGTCTTTGGCATCGACATAGCCAATCACCTGATCAATATTTTCATTACAGACCAGAAATTTGGAATAGGGAAATTCGGCCAGTTTCTGGCGAATGCTGTCTTCGGCTTCATTTAGGGTAAAGTACACCACATTTTCACGCGTGGTCATGCTGGATGGGACATTACGTTCTTCCAGTTCAAACACGTTTTCAATAAAGTGATGTTCCTGTTTTTGCAACACACCCGCTTGGGCGCCGGCATCCATCACTGCGGAAATATCATCAAAGGTAATATTGTCATCGCGGATGGTATTGACCTTAAATAGCCGGAACAGCATATTGGCGATGGCATTAATAAACCAGGCCAGTGGTTTGCAGACGGTAATAAACACCTGCACCGGATTGATCACGGAAATGGAAATTTTCTCTGGTGCAATCATGGCCAGGCGTTTCGGCATCAGGTCGGCGAACAGAATAAATAAAGAGGTGACTAAGGTAAAAGACAGCGCGAAGCTGAGGGTTTCGGCCCACGGTCCGGTATAGAAGCGGGTGACAAAATCGTAGAAATACGGGCGAAAAGCACCTTCACCTAAAATACCGCCTAAAATGGCAATCGCATTCAAGCCAATTTGCGAGGCGGCAAAAAAGTCTGCCGAGTTTTCCTGTAAATCCAGCACTTTTTGCGCACGTTCATCTCCGGCTTCAGCCAGAATTTTTAATTTGACCTTACGCGCACCGGCCAGGGCGATCTCGGTCAGTGATAAAAAACCTGCTCCTGCAATCAGTATGAAAATAATAACAATGTTCTGGAAGAGGCTCACGAATCCACCTGCGGATTTTTATTCTGAATATTTTTAACGTCAAAAACATCGAGTAGTGCACCGGGCACTACTCATGTTCATCTTAGTATAAGCTTTAAAAAGAGAGATTTATGAGCGTTTTTTGTCAAAATTGAGAAAATTGTGAGTTATTCATTAAAAACTCACGGTTTTCTTCTTCAATCATTTGACGGGCCACATACAGAATCAGCTGACGTAACCAGCGATGCGCCGGATGATGATGCAGTAACGGACACCAGGCCATCTTCAATTCAAATTCCGGAATATAAAACGGCGGGTCTTTAATCAGCAGATTCTGGCTTTTGGCCTGTAAACGGGCAATTCGGGTCGGTAAGGTAGCTACCAGATCCACATTGGATGCCAAGAGTGCCGGCATCTGATAATGACGGGTAAATACCGAAATCTTGCGTTTTTGACCAATCCGCTCCAGTGCCTGATCAATCCAGCCTAATCCGGCCTGTTTTTCCGGATTAACGCCAAAGCCAACGCCCATACCGGTTTTAGAGACCCAGATATGCTGTGCATCTAAATAGCTTTTGAGGTTCAGGTTACTGGCCGCCGGGTGTTTCTGATTGAGTAGACAGGAAAAACTGTCACGCCAGACCAGTACCTGGTGGAAACTTTGCGGAATTTCATTAAAGCGGTTGATGGCTAGGTCTACCTTGCCTTGTTCCATGTCACGATAGGACACATCACTTGGGGTCAGAAAGTCGAGCACCACATTTGGCGCTTCAGAACGCAAGGCTTTGACCAGACGCGGCACCAGAGTGGCTTCGGCATAGTCTGAAGTCATAATCCGGAATACGCGATTGGAGGTATACGGGCGGAACTCGGTACGGGGTTCCAGAATCATGGATAAATCGGACAGGGCATCACGAATACGCGGTTGTAATTCAAGTGCGCGTTCGGTCGGGGTCATCCCTTCAGATGAACGGATGAGCAGGGGATCATTAAATAAGTTACGTAGACGACGTAAAATGTTACTCATGGCGGGTTGGGTAACGCCCAATTGTTCAGCTGCTCGAGTGACATTTTTTTCGCGAAGTAATACGTCCAGGTAAATTAGTAGGTTGAGATCGACCCGCTCCAGATTCATAAAAAAAATACCGAAAATAAACCCAAGAAATTATTTGGATTATGCCATAAGCCTGAAGGCTTGGGTAGAACAATTACCGAAAAAGCCTGTTCCCTGATCGGATCAATTCCTGCATATTTACCGGGTTTTTCGGCCCAATTCGCGCGGGGTTTAAGCGGCTTAAATCAGCGCGTGTCGGGTTGATTCAAACCTCATCGCATCCACCTGCAGAAATGCTTGAGTTGAGCGACTCAACACAAGCATGGTCTTCTTCTATTCACTGTCAGGTTGGCTCTACCAGGCTAAAAATAAGCCGGATATTGCCTTGATTTTGTACGGAAAAAGCCGTACCCGACTTAAGTATAATGAATATAAAAAAAGCAAATGGTGTGTTTTTTAATCGGTTATTTGAATTGTAAAATAAAATTTATTTAATAAAAATCAAATATTTGTTTTGTAATATAAATTTTCGGATACGACTTTGATCTACATATTTTTTAAATAAATAGTGAAGATTCTTTGAGGATATTGGATTAATTTTCTAACTCACTCTAATCTGTACTCAACACGACGAAGTGCTCTAAATCTGAACACATCCAGAGGTATGATTTTAGTCATTTCGTTGGAGAAAATCCTAAAATTAATACAGGAAAATATCATGACTACATACCAAACAGCGATTGATGCAATCCGCGAATTGAAAGCGAAATTCGGTAACACTTGGGCAGACATCAGTCCTGAAGATGCTGCGCGTATGCAGATGCAAAACCGTTTCAAAACTGGTTTAGACATTGCTAAATATACAGCTGCGATTATGCGTCGTGATATGGCTGAATACGATGCAGACAGCAGCAAGTATACTCAATCATTAGGTTGCTGGCACGGTTTCGTTGCGCAACAAAAAATGATTGCGAACAAAAAATACTTCGGTACAACCTCTAAGCGTTATATCTACCTGTCTGGCTGGATGGTTGCTGCACTTCGTTCAGAATTCGGTCCACTTCCTGACCAATCTATGCACGAAAAAACTTCTGTTCCTGCATTGATCGAAGAAATCTACACTTTCTTACGTCAAGCTGACGCAAAAGAATTAAACGATTTGTTCCGTGCACTGAAAAAAGCACAAGACGCAGGTGATACTGCTAAAGCAGCTGAAATCACTGCTCAAATCGACAACTTTGAAACTCACGTTGTGCCAATTATTGCCGACATCGACGCTGGTTTCGGTAACGAAGAAGCAACTTACTTACTTGCGAAGAAAATGATCGAAGCGGGTGCTTGTGCACTGCAAATCGAAAACCAGGTTTCTGATGCGAAACAATGTGGTCACCAAGCAGGTAAAGTAACTGTTCCACACGAAGACTTCATCGCGAAAATCCACGCGCTTCGCTATGCGTTCCTGGAAATGGGTCTTGACGACGGTATCATCGTTGCACGTACTGACTCTGAAGGCGCTGACTTGACTCAAAAAATCCCAGTGGTTAAAGAGCCAGGCGACATCGCTTCTCAATACATTAGCTACTTAGACACTCAAGAAATTGACATCTCTGAAGCGAAAGAAGACGAAATCCTGATCAAGCGTGATGGTAAATTACACCGTCCTAAGCGTTTAGCATCTGGCCTGTACCAGTTCCGTGAAGGCACTCAAATTGACCGCGTTGTACTTGACTGTGTAACCAGCTTACAAAACGGTGCTGACCTGCTTTGGATCGAAACTGCAACGCCTAACGTTGAAGAAATCGCTCACATGGTGAACCGTGTACGTGAAGTTGTGCCAAATGCGAAGCTTGTTTATAACAACTCTCCATCGTTCAACTGGACTTTAAACTTCCGTCAACAAGCGTACGACCGTTGGGTTGCTGAAGGTAAAGATGTATCTGCATACGACCGTGCTAAGTTAATGAGTGCTGAGTACGACAACACTGAATTAGCTGCTGAAGCTGACGAAAAAGTACGTACATTCCAAGCAGATGCTTCTCGTGAAGCGGGTGTATTCCATCACTTAATCACACTTCCGACTTACCACACAGCTGCTCTGTCTACTCACGAGCTTGCTCAAGGTTACTTCGGTTCTGAAGGTATGTTGGCTTATGTTGCTGGCGTACAACGTAAAGAAATCCGTGGTGGTATCGCTTGTGTGAAACACCAAGCAATGGCGGGTTCTGATATCGGTGATGACCACAAAGAAATCTTCGCTGGTGACAACGCGCTTAAAGCGGGTGACGATGCGAAAAACACAATGAACCAGTTCAACGGCTAATCGTTAGACGGTTTAGAAAAAACCCTGCATCTGCAGGGTTTTTTTATGCTTGAATAAAAAGAATAAATAAGAAAGAAAAAAGAAGATCAGTACAGCAAGATAAAAAGAAACGGCAGAATAGAAAATGAAACAAAAAAGAAAAGCTATTTCACCTTAATATAGTCCGCCACCGCATTGTCCGGATAATTAAAGCTGATTTTATTGTAGCGGGTGTGCTGGGCCGGAATAGGTTCTAAAAAGCTTTCATCAACCAGCGCGTTATATTCCTGATAGTTTTGATCGACCAGAATAATATCGCTGACTTTCAGTTTTAGCGGCTGATCTGACTGGTTATGAATACGCATATAGTAGTCATGCGCTTTGACGGTATCGGTAATATCGCGAAAGCTTAAGCTATCAATATGTTCGGCCTGAATGTCGGCATGTTTCAGCGCATTGCTGACTTCAATGGTCGCAACACGTTCCAGTTTTAGTGCTGGCTGTTTGGATGAGGCATCTACAAGTTCCAGCCCGTTTGCTGTGGGCTGCAATTGTTGAATCTGTTGATCAGTACTGATTAATTGGGCAGTCTGTTCATTGGTATAGCTGACCTGACCTTGTGTATTCTGGCTACGCTGACGGCGAGCATAGATACGGGTATCTTGCAGGCTGTAGCTCTGATCCGGATGAATCTTTAACTCAAGAATACGCTGCTGGCAATCATCACAGTCAAGGATGGTTTTGTAGTGACCGGCCAGCGGCTCCGGCTGTGGTGCTGCTGTTTCAGCAGCAGGCATTAGGCTGTCTTGCGGTTGGGTTTCAGTTTGGGCCTGGGCATTGCTCATGGTACTGCTTTTTTCAGCTTGCCCACCGCAACCACTTAAACACAAGGACAAGGTGCTAATTGCAAGAAGAGGACGAGATAACATGGCAACAGATCAATCTTTGGATAAGGTATTAAACATAAACTTTTCGGGCATATTCGCCTAGAGCAGAGGGCTAAATTGGACCGCTGTTTTGTAGCAAATTTTATCGCGGGCAAAAAACCGTTTTGAAACAAGAAAAGCCACCAAAGCGGTGACTTTTAGCAGTGCTAGATCTTGTGCTTTATTGCAGATCTTTTTGCAGACGATAATTCTGGCTGGCACCAATATTGTCGCCATTATTGACATCACGCGCTTCAATAAAGTTTTCACCGACAAAGAATTTACGGTTATTGGCAGCCTGATCCAGAATAATAACGGCAGGATCATTCGGGTCAAATTCAAACGTACCGGTAATTTTGGACTCCTGACCATTGGCACGGCCCAGGAATTCTTCACTCAGCTCATAGGTTTTATCCATTTTTAGCTCAAGCTCGGTTTCAATGCCCTGGCAGTCGCTACACGGCAAGACCCCTTTATATTCTCCCGGCCAGTCCAGTGCGGTGGCGGCTGTATCATTGGCGCTCATGTCAGTGGCTGCGGCAGGCGAGGTGGTTTCTGCATCGCGGGCGGTTTCAGGGGTTTTATTGTTATCACAGGCGGCCAGTAACAGCGCCGTGAGGGCAAGGCTCAAAATTTTTATTTTCACCGATCAATCTCCTGACAGGACAGATAGGGTCAGCATAGCCTGATTGTAAAAATTGCCCTGTTGGGTTTCTGTGAGTATTTATTTTCAGTTTCCGGCATCCGGTTTATTTAAGAAAAACCCGAAAGATTGGCAGGAATGGCGATTGACGGTTTGGCTAATTTTATACATTTATATATTAATTGATTAAATATTCGGCAATCTGCTCTTTTTTAAATCTGTTGAGTTGTTAAACTTCGCGCAATTTTTATTGTGTGGATTGTGCTTGTGTTTGAGAAGTTGGCAGAACAGAGCTTGGGGCTGATGGGCTGGGAAATTGACAATCACTGGCCGCTGGATTTGGACCAGTGTGTGATGATTGCCGCGCCGCATACCAGTAACTGGGATGCACTATATGCACGTTTGGCGCTTAAAGCCTTGGGCGTGAATGTTCGCCTGACCATTAAAGACAGTTATATGAAGTTTCCGTTTGGGCCTTTTGTCCGTGCAATGGGCGGAATTGGCATTGACCGTCGTCCGAAGGCAGCCGGTGAGCAGCGTCCGAGCATGGTGCAGCTGATGAGTGATTTGTTCAAGCAGCATCCCAAGCTGGTGATGCTGGTCACGCCAGAAGGTACACGCGCCAAACAGGAACAGTGGAAAACCGGTTTTTACCATGTGGCGGTAACGGCTGGCGTGCCAATTGCACTGGCCTATATGGACTACGCCCAGAAAAAATGTGGCGTGGGTAAAATTGTCTATCCATCGGGAGATATGGAAAAAGACATGGCCGAAATCATGGCGTTTTATGCCAGCATCGCCGCCAAATTCCCGGAACAGTTTAGTGTCGATACTCGTTACTATGCAGAACCGGCTGAATAGTCACTCATTGTTAAAAAAAGAAGACAGGGCATCGGCCCTGTATTCTTATTTATATGCTTTCAATATCGCAATTGGCAGTACATCAAGATGCGAGATGCAATCTCTGATCCGTTGTTTCGCTTGATTAGCTTTCTAAATATTTGATTCTGATTTAAGGCTGTTCTGCTTTGGGAAAAATCCCGCCCAACGATTGGCAGGCTGCGGTATAAAGATGATATTGCTGCTGCACAATTTCATCCACCGCCAGGCTGGATTGCTGTTCACCTTCCCGATATTGCTCGACATAACGGCTGGCTTTTTGCCGGGCGGCAACCAGCGCATGTTCGTGATAGCTGTTAATAGCACTATGGGTCATCAGCGTTGTTTCAATATTGTGGCATTCAAATTGCGCCAGCAATTGTTCAGCGCGTTTTAATTCTTGGGAGTTACCGAACATACAGGCGCTCAGCAGGGTACAGCAGACCAAAGCAAACAGGGGTTTCATGTTAGCAAAATAGTGAAGAGAGGATGGACCATAGTCTAGCGAATTCAGCCCACCTCTAGCATGACAAACCGGTTTAACTGCTTAAAAATTAGTTTATTGTGATAAAAGTCACACAAAACTGCAGTTAACCTTTGACCAGACCGCCATCAACAATCAGGTTTTGCCCGGTGACTGCACGCGAATATGGTGACAGGAACATCATAATAGCTGCGGCAAATTCTTCTGGGGTGGTAACACGGCGTAGTGGCGTCGAGGCAGCAATTAAATCAAATACCGCATCTGGCGTGGCTTTGCTGGCATCGGTGGTTTGGAGCAGACCGCCAGACAACATATTCACGTTAATACCATATTGGCCTAGATCATGCGCTGCAGTACGGGTAAAGGCCAACAGTGCGGCTTTGGCGGTGGTGTAGTCATGATAAGGCACCACCGGATTCTGCACGAGGTTGGTACCAATATTCACAATACGGCCAAATCCCGCAGTTTTCATATCCTCAAGCGCTGCTTGGGTGGTATTGAGGGCAGCCACAACTGCACCATCAAACTGTTGCTGCATGATGGCCGGCGTCAGATCTTCGACTTTGGGACGGGCATCACCATTAAACTCAAAGTTAATTAAGGCATTGTTGATGACACTATGAATGGCCTGACCAAAATGCGCCTTGGCTGCGGCAAAGAGAGCCTGCACTTGGGCCTTGTCAGTGACATCGGCCTGATAGGCAAAGACCTGCTCAGGATACTGTTGCACCAGTTGCTCGGCAGCAGCGGCACTGTTTAAATAATTTACCACTACACGCGCCCCTTCCGCCAATAAGGTTCGGGTAATCGCCAGGCCTAAACCGCGTGCGCCGCCAGTCACTAAAACAATTTGATCACGAATTTGCATATTGTTCACATCCTCATTCCCTATGCAGATGCACCATAGCAAGAAATGGCAGTCAGCCAAAGCGAAATCTGTGCCGATAGAAACTGGTGCAGTTATTGCTTAATGCCAGGGCATAGACTTCAAAAAGATACGAATTGAGCAAAATGAATCAGCTGGTGGCAACAGAAGTGAAGCCTGCGGTGCAATATTGGTTTGCACAGCTCGAACTTGGCTTTAAAGGCGCAGAAAATCGCACCGTATTGGAACATCGTAAACATCATGGTCCTGTTCGGGTGCAAAAAATGCTGTGGCCGGAAAAAACCGGGGTGTGCCACGCCATTATTGTGCATCCACCGGCAGGCATTGCCGGGGGTGATCATTTAACCTTTCAGATGTCGGCAGAGCAGGCCGCACATGCCTTGGTGACCACGCCGGGTGCAGGAAAATGGTACAAGACCAATCAAAAACAGGCTTTCCAACATATTGATATTACAGTTAAAGATGCCTCTATTTTTGAATGGCTACCACAAGAAACCATGCTCTTTAATGGTGCACATACCAATTCTGAAACCAGAGTTATTTTGGAGGATGCCGCCAGTTTTATTGGTTGGGATATGTTGGTACTGGGCCGTCAGGCGCGCCATGAAACATTTATCGAGGGCAGTTATCAAAATCGATTTCAGCTGTACCGGAACAATAAATTACTGGTCACTGACCGTTTGAGTTTTAGTGGCAATGACCGCTGGCTCAGCTCCTGTTTGGGAATGAACGGTCATGCAGTCATGGCTAGCTTCTGGGCAGTGCCGCCAGAAAAATTCCGCTCAAAATTCTATTTAGATCAGCAGATTGATCAAATCCGTGAGCTGATTATGCGCATGGATATTAAGGTGACGTTAACCCTGCTGGATGATGTGGTGACAGCACGTTATCTGGGTGATGACGTACGCCAGTGTCATGATGCCTTTGCTGCGATACGCGCCAAGCTGCGCCGTTACTGGTTTGATTTAGATGAAGAATTTCCGAGGATTTGGCGGACATAAAATGAAGTTCTCCCTCCCAATGGGAGGGAGCTAGAGGGAGGGTAAATACATTGGGTTTATTACCTCTCCCTAACCCTCTCCTGAAAGGAGAGGGAATATCATTTTTTAGCACACATTTTGCATTACACCCTTTAGAACAAACTTAGGAACGAGATATGGAACTCAATCCCACTGAAAAAGACAAAATGCTAATTTTTACTGCGGGCTTGGTGGCCGAACGCCGTAAAGCACGTGGGCTAAAACTGAACTATCCCGAGGCGATTGCCTATATTTCTGCCGCGTTGTTAGAAGGCGCGCGTGATGGCATGAGCGTGAGTGAGCTAATGCATTACGGCACCACATTATTAAAACGTGAAGATGTGATGGACGGCATTCCGGAAATGATTGCCGAAGTTCAGGTTGAAGCGACTTTTCCAGATGGCTCAAAACTGGTCACGGTTCATCAGCCAATTATTTAGGAGAAGCGCATGATTCCGGGTGAAATTTTTACCCCAGACTCAGACATTGAAATGAATGTCGGACGTCAGACCTTAAAAATGACCGTCAGTAATATCGGAGATCGTCCGATTCAAGTCGGTTCACATTTTCATTTTTATGAGGCCAATGATGCTTTGCAATTTAACCGTGAAGCGGCACGAGGTTTTCGTTTAAATATTGCCGCAGGCACAGCGGTACGTTTTGAGCCGGGTCAAAGCCGGGATATTGAACTGGTCGCTTTGGCAGGTAAACGGGAAGTGTACGGTTTTGCAGGTCGTGTCATGGGTCCATTGGATTAAGGAAAAATTAAAATGAAAATGTCACGCCGTGCCTATGCGGAAATGTTTGGTCCAACGGTAGGCGATCGGGTTCGTTTGGCCGATACCGAACTATTTATTGAAGTCGAGCAAGACCTGACCACCTATGGCGAAGAGGTGAAGTTTGGTGGCGGTAAAGTCATCCGAGATGGCATGGGGCAGTCACAACTTTTGGCTGATGATGTTGCCGATACCGTCATTACCAATGCTTTAATTGTAGATTGGTGGGGCATTGTTAAAGCTGATGTCGGTTTAAAGAACGGCCGTATCTGGAAAATTGGTAAAGCCGGCAACCCTGATATTCAGCCGGATATTACCATTCCACTTGGTGCTGCTACTGAAGTGATTGCAGGTGAAGGACAAATTTTAACAGCAGGTGGTGTGGATACCCATATTCATTGGATTTGCCCACAACAAGTGGAAACTGCACTCATGTCAGGCGTCACCACCATGATTGGTGGCGGTACAGGTCCTGCAGCAGGCACATCGGCAACGACGGTGACTCCGGGTCCTTGGCATATTTCCACCATGCTGCAAGCCATTGACGATTTACCCATGAATATTGGTTTATTGGGTAAAGGTAACCTCAGTCAGCCTGAACCGATTGCCGAGCAAATTCGTGCAGGTGTAGTGGGTTTAAAACTGCATGAAGATTGGGGCTCGACACCTGCAGCGATTGATAACTGTTTGACTGTGGCAGATGAATTTGACGTGCAAGTCGCAATTCATACCGACACTTTAAATGAAAGTGGTTTCTTGGAAGAAACGTTGGCGGCATTTAAAAACCGTACCATTCACACTTATCATACCGAAGGTGCCGGTGGTGGACATGCGCCTGATATTTTAAGAGCCATTGGTCAGCCAAATGTGTTGCCATCGTCGACCAATCCAACCCGTCCTTATACCATCAACACCATTGATGAACATCTGGATATGTTGATGGTCTGTCACCATTTAGATCCTGCAATTTCGGAAGATGTGGCGTTTGCGGAAAGTCGTATTCGCCGTGAAACCATTGCTGCGGAAGATATTTTGCAAGACTTAGGCGCAATTGCCATGATGTCATCGGATTCGCAAGCGATGGGGCGTGTTGGAGAAGTGGTGATACGCACATGGCAAACCGCACATAAAATGAAAGTGCAGCGTGGACCTTTAGAGGGTGACAATGCCACGCATGACAATCATCGTGTGAAGCGTTATATCGCCAAATATACGATTAACCCTGCGATTACCCATGGTTTAAGTCATGAAATTGGCTCGGTGGAAGTCGGTAAACTGGCCGATTTAGTGTTGTGGAAGCCCGCATTTTTTGGGGTAAAACCGTCGATGATTATTAAAGGTGGGATGATTGCAGCAGCGCCAATGGGCGATATTAACGCTTCGATTCCAACGCCACAGCCTGTGCATTATCGTCCGATGTTTGGTGCCAATGCGCGTGGTGTGCATAACACCTGTATTACCTTCTTGTCGCAAGTGGCGATTGAAGCGGGTGTGCATGAAAAGTTGGGTCTGAAAAAGTTGATTAGTCCATGTAAAGGTACTCGGGATATTCAGAAGAAGGATATGAAGCTGAATACCTACTGTCCTGTGATGGAAGTCGATCCTGAAATTTATGAAGTTCGGGCGGATGGGAAATTACTGACGTGTGAGCCTGCGGAAGTGTTACCGATGGCACAAAGGTATTTCTTGTTTTAAGCTCTTGGAGGATATTAAGGGTATATAAATAATTAGATTTATTTCTAGACCCTTAGCTGACTATATCAATATTTTGCACATTATTTTTTTTGAACTGATCATCCCAAGTTAGTTTAATTGTGAATTTACTTGGGAAATCGTAGCTCCTAGAACATATGATTTTTCCTGAATGTCCAGAATTAAGATTCATAGGAAAAATTTCATCTATATTGCAAAAATAATTTTGAAATTTTTTGTCTACTAATATGTCTAGGTTCACATTTTCTGCAGTTGCTTTTCCTGTGTTTGTAACAACTAAATAATGGCTCTTTGAAGATGAAGTCATATAGGCTCTAAGTTCTGCTCTATTATTTTCCTTAATATGCTCAACTTCTTTATTTAATATAAGATCATTAATCTTGATTTGTTGTTCAATAACTTTTCTATTAAGTGAACGGAAAGAGAAAAAACTATACATAGCAAAGCCAATTGATATAGCAGAAAATATCGCTGAAAGTCCTGCAATAGTGAGTTCCCAATTGATTTGCATGTTTATTTCCAATTTTTTCCTTTAAATATTTTTTGAATTTCTTTTGTTAAATCTTTCGATAATTGTTCAATGTTGATTTTTTCCTCAAGATTGTTTTGATTAATCAACTCATCTTTATGAATTTTTAGACTGCATGTTTGACAACTAACGATTTTATATTCATCTATAGCTAGGTACTCACTTTTACAGCTAGGGCAATTTAAGGTGATACTTTCAGGCAGGTCTAATTTCATGTTTTACTTATTTAATTTTATTGTTTAATAAATCTATAAAAAAATATGTGTTTTTACAAGTTAGAATCTTGATCAAATTAAAAAATATTGATGCACCAAGAAAACTCATAATTGGCATAAAAAATGCTTACTTTTGATGCGTAAATTTACAGATGTTTTGCTTTGAAATTGAAAAACATAAGCCAAAGCAAAACATCTTCGTGACAAAAGGAACAGCATGAAAATCTACACTCAACGAATAGAACACATTTCAGAGGGAAGCACTTTTGAAACCGTCGAACTCAGTTTTGACACCCGCCAAAAGAGCCGATTTCGTGCAACATTAAAATCAGGCGCCGATATTGGTGCAGACCTGCCGCGTACCGGCATTTTGCGTAGCGGCTCATTTATTGCCACTGAACAAGGGGATGTACTCCGGGTCGATGCAAAACCTGAACACCTGATGCAAGTGGTCGCCCAAACCGATTTTGATTTATTGAAAGCGGCGTATCACCTCGGCAACCGCCATGTACCGCTGATGCTCACGCCAACTGCACTGTATTTTGAACCAGATCATGTGCTGGCTGAAATGGTCATTGGACTGGGTCTGACCGTGAGTGAAGTCGAGCATCCCTTTGAACCAGAAAGCGGGGCATATGCACAGCACAGTCATGATCATCGTTTAAGCCCGATCAAGGCTATTCACGCCCATGCCCATCACTAATGCAGCGCAACTGCTCAAACTGCTGACTCTGTCTTCGACAGCGTTACCGGTCGGAGCGTATTGCTATTCGCAAGGGGTAGAAAGTGCGATTGATCAGGGCCTGATTCAAGATGAAAGCAGTAGCATCGCCTACTTTGAAGAAGTCTTGGAGATGCTACTGGTACGTTTTGAACTACCGGTCTTAAAACGGCTGATGCAATTTTATGATGATGACACACAGTTTGATCATTGGGCGCAGATTTATCGTGCCAGTCGGGAAAGCCGTGAACTTTTAGCAGAATCACAGCAGCTGGCATTTTCTCTTAATGCATGGATTAAAGATGTGCTGAAAATGCCGGTGACGGTGAAAAAACAGCTAGGTTTTGTGCCGGTTTATGCCCAGCTCTGCGGCCAGTTGGGTCTCAATGACGCAGATGTATTAACCGCTTATACCTTTACTGTGCTGGAAAATCAGGTGCTGGCGGCGGTGAAAACTGTCCCGCTGGGGCAGATGAGTGGGCAACGGATTTTATGGTATTTACATGAGCAGGTTCCGGCAGCCATCGAAAAAGCCTTAACGCTGGAAGATGAGCAGCTCAGTAGCGCCTTACCCAATTACGCCATGCTGAGTATGGCGCATGAAACTCAGTATTCACGCTTATTTCGTTCTTAAAGTCTTCCTTTTTAAAGGGAGATTGAGAGGGCTCAAAAATTTAATCAATATTCTCTCTCCCTTTGGGAGAGGGAAATCACCTCACCTTAGCGCAGTATGACTGCTTATCTCCTAAGAGGAGAGGGACAAGAAAAGGAAAATCAACATGACAGAACGTTCTCCATTACGTGTCGGCATCGGTGGTCCAGTCGGTTCAGGTAAAACTGCACTTACTCTCAATTTATGTCAGGCCTTGCGCCAGCGCTATAACATGGCGGTGGTCACCAATGACATTTATACCAAGGAAGACTCCAACTTTCTTACCCGCAACGAAGCCATGAGCCCAGACCGGATTGTCGGTGTCGAAACAGGTGGCTGTCCGCACACTGCCATCCGTGAAGATGCTTCGATTAACCTGGCAGCGATTGACGACTTGTGTGAAAAGTTCGATGGCTTGGAATTGATCATTATTGAAAGTGGTGGCGATAACTTGGCGGCAACCTTTAGTCCGGAATTATCCGATCTGACTTTATATGTGATTGATGTGGCCGGTGGTGAAAAAATTCCACGTAAAGGTGGGCCGGGCATTACCAAATCTGATTTACTGATTATTAACAAAACCGATTTAGCCCCGATGGTCGGCGCCAGTCTGGAAGTAATGGATCAGGATGCCAAGCGCATGCGTGGTGATAAACCATTTTTATTTTCCAATATGAAAACCAAAGATGGTTTGGAGCAGATTATTGAGTTTATTGAAAAACAGGGCCTGTTTAAAAACTAAATAGCCTAAGCAATATCTCTATTTTTCCCTGATTCTAAAAAGATGGCTATGGCTGTCTTTTTTCTTGTGAGCATTTAACATTTGCACTGCTTGAATATCGAGTCAAAAGCTCATCTTTCTGAACCAATTTTGATCTCCACTTGCAAATAGTAGATCAGGCAGGGCAGATAAAACCTTAACTCGGCAGAAACTTGGCCAGTCTTTTCTTTTATCCACCAGAAAAATAGCCTAGATATGGATGAAATATGAACTTGCACATACAGGAACGCAACAAAAAATTGCCAGTAAATTCATGCTGATTGCTGAAAATGCAGCCATCTGAACAGGGGATAAATTGCATGAAAAAGCTGGCTTTTGTGTCGCTGGTGGCGGTGGCACTTACCGGGTGTGTGGTCACGCCGTATGAGAATGGTCCACGACATAGCGTCTATACCGGATATGATCGAGGCTATTCAAGCTATCCATATACCGTGTCGCGTTGGGAACATGAACGCCGTCCGGTGTATATTCAGCAGCGTCCATCGGTTAAGCCAGTGAATCGACCGCATGCTCAACGTCCGCATGGGCAAAAACCGGGTCAGGCCAATCGTCCTGCACATAAACCGACACAGAGTAAACCTGCACAAAGCAAACCGGTAAAGCCAAATCGTCCGGTGGCCAACAAGCTGCCCGTGAAGAAGCCACAGGTGAGTAATCCAGCTAAGGCCAAACCAGTGACGGCTTTGCCGCCGACTTCTGGAGTGCAGCGTCCATTACGACCGGGCGTATAAATCAAAAAGGATTCCATGTGGAATCCTTTTTTTATAACCGTTCAATCAAACGTTAAAGTGATTTCTGATACAGTCCGGCGCGGACCGTACCGGCTTTGGTTTCCTTGATTTGCTGCCAGGAGGCCGGCAGTTTTAGCTGTTTTAGATCACGGTCGGCTTCGACATAAATCAGGCCTTTATCCTGAATTAATGGATCAGCCAGTTGTGCCAGCTGTTCCCATAAATCCAGGCTATAAGGCGGATCAAGAAACACCAGATCATAGCTGTCTTTCAGACTGGCCAGCGCCTGCTGTGCAGTACTGATTTTTAACTGGGCCCGGGCTTTGGTGACTTTTAACAGTTCTAGGTTCTGGGTCAGGAACTGGGCTTGAGTGCGGTCCGGTTCAATCATGGTGACCTGTGCAGCACCACGTGATAGCGCTTCAAAGGAAAGCGCCCCCGAGCCGGCACACAGGTCCAGCACTTTGGCATTTTGCACATCCCACATCAGCCAGTTAAACAGGGTTTCACGCACCCGGTCCGGCGTCGGGCGTAAACCGTCAATACTGGCAAAGGCCAACTGGCGACGTTTCCAGTCTCCACCAATAATTCGTAGCTGGTTTTTCATGGTTTAGTCACTCTCTATTGTGGCAGATGGGGCAGCGGCCGGTGTTGCTGGCGCAGATGCAGCAGTATCCTGAGCCGGAGTGGTGGTGCTACGAGCACCTTCGGCACTTGGCAGTTCACTTGGCTTTAAACCGGCGGTCATCAGGCCACCACTAATTTGGGCCGCAGATGGGCGAATCGGATTCTTGTCTTTGTTGAGTAGCCAGTAATCCAGAATTGGACGGGCCAGGGCAGTGGCAGCACTCCCACCACGGCCATTTTCCAGAATCACCGCAATGGCAATTTCAGGTTTTTCTGCCGGAGCGAAGCCGACAAATAAACCGTGGTCAAGCTGACGGTCGGTGAGCAGCGCTTCATTATAGCGTTTGCCCTGCGCAATACTTTTGACCTGCGCGGTCCCGGTTTTTCCGGCAATTGAATATTGCAGGCCGCCTTTAATGCCTTTACCGGTGCCTGATTGAATGACATCCACCATGGCATCGCGCATTTTAATCCAGTCTTCGTCGGTCCCGTTAAATTCAATGCGGCCATTGGTACCATTATGCACCTTAAATGGACGCGCACCGCGGCTTTCACGCAGCACGTGTGGCGTGACTTTAAAGCCCTGGTTGGCGGTAATGGCAGTGGCCATGGCCAGTTGTAATGGCGTCGCGGTAAAGGCGCCCTGACCAATACTGACCGAAATGGTCTCACCGCGCATCCATTTGGCATTGCGGGTACGCATCTTCCATTCCGGACTTGGATATAGGCCGGTGCTTTCACTTGGTAAATCGACACCAGTGCGCTCACTAAAACCAAACTGGCGCATCCAGTCATTCATCTTTTCAATGCCCATCCGGTAGGATAGTACATAGAAATAGGTATCACAGGACACCACCTGAGCAGTGTGCATATTGACAATGCCATGCCCCGATTTTTTATGGTCACGGAAACGGTGGCTATCGCCCGGTAAGGTGAAATAGCCATAATCCTGAATCGCAGTGCTCCAGTCGACCAGACCATAATGAATCCCGCCTAAACCAAACATTGGCTTAATGATCGAGCCGGGCGGATACACCCCTTGCACGGCACGGTTATACAGCGGCTGGTCAATATTGTCACGCAGGGCGGCATAGTTGGTATGGCTGATGCCGGTGACAAAGAGGTTCGGGTTAAAGCTGGGGCTCGACACCAGCGCCAGAATTTCCCCGGTACGTGGATCAAGCGCGACAATCGCACCACGGCGGCCAGCCAGCTGTTCAGAGGCCACCACTTGCAGGCCATAATCTAAGGACAGATATAGATCATTACCGCGAACCGGATCTTTACGGCCCAAATGACGCAGTACATTACCGTGTGCATCGGCCTCGACCGATTCATTACCCGGTACGCCGTGCAGTAAATGCTCATATGATTTTTCTACGCCAATTTTACCAATCAGGTTGGTGCCGGCGTAGGCATCTTTATCAATCTCTTTCAGCTCTTTGTCATTGATCCGGCCCACATAACCAATCACATGCGCAAACAGCTCACCATGTGGATAGTAACGGGTCATCTGGGTTTCAATATTCACCCCGGGAAACTGGAATTTTACTTCACTGAAACGGGCAATATCGGTTTCGTTCAGATTCAGTTTAATGGAGACCCGTTCAGTTTTACGCGCGGTTTTAATCCGGCTCTGGAAGCGTTCAATATCTTCTTCAGTCAGTTCCAGAATCGGGGTCAGCCGTTCGATGGTGGCATCAATATCTTCGACATCGGCCCGGCTTAAGGTCGCGGTAAAGACCGGATAGTTATCGGCCAGCAACACCCCATTACGGTCATAGATATAACCGCGTGCGGGCGCTAAGGGTTGCAGGCGAATCCGGTTTTTGTCAGATGCGGTGGCAAACTCATCAAAGCTACTGATTTGCAGATAGGCATAACGTACCACCAGCAGCAGTAAAAAGAAACTGACCAGCCCGATAGAGATGAATACCCGATTGCGAAAAATGCGCTTTTCTTGCTGAACGTTTTTTAAAGGAAAGTGCTGTTTCATATGCAATCGGCTTAAACAGATCAAGGAGATGAGAATAGGGCTGTTATTCTAGCCGATAACACAGCGCTTTGCGTATGCCTGCATGACCGATTCGACACAAATAATGTGATTTAGGTTTTTGACTTTTGCGACAATAAAAAGATCGGCTGCTGTATATAAGAATCCGGGTAAATCTGCTACAGTCAAAAAAATAAAACAGGATTGTTTTACAATTAGAATTAAGGAACTTGGTGAAAATAATGAAAAAAGTATATTCCTTAGTGGCATGTATTGCACTGTGCAATGTGGCCTATGCCGAAGAATCTTCTTTTTTCCCACAGGCAAAATTGACCGGGGAAGATACAAAAACCTGGAATATCGGGGCAGGAATTACACAAAAATTACTTCATTTAAATGCAGAATGGGTCAATCCCTACGGCATTGCCTATGCCAAAGCCGGGGCATTTTTAAATGGGGATCATGAACCGGGTGGACAAATTGGCTTTCGCTTGCCATATCATTTCACCGGTAAAGATAAAAATGGTTATTATATCGGAGCTTATGCGGGTCATCTTGAATCCAAAGTGGTCGACCAGAAAGAGAAAGCACGTCTGGGCGCTGGTGTAGATCTTGCTTATGTCTTGCTGAGCCGTGAACGGATCAGTACCTTTAGTGTGGGGATTGGTGCAGGTGAAAAACTGGAAGATCGGGCCGGTCGGGTGATTGCAGAAACCGAGCCAAAACTACAATTTTCCTATACTTTAAGTGTGGGTTTATAGCCAGAATAGCGAGTTAAATGCTTTTAGAATCCGGTAATTAGAAATAAATATGGAAAATATGCATGCTTGAGTACATCAATCAGTTGTGGCAAACCTTTTTGAATCGCCCGGATTTTTGGGCTGTGCTCAGCATTATCCCTGTCACCGCTTTTGTGACCTGGGCCCACGTGTGGATGGCACTGAAAATGGTGTTCTATCCCATTAATTTCTGGGGCTTTCATCTGGGGCCGTTGCCGGTGGGCTGGCAGGGGATTGTGCCGAGAAAAGCCGGGCGTATTTCAGGCATTATTACCGACAATACCTTGTCTAAACTGGGCTCATTGCGCGAATTTCTGGATGCCATGGACCCGGAAGATATGGCACGGATTATTGGCGAGCAGGTCGGTTTCGAGCTGGAGCATTTAATTGATGAGGTGATGATCGACCGCAATGCTGTGCTGTGGGAGAACCTGCCCTATTCAATTAAACGCCGCATTTATGCCCAGGCACATAAACAGCTGCCTGCGGTGCTACGTGAACTGGTCACTGAACTGACTTTGAATGTCGAGTCACTGGTGGATATGCGCGAAATGGTGGTACGCCAGATGGAAGGCGACCGCCGTTTAATGGTGCGCATGTTCCTGAAAGTGGGCCAGAAAGAAATTAACTTTATCTGGCATATCAGTGCGTTAATCGGGATGTTCTTTGGTATATTCCAGATGATTGTCTGGTTTATTGTGCCGTGGCACTGGACCGTACCATTCTGGGCCGCCATCTGGGGCTTTTTAACCAACTGGATTGCGATCTGGATGGTGTTCAACCCGATTGAACCGCATTATGTGAAGTATCCACAATTTTTTACGCGAACACAGAGTCGCAAATTTCCGTGGATTAAACCTGTTATTCCGCGCATTGGCACCTATAATGTTCAGGGTGCCTTTATGAAGCGCCAGGAAGAGGTGTCTGATGTATTTGCCAGTGTGGTCACCGAAGATTTAATTACTTTAAAATCCATTATGACCGAAATGATGTATGGCAGTAAAAAAGACAAGACCCGTCGGATTGTTAAACGCCATATTAATGAAATTATGGAAACCCCACTGGTCAGAACCTCTTTACAATTGTCTTTAGGGCCAAAAGAATACGCAAAACTCAAGACAGACTTGATCGATCGCTCAATTGAAATTACGATGGTGCCTGTATGCGACCCAGCCTTTAATGCGAGCCGTGCACAGAAAATCTATCAAATGTTTAGAGAACGTATTCTTGAACTTACACCAAGAGAGTTTCAAAATTTATTGCGTCCTGCCTTTCAGGAAGATGAATGGATCTTGATTGTATTGGGAGGGGTAACCGGTTTTATTGCTGGTTTAATACATTTGTTTGTCGCTTTCTTATAATTGGATGCTGGACAGCATGTCGAACCTGAGTTCGTCATGAACAAAGTGTCATGTACATTGTTAAAAATGAGGATGTTTTTTTATGCGCATTATCTTACTCGGACCACCTGGAGCAGGTAAAGGTACACAAGCTCAGTTGATCTGTAAGCGCTACAATATCCCACAAATTTCAACCGGTGATATGCTCCGTGCTGCGATTCGTGAAGGTACTGAATTAGGTCTACAGGCTAAAAACGTAATGGAAAGCGGTGGTCTGGTTTCAGATGAATTGATCATCGGTTTAGTGAAAGAGCGTATTGCTCAACCTGATTGTGCCAATGGCTGCATTTTTGATGGTTTCCCGCGTACCATTCCACAAGCGGAAGCGCTGGAAAAAGAAGGCATCAACATTGATCACGTGATTGAAATTGATGTACCGGACGAAGAAATCGTACAGCGTCTGTCTGGTCGCCGTCAGCACCCGGCTTCTGGTCGTGTTTATCACATCGTTTACAATCCGCCAAAAGTGGAAGGTAAAGATGATGAAACGGGTGAAGATCTGGTACAACGTCCAGATGACCAGGAAGAAACCATTCGTAAGCGTTTAGCGTCTTACCACACTGAAACTGAGCAACTGGTTGGTTTCTACCAAGGCCGCGCAGCGACAGGTGAAAATGCACCGACGTATGACAAACTTAACGGTCTGCGTCCAATTGAAGACGTACAAGCGGATCTGTTCGCAATTTTAGATCAGGCAAAATAATCACCCGCTGATTGTTTTGACTTTAAGGGAGTCCTCGGTCATAGTAGGGCTCCTTTTTTATTTGCGTGCGTATAAGGAAACTGCCTCGGTGAAAATTGGTGTGTTAATTTTAATGGTGCTGTTCCTGGCCATGTTGGTGGGTCTGTTTTATATCAGCTATAAAATGCTGCTAAAAGTGCGTCAGGAAGAACGTGCTGAAAATGCCAACCAGCCACAGCAACGTCAATTGCATCCTAAATTGCAGGCGCAATTAGAGCAGCAGAAAAAAGCGCAAGATAAAGACGCACAAGACTAAGCGGCTTTTGGTCGCCCGGCTTAGGTTAGCATTATTGAATGATCTACCTCGAATATGCAGCGCAGGTCATCTTCAAGTATAAAAAAAGCTGAATTCAGGATTCAGCTTCAATATTTTTGACTGCAATCTGGCGCGCAGCTCCAAACTCAAACCGGTCTGGCCAGTTACAGACATCGGCCACTACACATTCATAGCATTTAGGCTTGCGGGCAATACAGCAATAGCGGCCATGCAGAATTAGCCAGTGATGTGCATCAACGATAAATTCTTTCGGAATCACTTTCACCAGACGGTGCTCCACTTCCAGCACATTTTTACCCACGGCTAAACCGGTCCGGTTGCCGACACGGAAAATATGCGTGTCGACTGCCATGGTCGGTTGACCAAACGCTGTGTTCAGCACCACATTGGCTGTTTTACGCCCCACACCCGGCAAGGCTTCCAGATCGGCCCGATTTTCCGGTACCTGGCTGTTATGCTTTTCAATCAGGATTTTACAGGCCTTAATCACATTTTCCGCTTTGGAATTATATAGGCCAATGGTCTTGATATAGTCCTTTAGCCCATCAACCCCCAGTGCATAAATCGCTTCCGGAGTATTCGCTACTGGAAATAACTTATCTGTGGCTTTGTTCACGCTAACATCGGTGGCCTGCGCCGATAAGGTCACTGCCACCAGCAATTCAAACGGTGAGGAGAAATTCAGTTCGGTGGTTGGATGCGGACGCTGTTCACGCAAGCGCTCAAAAAAGGTATAGACCTGCTTTCGGGTCAAGTTTTTTACCGGTTTGACTACGCTGCTCATGAATTAGGCCTCTCCCTGTAAGTGCTGTAATTGTTGCTGAAGCTGCGCCAGTTGCGCGCGCTTGTTGGCATCTTCACGCACACTCAGCTGTTTTTCTAATTTTTTGATCTGGGTTCTGAGCTTGGCCAGCTCGATGGTGGTTTTGGCATCGTGGGTGACAGCCGGATGATCGGCTTTTTCAACCATCTGGATTTCCGGTACGGCATCGGTCTGCTGCGAGAACTGGGCGAACAGCGCGGTATCAATCTCAGCACGCACCACGGGCCCTTTACGGTGCAGGCGGCGCAGCTCTTCACGCTGAATGTGCGCATAATAGCGCTGGCGTAAATCCTTCTGCTCGCTCATCCGTTCCGCGTCTGTGGGTACGGGTTTGACATCTTCAACCAGATCAATACAGTCCACCGGGCAGGGTGGAATACACAGTTCACAGCCGGTACACAGGTCGGTCAGAATGCTGTGCATCAGTTTGCCGGAACCTAAAATGGCATCGACCGGGCAGGCATTAATACATTTGGTACAGCCAATACATTCATCTTCACGAATCACCGCTTTCATACGCTGCGGACGGCCATCGGACTGAATGGGCCAGACACTGGCTTCGGCGGTTAAGCGTTCTCTGCCTAGCAGTTTGGCCAGCGCATCGGCAACCGGTTGACCGCCCGGTACACATTTATTGGCGGCTTCACCTTCGGCAATCGACTTTGCATAGGGTAAACATCCATCCCGATGTCCACATAAACCGCATTGGGTTTGAGGAAGCAAGGCATCAATATTCTGGATGAGAGCAATTTGCGAATTCATGTAAAAACCACGGCTGCGAAGGGCGCAGAGAAAGCGAACAATAAACCTGAGCCGCAGATTCTAGCATGTTTTCAAGCATTAAGCTTGTGTACAAAGTTGGACCATAATCTGCTTTATTTTTGGGCAAAATGGCCAATTTTAAATACATATTTGCTTACAAAAAATGGAATAATTTTTCAATTTTGATCAATCTAATTTATTGAAAATATGGATTAAATAAAGTTTTTTGAAAAAAACTATTGTAGATTGTTAACAAAAGATATTTAATATTTTGCGCCAAAATAAATCATTGATTGAAATTTTGCCCAATTTTGATCCAACATTCTGCTGAGGATTAAGCGTTGAAATATAACAGCCTTAACGATTTCCTAGATTACGTTAAAACACGTGATGCCTATCAACCAGAGTTTCTACAAGCAGTAGAAGAGGTGATGACCAGCCTGTGGCCATTCATTGAAAAGAATCCTCAATACGCTGCACATGGTCTGTTAGAGCGTTTAGTCGAGCCAGAACGTGCGATCCAGTTCCGCGTTTCTTGGGTAGATGATCAGGGTCAAACTCATGTGAACCGTGCGTTCCGTGTTCAATACAACTCGGCAATTGGTCCATTCAAAGGTGGTATGCGTTTCCACCCGTCAGTGAACCTGTCTATCCTGAAATTCTTAGGTTTTGAACAGACTTTCAAAAATGCCTTAACTACTTTGCCAATGGGCGGCGGTAAAGGCGGTTCAGACTTTGACCCTAAAGGTAAATCTGAAGGCGAAATCATGCGTTTCTGCCAGGCGTTAATGATCGAGCTTTATCGTCATTTGGGTTCAGACACAGATATCCCGGCGGGTGATATTGGTGTAGGTGGCCGTGAAGTTGGCTATATGGCCGGTATGATGAAAAAGCTGAGCAATGACACTTCATGTGTGTTCACGGGCAAAGGCTTAACATTTGGTGGTTCTTTGGCACGTCCAGAAGCAACAGGTTACGGTACAGTTTATTTCGCTGAGGAAATGCTGAAAACTCGTGGCGACAGCTTCAAAGACAAAGTCGTAGCAATCTCTGGTTCAGGTAACGTCGCGCAATACGCTGCTGAAAAAGCCATGTTCCTGGGCGCGAAAGTGGTTTCACTGTCTGACTCTAACGGTACTGTGTATGTGAAAGATGGTTTCACAGACGAATTGCTGAAAGAAGTGATGGATCTGAAAAACATCAAACGTGGCCGTATCTCTGAATTTGCGTCTAAACACGGTTTTGAATACTTGGAAGGCAAACGTCCTTGGGGTATCAAGTGTGACATCGCGCTGCCATGTGCAACTCAAAACGAGTTAAACAGTGAAGATGCTGAGGTATTACTGGCTAACGGTGCAATCTGTGTGGCTGAAGGTGCCAACATGCCGTCTACTTTAGACGCAGTTGAGAAATTCGTTGAGGCGAAAATTCTGTATGCACCAGGTAAAGCATCAAATGCTGGTGGTGTAGCGACTTCTGGTCTGGAAATGTCTCAAAACGCATTACGTTTGGGCTGGACGTTTGAAGAAGTAGATGAGCGTTTACACGCAATCATGAAAGAAATTCACCGTAACTGCGTGAAATACGGTACTCAGGAAGATGGTACTGTTAACTACGTAGACGGCGCAAACATTGCAGGCTTCGTAAAAGTTGCTGATGCAATGCTGGCTCAAGGCGTATACTAAGTTTTAACTGCGTATAAGCTGAAAAAACCGAGGCACTGACCTCGGTTTTTTTATGGGTTATTTTTTTAAGATCTGCTGTTAATTGATCCGGCCAGTTTCAACCGTCATATCGTGTACATAGGCATATTTGGATTGATCAGCCGCCGGGTTTTTCAGTTCATAACGCTTGACCCGAATAATCTGGCGTTCATTTGGATTGTGCTGAAAGCCTTCAATTTGGTCATAGAATAAAGTCCAGTCCTGATCAACTTGGGTTTTCAGACCCTGTTCATTGTATTTGACTTCGCGTACCTGCAAGCAGGTTTGTGGAGCAACGCCGGTACAGGCTTTGGTTTCCGGGGAAATTTCCAGGAAGATGGTTTCACCGGCCGACTGGTATTTGGTTTCCGGCGTCATTTTGCCCTGAAAAGTATGTTGCTGGCCATCTGCAGCGGTCAAGATTAAGCTCGGTTGTTGCGTATTTTTCATGTCCAGCTGCACGCTGACAGGTTTTTGGAACAGGGCAGCAGCAAAACGTTCCTGCTGCATGGCGCTGGCTTCACAGGCCATTTCGGTACTGATTAACATACCCACCTGTAACTGGTTGTTGTTAATCTGCCAGTTACCACCCATCTGGTTACAGCTGGTGCCAATACTTAAACGGCCATTGTCATTAAAATTCAGGGTCAGGGGTTTGGCTGCACCGGTATCTAAAGACCATTGGTAAGCGCTGACAATCTTATCGGCATTTTGTTGTTGTAATACAGACACTGCAAGATCTCCTGCACGTTGCAGATCACTACTCTGGCAAGCGGCCAAGCTTAAAGGGAAAAGTAAAATAGCTAAATATTTGAGTTTCATTTTATAAATAAAGCACTTTTCGGAAATTTATCAGAATATAACCGATTTGCTATTTAAAAAAATGGATACATGTGCCCCTTTCCGGTTGCAAAATGTATCCATAAATAATTTTTTGTTAATAAATAATAAAAAGTTATGTTTGGTCGCGCTAGATTTTAGTCAAAACGGTAAATATCCATACCCAGTGCACCCATGGTAAAACTGCTATGCACAATACTAAAACGATGACCGGTGCCCATGCTAAAAAACAGGGGTGCCAGATGTTCGATAGTGGGATGGTTGCGATTGACATACGGAATGGTCGGCCAGTCCAGCACCGCATCATAGTCCTGATGTGCCAGTTTGCTGACCACATAATTACGGAAGGTCGAAGCCCATTCTGGCACCACGCTGTGCTGGTTGTCCCAAGATAGCTCTCTTAAATTGTGGGTAATACTACCTGAACCAATCAGCAGAATTTGGCGTTCACGTAACACCGCCAAGGTCTGGCCAATCTTGTACAGATCTGCAGCTTGCAGATGCATCGGCAACGACACTTCAATTACCGGAATGTCCGCTTCAGGATACATATGCAGCAAAGGCATCCATACCCCATGATCGCGCGGGCGGGTGCTGTTGGCATGCGCATTAAAACCGGCATTGGCCAGTAGCTGTAATACTTCTTCGGCCAGCTCAGGTTGTCCCGGTGCCGGATAGCGAATCTGGTACAGCTCTTCCGGGAAGCCGCGGAAATCATGCCAGGTTTCTGGACGAATACCGGTGTTGACTTCAAGACTGCGACTTTCCCAATGCGCCGACATCACCACAATCGCCTGCGGTTTGGGCAGGTTGGTGCTTAAACGGGCAAGTGCCGGCCCGACCTGTTCAGGATTGAGCGCGAGCATAGGCGAACCATGCGATATAAATAAGCCGGGAAGGGTCTGTAAATTCATAATGAAAGCCTATGTCACGATTCTGGTCCTATCATGTCAAAGCGACATGCTTTATTAAACCGGGTCGGGTTCAACAGAATGTTCTAAATACGAAACAATGGGTAGGGTTTTCTTAACCCGCCCGATGATAAGGATGATTATGGTTAATGCTCATGGCCCGGTACAGCTGTTCAATCAGCATCACTCGCACCAGTGGATGTGGCAGGGTCAGTTTAGATAAAGACCAGTGCCATGCTGCAGCTTTACGCACCGCTTCAGAATGACCATCCGGGCCGCCAATGGCCAGGGCAATATCATTGCCTTCCAGCATCCAGCCTTTCATGGTTTCAGCCAGTTTTTCGGTGCTGAATTCACGCCCACCCACTTCCAGTGCAATCAGGGTTTCATTGGCTTTCAGAGCATTTAAGATGCTATCACCTTCAATCTGCCGGTATTTTAAAATATCGGCTTCTGAATCATTTTTGCCACGTTTGGCCATCGGCAATTCAATAATCTGGGTTTGTACAAAAGGCTGTATACGTTTGAAATAATCTTCAAAACCAGTCAGTACCCAAGCCGGCATTTTTTGACCAATGGTCAGAATACGAATTTTCATAATAAAACAGGCAGGAAAATGAAAAGTAATTATAACCTTGAAAGCCGTTTGTGCAGGAGAAAAGACACAATTTGAAATTGTAATCTGTATGCTGCTGTTGCTTTAATGAGCCACAGGACAATAAAATCTGCTTTTGTATGGAACAATAATAAATGTGGTTATTTCAACAGATTAAAAACGGTTTAGGGATATTGGGTTGTACTTTGCTGCTGGGCTGGATGCAGCCGCTATCCGCCGCCATTTCATTATATGAACCGGCTGATCCGCAAAATTTGAAAGTCTATTTGCAGCAGATTATCGGGCCGCCGGGCGTGTACCGTAATCATAAAAATATTGAAGAATTGAACCGGGTTTCGGCCTGGATTAAAGAGCAGATGCGTTTATTCGGCATTCCATGCCAGTACCAGACTTATCCGGTGAATGGAAAAAGTTATCGCAATGTGGTCTGTCATTTAAAGGTTGGCCGTTCAGATCGGGTGATTTTAGGTGCGCATTATGATGTGCATGGCAACCAGAAGGGCGCTGATGACAATGCTTCCGGTGTGGCCGGATTAATTGAAATAGCGCGTATTTTAAGCCAGGAAAAAACCAAGCTGCCGCATAATGTCGAGTTTGTTTTTTATACCCTGCAAGAAGCACCGTATTATCAGACCGAGTTTATGGGCAGTCAGGTACATGCCAAATCTATTCTGGCCGAAAAAGAGCATATTCAGGCAGTCTATGTGCTGGAAATGATTGGCTACTATGATTCGCGTTTAATCCAGCAGTATCCGATGGGGTTAAAATGGATTTATCCAAGTCATGGCAATTATATTGCCGCGATCAGTAATTTTCAGTCCAATGCGCTGGGTGAGCAATACTGTCAACAGATGCGCCTGTTAGATAAATTGCAGTGTGAACGGCTGGTGATGCCGGCGTTTGTCAGTGCAGCCGGTTTCTCGGATCATCGCAGTTATTGGCAGCATGATATTCCGGCGCTACTGATTACCGATACTTCGCATTATCGTAATCCGAATTATCATACCGAAAAGGATACGCTGGATACTTTAAATGTCACCAAAATGGGCCAGGTGATTGATGGGCTGATTCATCAACTGCTCGGGGCGACGCCATAAGCGGCCATAAAAAACGCAGCCCTGAAATAGAGTAGGACTGCGGTCAAACAGGCCATTCATCTGGAGTTTGAATGGCCATACGATGAGCAGGAATAAAAAAAGAAACTTACAGCAATATGCTCTGTATTATTATAGATGGAGATGAACGGAAATTTTTCAAGTGGAACATTTCATCACCCGAAAACAACAAAAGAGAGCCGAAGCTCTCTTTTGTGGAGAAGATATGAAGGCACCACTTAGTGACGTGCAGCCTTACCCTCTTCTACCGGTTTTACAATCGGTGCTTTCACCAGTGGTTTTGGCATTGAGGTTAATGCCAGCGGTAAAATCTCATCAATGGATTTCACTGCTTTAATTTCCAGACCGTCTTTGACGTTATCCGGAATTTCCGCCAGGTCACGGACGTTTTCCTGTGGAATAAACACCAGTTTAATACCACCACGGTGTGCGGCTAACAGTTTCTCTTTCAAGCCACCAATGCGCATAGCACGACCACGCAAGCTGGTTTCACCGGTCATGGCAATATCCGGACGGATTGGAATACCGGTAAAGGCCGACACCAGCGCGGTAGTCAGCGCCAGACCTGCCGATGGACCATCTTTTGGTGTTGCACCTTCAGGTAAATGCACGTGTACATCAGTTTCAGCAAAGACTGAAGACTCAATGCCTAAAGAGTCGGCACGGGTACGCACCACAGTCATGGCTGCTTTAATCGACTCCTGCATGACATCACCGAGTGAACCGGTGGTAATGAAAGTGCCTTTGCCTTTCATGGTCGCCACTTCAATGGTCAGTAATTCACCGCCCACAGAGGTCCAGGCCAAACCATTTACGCGACCCACTTCTGCTTCTTCTTCCGCCATGCCGAAGTCGAATTTGTGTGGACCCAAGTAGTCTGGCAAGTTGCCCGCGTTGACCTCAACCTGCAGGTTTTTGGCTTTTTTGCTGACCGCTTCTTTGACCACTTTACGTGCAATTTTAGAGACTTCACGTTCCAGGCTACGCACACCGGCTTCACGGGTATAACGACGTACAATGTCACGAATCGCTTCTTCATGTACGGTCAGTTCTTTGCCACGTAAACCGTTATTCTTGATGGCTTTTGGCACCAGGTAACGATCGGCGATATTCACTTTTTCTTCTTCGGTATAACCCGGAAGACGAATCACTTCCATACGATCCAGAAGTGCTTCAGGAATATTCATGCTGTTGGCGGTACAGATAAACATCACTTCAGACAGGTCCAGGTCCAGATCTAAATAGTGATCATTGAACTTGTTGTTCTGTGATGGATCGAGTACTTCCAGCATCGCCGAGGCAGGATCGCCACGGTAGTCTTGCGCCATCTTGTCAATTTCGTCGAGCAGGAACAGCGGGTTCTTGACGCCAACTTTGGTTAAAGACTGCACAATTTTACCTGGCATCGCGCCAATATAGGTACGACGGTGACCACGGATTTCCGCTTCATCACGTACGCCGCCCAGCGCCATACGTACAAATTCACGGCCAGTGGCTTTAGCAATTGATTCACCCAAAGAGGTTTTACCAACACCCGGAGGACCTACCAGACACAGAATCGGGCCACGCAGTTTTTTCACGCGTGATTGAACCGCCAGATATTCCACAATGCGTTCTTTGACTTCGTCCAGACCATAGTGATCGGCATCCAGAATTTCCTGCGCTTTATTCAGGTTGATGCTGACTTTGCTGGCCTTGTTCCACGGCGTATCCAGAATTACTTCAAGATAGTTACGGACCACCGCCGCTTCACTCGACGCCGGTTGCATGGCTTTTAACTTGCGCAGTTCAGATTCGGCTTTTTTACGCACGTGTTCCGGTAAATCGGCTTCGGCCAAACGTTTTTCAATTTCCGCAACGTCATCTTCCGCACCGCCATTCATATCGGAAAGTTCGCGCTGAATGACTTTCATTTTTTCATTCAGGAAGTATTCGCGCTGGTTTTTTTCCATCTGGCGTTTGACAGAATCATGCAGGGTTTGCTCAATCTGCTGTTCTTCAGACTGTTGCAGCAAATAGGTCATGAGTTCCTGTAAATGTGCTTCAAACTCGTCGTGTTCCAGGAATTTCTGTTTCACTTCGATATTCAGTGGAACGCGGGTCGCCACAAAAAACAGCAATTGCAGCAGGTCATCAATTTTGTTGACCGCAGCAATCAGTTCACGCGCATTACGTAATTTTGCTTCGGCATATTGTGCAAACAGGGCACGCAATTCGAGCACACGTGTGGCCTGAACCTCACTGTCTACCGCAACCGTCATTGGGCTTAACTGATGTTCTGCTTTTAGATGGTCCTCTTCTTCGATAATTTCGACCAGCTTCGAGCGATGTAGACCTTCAATCAGGACTTTGATGCAGTTCTCATCATTTTCGTGATTCACAACTTGCACAATCTTCGCGACAGTACCGTATTGATATAAATTGTCGTGATCAATTTCTTCTGTAAGCGAATCTTTTTGCGCAACTACAAATACTAGATTGTCACTGTTACGAGCCACATCAACTGCATTGATCGATTTTTCACGACCTACAAATAGCGCAATTTGCATGTGCGGATAAACCACCACGTCACGTAGCGCTAAAAGCGGTAATACACTTGGAACCTGAGGCTCTAAGGTTTGTTCATTCATAATAATTTCAGACATGGGCACTCCTAATGAGTGACAACGGTGTTGCCATGTTTTTTATAGTGATGGGTAATTTAAAAATTACAAGGGCCGAAGCCTATAAATTGTTGGAAATTTAGCTAAGTTGATGATTTTAATTCATTGTTAATGATTATAAATCGCAAACTTGCGCTGAAAAGAATACTGGAAATGTGGGCTGATCAGGGCATCTAGCGGCTGATCCCAGGCCTCACGCACCAAAGGAATATCCACAATCTGGAAATCATGACACAGGCCGACCCGCAGCGGTGTGGTCGGGGCGCTGGCCAGCGTTTTATCATAATAGCCGCCGCCCATTCCAATCCGGGTTCCGCGTCGGTCACAGGCCAGTAAAGGCATCAAGAGCAGATCAAGTTCGGAGACATGCCGGCCACGACTGGCCATCGGTTCCTGCATACCCAAACGATGGTAGGCAAAGCGTTTATTACGATATTGACCTTGCTGGATACGCACCCAGACCAGCCGGTCATTCATATTACAGATCATTGGTAAATACACCTGTTTACCTTGGGCAAAACAGAGTTCAATGATTTTAGTGGTATGAATTTCACCAAAGGCATGTAAATACACGCCAATTTTCTGAGCCTGCCGATACGCCGGCCATGCACGTAACCGCTGCAATACCTGCTGCTCAGCCTGACGTTGCTGAAAGCGGTTTAACTGGCGGCGTTGTTTGCGCAGCTGTTTACGGAGCTGGATCAGGTCGTGGGTCACAGAGCAGGGCATAAAAACAAGTGGTGCCCGCAGTTTAATCCTTTCTGCACAACTTGCAAAGGGAGCAGGACCGTTACAGATTTTCACTAATAAGATGTATTGCAAAAACCGGAGCTTATTGATGCTCGATCTGCAAGATCAAATGGGCTTCCGTCGGATTTTACAGCAAGCGGATAGATTTCTAGGGCCTGTTGTCTTTATGCTGATGCAGTGTTGATACGTGAGTATGACAAGAACAAATTAAAAATGAACACATGGTTAGGAAAACAATAACATGGACTATAAAAATACCCTGCGTAAATATCTGCTGCCGGCCGTTTGTGCTGTCACGGCACTCAGCGCTAGCGTTGCTCAGGCAGCCTCTACAGAAATGCCTGCACCGGCCAATTCCAAACAGGTTTTCTTTGTGGGCAATAACTGGGATGGAACGGTCACAGTGATTCGTCCTTCCGGTGATTTTGGCAAGATTGGGGTGGTGAATATGATTCCGGACCGCAAACAGCGGCTGCTGGAAATTCATTTAAATCCAATCAAGCTAATTGCCTATACCTACATTCAGCAAACCGCGGGCGAGGGCAATGACCAGCTGGTCGATGATATGTACTCCACTCCAGATGGCCAGTCAATTGTGGCCTCGCGGCCAAGCTTTGCCGATGTGGTGTCAATTAATATCAAAACCGGAAAAATTAACTGGCGCACACCGGTAGAAGGCTTCCGTGCGGATCATATGGCGGTATCACCAGATGGTCAGCGTGTGGCGGTGTCAGCTTCTTCTGGTAATGTGGTGCATGTCTTGGACATTCATACCGGTAAAGAGCTGGGCCGTTTTGCAACGGGCGATAAGCCACATGAAAACATCTATTTTGCCAATGGCAGCAAAATTCTGAACTCGGCGATTGGGAATGTGGAAACCTCACTCGATGCACAGTGGCAGGATTTCACCAAGGGCAAACGCTATATTACCATCGCCGATGCCAATACCTATAAGGTGCTGAAAAAAATTGATTTGCGTCCGGCTTTAGATGCTTTTGGACGTAAAGACCTGTCGAACTCGGTACGTCCGATGGTGTTCAGTAAAGATGAAAGCAAGCTCTATGCGCAGGTATCTTTCTTTAATGGTCTGGTCGAATATGATTTAAATCAGGACAAGATTACTCGCATCGCCCAGCTGCCGGGCAGTAGCACTATTCCTAAAGACCGGACCAAATGGGTCAATGACTCGCGCCATCATGGTTTATCCATTAGTGCCGATGGGGAAAAGCTCTGTGTAGCAGGCACCATGGATGACTATGCCACTATTGTGGACCGGCGCACCTTACAGGCCACTCAGCTCATTCCGGCCGGTAAACCGTATTGGGCTACGCGCAGTCCAGATGGCAGAAGCTGTGTAATTTCAGAAAGTGAAACTGATGTAGTGACCGTGATTGATTTTGCAACGGGCAATAAAGTGCTGAGTGTGCCAGTGGGGAACCATCCGCAACGGGTTCGTGTTGGTTATGTGCCAGCCGACTGGTCGACGCCTTAATGGTTGAGCTGTGAGGAGGAGTCAGACAGCAGCAGGAATGCGCTGGCTGATTCTGCTCGTTGATTATGCCTATGAAAAAAATCAATCTTGGATTGTGGCTTGGAATTGGCCTGTTGGTGCTGTTAACCGGATTGATCTTGTGGTTTTTCCGGCCAGTATCGCAACAGGCTGTTGCTAAACCCAAGCCAGTTTCATCCTCTGTTACTGCTGTGAATCCAGCGGTAGATGTAAGTCAGGCAGAGCCGAATGTTTCTGAATCGGTAGTGGAGACCAGTACAGAGCATTCACCTGAATTGTTGGCACGCCGTGAGCAGTTATATCGGCAATTTGCTGAAATCAGTACTGGCTTTGGGCAGGGGCAAAAGCCGGAGTTGCGCGCCGTTAGTCAATTGCTGGCAGAGCAGAAAGCGCTGGTGGCAGCAAACGTTGTGCAAAAACCAGAAGCCATCAGCCTGCTGGATTTTTTACAGCAGATATTACCTGAAATGAGTCATGAAATTGAGCAGAATAAAAGGGAAATTGAAGGGATTAAATAGCAAGAAAAGTTAAATATTTATTAAGATGGTAATAGAGATAAGATTAAGACTTTTCAACCGCACCACAGCATCTCTCATCTTCCGCAAGAGCAGCGTGGCTATTTGTTAGTACAACTAAAAATGGTCAAATTAAAACCTTAATTTTAGATATCAAAATATAAAATTATGATAAAGTGATACATATCACGCTTTTTTGTCTGGTTTGGGGTTAGTGTTGCTGAAGCGTTTACTTTTATCACTAAGGCTAAATCTGCGTAAACTGATTCTGTACTCGACCATTTTAAGTGTGTCGGGCTTATTCGTGGTGAGCTTGTTTATTTTGAATTATGTGATTAAAGATCAGTTAATTCAAAACTCGCTATCAGTAAATGAAAAATATGCAGAAAAAATAGCGGTCAGCGCCAACCAGCACTTTAGTGACATGCTTAAAGAGCTGGAATATAGTGCCAAACAATTAGAACAGGATATTAATAATCCGGAATTAACCTATGCCGAAGTGAAGCGGCTCAAATATCAGTCAGATAATTTTAACAGCATTTTACTGGTCGATCCTCAACAGCAGATGCTGGCCTATGCACCCAAAAGTTTAGCTTTAAGTTTTCAGCAAACCTATAGCACGCCCGGAATTATTGAGTCCTTACAGCAGAAAAAAACCTATATTTCATCGCCTTACTGGTCGGTAAAGGGCAATCTGGTCATTCTGATGTCACAGCCAATTTATCATCAGCAGCAGTATCTGGGCATGATTAGCGGGACCATTTATCTACAACAGAAAAATGTCATTAATGACATGCTCTCGACCCAATATGATTATAAAAACAGTCATCTGTATGTACTGGATCAGGATGACCGGATTATTTTCCATCCCGATGAAAATCGTATTGGCGAAAAAATTATCAATAATAGCGGACTGGCTTATATTCGACAGCATCAGAAAGGTTCCATTCAGCTGACCAACAGTTTGGGTGTCGATAATCTTGCCGGTTTTGCCCATATTCCCAGTGTCAACTGGATCGTGATTTCACAGCAACCAACAGATGCCTTGCTGGCACAAGCGCATACTTTACTGTTCAAAGTATCGGTGGGCATTTTTATTTTCTATCTGTTTATCTTTTTGCTGGTCTGGTGGATTTCCAACTTTATTTCATCGCCTTTAAACCGCTTGGCCAAAATGGCCAGTATGCTGAATCAGCATGATATTCAGGATAAAATTAAAAAAGTCGATCCCTGGTATTTTGAGGTCTTAAAATTCAGAACCTCGTTATTACTTAGCTCGGAAAATTTTAGAAACCGAATTACGGAGCTGAAACAGCATGTCAATACCGACCCCTTGACCGGTTTATATAATCGCCGTGGTATGGAGGTGTTTTTAAAGGAGCTGGTCAATACCCAGACCGCATTTGCGGCCTTGGCCATTGATATTGATTTTTTTAAGAAAATTAATGATCAGTATGGGCATGATCAAGGTGACGTGGTACTAAAAACGCTCGCGCAAATAATGCAAACTAATTTTAGGGAACATGATATTTGCTGTCGTAGTGGTGGCGAAGAATTTTTGGTACTGATGACCACGGCAGATCCGCTTGTAGCACATAAAGCCGCTGAACGACTCAGACTAACCATGCAAGACAATCAGATTAACCAGATGGGACAAATCACGATTTCTATTGGCATCGCGTTCTGGCCAAAAGATGCCGTCGATGTGGCTGCAGTACTAAAAATTGCAGATAATAAACTTTATGAAGCAAAACATAGTGGGCGGAATTGCATCCGTTCTACAGTCAAGTCGTCTGCTTAAAAATTTTGCTGAACTGCAATCTTGTGAAGATGTTAATCAAATCGATCTTACTGATTTAATTCGGGATGGCGTTCTTTTAAGATGGGTTGTATCTACAAGAGGGCTTAACGGTTAGTTGGAAGCTTTAAAAGATTAGAGCGAGAGAATCATTACTTATAAAAAAGAGGAAATATAGAAATTCTGAGGACTGAATAGAGGATAAATCAGCTAAACCCTCCGACGGTGCCGCTGCATGTGTCGTTACCCTGAACCCGATGAGTTCAAGGTGGACGCGACGTATACTTGCTGGGCTTCCCACTCAGGGTGGGCATGCACTCTAAATATACAGAACGCAATCCATAAGTTTAAGTATCGGCAGGGGAATAGACCTGCTGGCGAACACCTCAGAGTTAGACTCAGTATAAAGGATTCAGCTTTAGACGCAAACCTATCGGCCTACAGAACTGTAAATTTAAGTGTCATTTGCACAGGCTTTATGCAAGTCAAAGCCTTATTCGGTCAGTGTTTCGACTTCTTCCAGAATTGTGGCCAGCAAGCGTTCACAATGGACATATTCCTGCAGGGACTTGTTCATCGACAGCACTTCCTGCATCAGCTCTAAGGCCACCATAATAATCAGCTTGCTTGGTTCCATGCGTGGTGCTTTACGACGGAATTCATCATATTTTTCATTCAGCAATTCTGCTGCACGTTCCAGATCCGGCCGTTTTTCAAGAGTCGTGGCCAGCTTGAAACTGTGTCCTAAAACGCGTAAATCTACAGGAATTTGTTCACTCATGCTTAAGCTTCCTCGCTGACATCAGTTGGATGGGCCAATTGCTGAATTTCCTGGGCATTCTGGTCTTGTGCAGTTCCTAAAATGGCCAGACGCTGAATAATTGCCTCGACTTTGGCTTTGGCATGCTCATTCTTCTGCAATAAACGCTCACGTTCTTGCTGCAAAGATTGCACATTCTGCAAAGTCTGACGCTGTTCATTCTGCAGTTTTTCTTTAATGACGCGTAGCTCGTTACGTTCGGCCAGCAATTCCTGAAAGCGGTTTTTAAGATCGGTGCAGCTTTTTTCCAGACGGCTATAACGGTCCGCCAATGCGGTCGCATCCTGATTTAACTGCTGAAATTGGGCCTGACTGGTGCTGAGCTGTTCACTTAAAGACTCAATTTCTTCTTGTTTTTGGGTAATCACCCCATTTCTTTGCACAATTTGTGCATGATGCTGCTCTTCAGCCTGTTGCTTGGCTTCAGCTAAAGATTGAGTTTCACTCTCATAATGCGCAAGTCGTGTTTTTAAAACACCAATATGCGCCTGTAGACGCTGTAATTCTTCTAACATATCGTGGTCGCACAGTCTTGCAAACAAAGGTAATATATACGAAGTATAGAGATTGGATAAGCGAATGCAAGACGATATTTCAGGTTGGTCCGAATGGTACCGCAATTTTTCTATGATTGAAGAAATTTCAAGTCCAAGTGAGTTACATGGTTTACTGACCGGTATAGTTTGTGTGACAAATGCACCAACTGAAACCGAGTGGCAACAGATTCTGGCGACCCTGAATGTGCCCGAACTCAGCCCGGAAGCGCTGGATATTTTAACCGGTGAAGCGGAAGATGTAGCGCATGCTTTATCTGAAGATGAACTGGATTATCTGCCCCTGTTACCGGATGATGAACACATATTACAGGAGCGGGTACAGGCGCTGGCTGACTGGTGTGCCGGCGTGGTACTGGGCTTTGGCCTGGCGTCCGGACATATCCGCAGCGATGAGCTGGAGCTGATTGAACATCTGCAAGATGTGGCAGCAGTCGAGTTTGAAGACTCGGACAATGACGAAGAAGGCGAAGAAAGCTATCAGGAATTATATGAATTTGTCCGCCTGATTCCGGTCAGCCTGTCGGTTGGCCGCAAGAAAATAGCGGTTGATGAAAGTTCTTTGTTACAAAACGTACATGCCAAGTCACGTCAGGTGGCTGCGCCAGAAAGCGGCAGTATTGTTGAAATGTTTACCCCACATCGTCCGAGCTGATTCGGGCGATACCATCCTCCCTTTATTTAGGCTGCGAAGAAAAATTAATGAAGAAACTGACCCAGGTAGAATTTAAAGAACGTCGTGACCGTCTGGCTGAACTGATGGGACCACACAGTATTGCCATTATTGCCACCAGTCCGGTGGCCATGCGTAACCGGGATGCTGACTATAAATATCGAACGGACAGCAGTTTCTTCTACTTGACCGGCTTTGCAGAACCTGAAGCGGTCGCGGTCATTGAAACCTATGAATCTATAGATGAAGGCTATACCTATAGCCTGTTTTGCCGCGAACGTAACCGGGAGATGGAAATCTGGAATGGCTATCGTGCCGGTATTGATGGCGCCATTGAACAGTATGAGGCCGATGAAGCCTATGCCATTGACCTGCTCGATGAAGAAATTCTGGAAAAACTGCTGGATAAAGACCAGCTCTTTTACCGTATTGGACAGAATGCCGAATTTGATGCGCGGGTGGCCAAATGGATTGCAGCTGCCAATGGCGAAAGCCGCCGTGGCACCTCGGCACCAGCGCAGGTGGTGCAGCTCGACCGTCTGGTCGATGAAATGCGTTTGCACAAAGACACCAAAGAGCTGGAACTGATGCAAATTGCGGCAGATATTTCTGCCGAAGCGCATATCCGGGCCATGCAAACGGTACGCCCCGGCATGATGGAATATGCGCTGGAAGCCGAACTGAATTATGTGTTTGGCCGAAATGGCTGTGTTCCATCTTATAACAGTATTGTTGGCGGCGGTGAAAATGCCTGCATTCTGCACTATGTAGAAAATGACAAAGAACTGAAAGATGGCGATTTGGTGCTAATTGATGCCGCCTGTGAATATCAGTTCTATGCTTCGGATATTACCCGAACCTTTCCGGTGAATGGTAAATTCAGCCCAGAGCAAAAAGCGCTATATAACCTTGTACTAGATGCCCAGATTGCAGCAATTAATGCCGTACAGATTGGCAACTCCTATAAAGAACCACACCATGTGGCGGTACGTATTCTGGTGCAGGGCCTGCTTGATTTAGGCATTATGCAGGGTGATCTGGACGAGATTATTGCGTCAGAAAGCTATCGTCAGTTCTATATGCATGGCACAGGCCACTGGCTGGGCATGGATGTGCATGATGTCGGAACTTATAAGGTTGATGGCGAATGGCGTGTTTATGAAGCCGGTATGGTGGTCACGGTTGAGCCGGGCCTATACATTGCCCCGGATGATGAAACGGTAGATCCAAAATGGCGTGGCATTGGCATCCGGATTGAAGATGATATTGTCGCGACCAAAAATGGTCCACTGAACTTAACTGCGAAAGTGGTGAAAACTGTAGACGAGATTGAAGCGTTGATGGCTGCGGCCCAATAAAAGCCGTACAGCTCAAAAGCCGGTCAGAAGATCGGCTTTTTTGATTTTGAATCAGCGTTAATGGGTTAAATAGAGATAGACATCCAGACTAATGAACGAAAATATGTCAAACCCATTTAAAAATATTGCCAACGCTATGAGGAAATACATAGCCTAAAACAAAACAGCAAATGACTGTAAAAATTACAATTTTAACTGAGCTTATTGTAAGACTGAGATAGAGGGAGGAAAAAATTGCTAACCCTAAACCCAAAAAAATCCCGGCGACAGCGTAGTAAAATGCCGTAATAAAACGTTCAGTATGATCCATTTATTATCCTAACATTCTAATTATTTTAAGAAATTATAGCATAGCTTTTAGAGTGAATAATAGAAGACTTAACTTGAGGCCGGAAAGCCATGAAACATCCATTGTATGCCCCACAACAGAACCAAGATTAAAACGACTAAAAAGATAAGTTCTAATTTCTTCATGTTTTAAATTTTCTACAATGAATAGCATACAGCTGATACGAATTCTTTAATTTATTTTATCTACGTCAGGGTTGTCGCTTGGTCAGCTTAAGTCTGGCGCTCCAGGCTTTGTATAGATGTTATATTACACACCATTCCAGTGTATCTTATGGAATAACATCTTTTAAACGGGATTTATGGTCAGAACATGCAAGCGCTGAAGCTCAGAAATTCCAGCCATCCACACGAATCATTATAAAAATCCAATCCCTTGATGTAATATAAAATCAATCATGATTAAGATGTATCTAAACTTTTGAGATACCACAAATAAGGATTCAAGCATGCAACAAGAAGTCATCATCGTGGGCGGCGGTATGGTGGGGCTGAGTTTGGCGCTCATGTTGGCCAAAGCCAATATTGCGGTCAAACTGCTCGAAGCAATTCAATACCCGAATTATGATGATGCCAATCTTGCCCCGTATCACTCCAGTTTTGATGCACGAAACAGTGCGCTGTCGCGTCGTAGCGTACAGATTTATCAGGAACTGGGCCTATGGGATGCCTTGCAGGAACATGCTGTCCCGATTCTGGAAGTGCACATTACCGAGCAGGGCAGTTTTGGGAAAGCGCGTCTGCAAGCCGAACAGGAAAAAGTCGAAAGTTTTGGACAGGTGATTGAAAATGCCTGGTTAGGCCGGGTGTTATTGACTCAGGTGCGCGCAGAGCCTTTAATTGAACTGATTGATGGGGTAAAAGTTACCTCGCTGACCCAAGATGCAGATCTGGCTTATCTGGAAGCGCAGCGTGGACGTGAAGTCTTAAAACTGCAATCCAAACTGGTGATTGCTGCCGATGGCCGCGATTCATTCTGCCGTAAAGCCCTAGGCATTGGGGTCGATGAACATGATTATGATCAGGTCGCCATTGTAACCACCGTACAAACCTCTAAACCACACAATCATGTCGGTTTTGAGCGTTTCAGTCCTTTAGGTCCGCTGGCATTATTGCCTTTGCCGGGTGAATATCGTCGTTCGGTGGTCTGGCCGGTGAAAAAAGGTACGGAACATGAATGGCTGGGGGAGGACAATGACCAGCATTTCCTCGATGCCTTGCAGCAGACCTATGGCGATCGGGCTGGAAAATTCCAGAAAACTGGACGCCGTTTTAGCTTCCCGCTTTCGCAGGTGCTGGCAGAAAAACAGGCCGTGGGCCGGGTAGTACTGATGGGCAATGCCGCACATACCATCCATCCGGTGGCTGGACAGGGCTTTAACCTGTGTATGCGCGATGCCTATGTGTTGGTACGTTATTTAAAAGAACAGCTGGCTCAACAGGCCGATTTGGGCGATGCCGCCATGCTGCAAGATTATGAAAAATCCCGTCTGACCGATCAGCAGCGCGTGATCAAATTCTGTGACAGCGTGGTACGCGGCTTTAGTAACCAGAATCCGGTGCTGAAACTGCTCAGAAATACCGGTCTGATTGCCTTTGATACCATTCCGGGAATTAAACCGCTTGTTGCCAACTATGCCATGGGACTAAAAGCATGAACCAGACAGCACACGTATTAGACTCCGTTATTGTGGGTGGTGGCTTGGTCGGTGGCTTAACCGCATTATTACTGGCCCAAGGTGGGGTGCAGGCCACGGTGCTGGATGCCGCACCAATTCTGGATGCAGAAAAAACCTTAAGTATGGCCAATCCGCGCGTACTGGCTTTAAGTCAGGCCACCATCCATCTGCTAAAAACCGTCGGTGTTTGGGACAAACTGGCGCGTCAGCAGCCTTATACTGGCATGCAGGTCTGGAATAAAAATGGCTATGGCGAAATCAATTTTGGTCAGCCGGCAGAAAAAACACCCGGAGTGGACCAGGCGCTGGGTTCGATGGTGGAGCCGAGTATTTTAAATCTGGCCATTCAGCAAACCATGCTGACGCAGATTCAGGATTATCGCACGCAGGTCAAAGTCACCCGGATTGAGCAGGGCATTGGCGTCTGGCATATTTTCCTGGCCGATGGCACGAAGCTCAGCACCAAATTGTTAATTGGCGCAGATGGGGCCAATTCCTTTGTCCGCGAACAGGCCTTTATTGATCTGGATGTGCTGGATTATCAGCAGGCAGGCATCAGTTGTGCCATTCGAACTGCCCAGCCACATCAGCATGTGGCGCGCCAGATTTTTCTGGAAACCGGTCCACTGGCATACCTGCCGATGAGCAGCCTCAAGCCTGAACAGGATGGCCATTGGCAATCTATTGTCTGGACGCTACCAGAGGATTATGCAGAAGAATATGCCGCATTATCCGATCAGGAATTTACCCAGCTGTTGACCCGTGAAAGCCATCACATGTTGGGTGAAGTGCTGGAAGCTACACCACGTGCCCGTTTCCCTTTAAAAGCCCGTGCTGCACAGCACTATATCGAGCCGGGACTGGCACTCATTGGTGATGCAGCGCATGTGATTCATCCGCTGGCCGGGCAGGGCGTTAATATTGGCTGTCTGGATGCCGCGGTCTTGTGTGATGTCCTGCTGCATGACCGGGCACGTGGGGTCTGGGCGCATGAGCAGACCTTGAAGCGTTATGAGCATCGTCGTAAAGGTCAAAATGACGCAATGATGCACAGCATGTCTGCAATTGGCTGGCTGGAAAGCACCCAGTTATTCCCGCTGGTTTGGGGACGTAATTTTGGCTTGAAGCAGGTTGAACAGCTGCCGGTGTTAAAGGATGCTTTTATGGCGCAGGCCAATGGTTTGCATCTGCTGAAAGACACGCGGTATGCGGTCTAGCTAGAAATAGTTATTTTTTAAACATTCATTAATACATGATTACGAATTTGGTTAAAAAAGACACGATTTTTTCGTCTTTACCTCTAGGCGAAAGGCGCAGAGATTGATAAATTTCTTCCTAATTGCATGACAACGTTCACCAGGACTCAATTGAGGTCATTTGCGGGGAGATTAAAATGACGGATATGAACGATTATGATGATGTAGAAGATACCACCGTCGATGATGATGAGGCAAAAGCGGCTGAAAAAGGTGCACTGGACAGCGAAGATGCCGTAAACGATGGTGATGTGGCGGAAGCAGAAACCTTAACCGTAACCGCTAAACAGAAGCAACGCCAAGCGTTAGAAGATGAAATTGCGGCCTTCTTGGCACGTGGGGGAAAAATTACTGAAGTCCCACCAGATGAGGCTGCACGCGAATAAGAAAAAAGCATCACTCCGGTGATGCTTTTTTTATTGTGAATCAACAGCCAAGATTAGTCATCGCGGTTTTGGTTCAGTTCCAGCGCACGCTGATAGGCCACTTTTTTCTTGATCCCGGTTAAATCGGCGGCCAGCTGTGACGCGGCTTTCACTGATAAATCCTGCAATAGTCGGGTCAGCAGCTGATCCAGCTTTTCCTGCTCCAGATCTTTTTCCGCGGTTGCACCACCCACCACCAGTACAATTTCACCTTTTTGCTGATGATGATCAGCTTCAATAAAACTGACCAGCTCACCCAGTGTCATCTTCTTGATGGTTTCAAAGGTTTTGGTAATTTCACGGGCAAAACCGACCGGACGCTCGGTGCCAAAAATACTGGCCATATCTTTAACGCTGTCCAGAATCCGGTGTGGCGCTTCATAAAAAATCAGGGTCGCGGTCTGGTCTTTAAGTTTTTCCAGACTCAAGATACGCTGTGACTGTTTTGACGGTAAAAAGCCTTCAAAGCTAAAGCGGTCACTCGGTAAACCAACGGCACTCAGCGCTGCAATTGCGGCACAGGCTCCCGGAACCGGAATCACCCGGATATTGTGTTCTTGGGCGGCGCGGACCAGTTTAAAACCGGGGTCGCTAATTAGCGGGGTACCGGCATCACTAATCAGGGCAATATTTTCGCCGTTCAGCAGGCGCTGAACCAATATATCAATTTTGTTACTTTCATTGTGTTCATGGCACGCCGTTAACGGAGTTGATATATTATAGTGCTTTAATAATTGAGCAGAGGTCCGTGTATCCTCTGCCGCAATAATATTTACAGACTTTAGAACATCAATCGCCCGATAGGTCATGTCGTCTAAGTGCCCAATTGGGGTGGCTACAACAAATAACTGAGCACTCATTAGGTTTCTCCATGTTTAGGCAAATTATTAATAACAATAAAAGACAGCTTCAAAAAGTAATCATTACCACGGCACTGTTGGGCGCAGGACTTTCAGTTGCCCAGGCCGAGATTCTGGTCATTCTACCTGAATCGGGTCCTATGGCGCGAGCCGGTTTCAGTATTCAGCAGGGTTTTATGCACGCTTATCAGGCATCGGGTGAGAAAATGCCGGTTAAATTGATTAATTCCGAGCAGCGCAAAATTGGTCCCTTACTGCGTCAGCATGTTAATGCTAGAACCCGGGTGGTGATTGGACCTTTGGCACGTGCCGATGTGGAACAGTTAATTGCGCTGCGGCCCAAAGTGCGCACACTGGCTTTAAACGAGGTGATCCAGCAGCATCCGCGGGTATTACAGTTTAGCCTGTCAAAAAAAGATGATGCACAGACCTTAAAGCAGCTGTTCCAGAAAGATCAGATCAATCATTTGTATATTCTGCGTGAACCCGGCACCGAAGCTGAACATGAGCTGTTATTGATGTCTCTGGTGTCGCAGCTGGACTATCCGGTGGAGGTGGTGGACAGTCCGCCGAGATGGCTGAAACATCAGCAGGGGGTGTTATTGCTGGGTTCAAATGGCTGGATCAATCGCCAGAACAGGTTGCCCAAAAAGCGCTTATACAGCCTGGCCAATGCCGTCGAGTCACAGCAGCAGTTACCGCAAGGCCTGCAGTTTTGTGATGCGCCGGCCTTGTATCAGTCTCACTGGGCAGATGTACAGGCCGGAATTCAGGCAGCCAAGGCGGAACACTTTTCTTTTCAGCGGCTGGTGGCCTTTGGTGGAGATGCCTGGCAGATCGCCAATTATTATCTGAAACAGCCACAATTAAACCGCATCGAGTTTGAAGGGCGAACCGGTTTAATCCGGATTCAGGACAACCAGATTCAGCGTATTCCGAAATGCTATGTGCAGCAGAAACAGCTGGTGCAGATCCTGTAAATGGCCAGTCAGCGCGCGCGTCTAGGCCAGTGGGCCGAACAGCAGGCTGCAATGTTATTAGAGCAGCAGGGTTATCAGATTCTGGCGGCCAATTACCATTGCCGTTATGGTGAAATCGACCTGATTGCCCGGCAGGATCAGCAGCTGGTGTTTGTGGAGGTAAAGGCGCGATCTTTTAGCGATTATGGCCGGGCGGTGGAGGTGGTTTCCATCTCCAAGCAGCAAAAGCTGATTAAAACGGCGCTGACCTATTTGAGCAATTCTGCACAATTACAGGATTTTTATTGTCGATTTGATGTGATTTGTTTTGATTTTACTGAACAAATTGCAAAAACAGTACAGCAAGATTTTTCCAATTTCACGTATGATCTGCAATGGATTGAAAATGCTTTTACTTTTGATTCAGAGTTCATTAATCTTTGAAGAGAATTGAAGCAAAGATGCTTGAAAACAGAAATGAATAAGTAATGAGGAGTCTTGCTGAGTGTTAAATCGTATCGCAATCACAGTGCTGTGTGTGGCAAGTTTATCCGGCTGTGCAAGTTTTATTTCCAGTGGTACGGGTTCTGCACCTGTAGGAACGGAAAGTGGCGCACGCTCACTTGGCCAGGTCTTTATTGATAACTCCATTGAACGTACAGCAAAAATTAATTTATATAAGCTGGATGCCCGTTTTAAACAGTCACGCGTTAATATTGAAAGTTTCCACGGCAATGTATTGCTGACCGGTCAGGTGCCAGATGCACATCTGAAGCAGTTGGCGGAAGACAATGTACGCGCCATGAGCGATGTCAAAACCGTACACAACTATATTACCGTGGGCAACCAGATTGGTTATAGCACCATCATGCAGGACACCACCGTGACCGCCAATACCCGTGGCCTGATTATGAAAGCGCCGGTGGTTTCTGACAGTAAAGTGCGAATTCACACCGAAGATGGCGTGCTGTATGTGATGGGCCGTTTGAATAATGCGGAAATCGCCGATTTAAATCAGGTGTTACAGCAGGTTGGTAATGTCACCAAAATTGTGACCTTAATTGACAATATTGAAGCCTCACAGGCCACATCTTCTGGTTTTGCCAGCCCGATGATGAATGTACAGCCGGATGTACAAACCCCGGTCGCCATTGATCCGGACCAGATCGAGCCAACGAATGCGCTCTAAGTTGTTCCAGTTTAAAACGCAGCTGCAATATCGTCTGGTTCAGGCCAAAAGTGTATATCAGGAATTCCGCCTGTATGATTTTGGCAGTTATGCCCTGAACCGTTTGACTCCACGACAGGGCTATACGGTAGAGAACGATCTGGCTTATGGAGCGAATGAACGCCATCAGCTGGATTTGTACCGGACTGCCCAGCCACGTCCCCAGCAGCCGTTAATTGTTTTTGTCCATGGTGGTGCCTGGTCACGGGGTGATAAAAAAGATTATCGCTTTGTTGGCGAAGCTTTTGCCCAGCAGGGTTTTGATGTTGCCGTCATTAATTATCAACTGGCGCCGCAGAATATTTTTCCGGTCTATATTGATGACCTGACTTTGGCACTGAACTATCTGCATGATCAGCAGGCAGAGTTAAGGATTAACACTGATCAGATTATCCTAATGGGGCACTCGGCCGGTGCGTTTAATATCATGTCGGTGCTGTATCATCCGCAGCCTTATGCGCTGAACTGCCGAGACAATATTCGGGCTGCGATTGGCTTGGCTGGTCCCTATCATTTTGACTATAAAGATGATCCGCTTTGTGCCGATGCATTTGATCAGACCATTCCTTATCATGATGTGATGCCGTATTACTTTGTGGAAAGTAATCACATTCGTCACTATTTGCTGGTGGCTGAGAATGACCAGATTGTGCATTTGAGTAATGCGGTTGATTTTGATCATGTGCTAAACAAGCATGGCAATCATAGTCAGCTGATCACCATTTCACGCACCGGGCATGTCAGTATTATGGGCTCGGTATCGAGTCTGTTTAGCCGTTATTTCAAGACCAAGCACACGATTATGCAGGCGCTGGAAGAAACGCTAAATTCCTGAGTAGTGTCTCTTTAGAGCCAGGCTTTGCTGTCGTCGGCGACGGCAGAGCCTTCGGTCACGTGTTTGATCATGGCATGGGCGATACTGCCTTTGAATGGAATATTCGGCAGCTGATCAAATTTAAAAAATTGTGCGTCGCTGATTTCTTCTTCCTGTAACTGCAGTTCACCACCGGCATATTCGGCTTTAAAGGCAATCATCAGGTTGCTTGGAAAAGGCCAGGGCTGACTGGCCAGATACTGAATATTCTTTAGCTGGATACCGACTTCTTCCGCGGTTTCACGGCGTACCGCTTCTTCCAAGGTTTCTCCCACCTCAACAAAACCGGCAATCAGGCCATACATATTGGTGGTGTTTCGCGCATTTTTGGCCAGCAGAATTTCATCTTCACCGCGGGTAATGACGGTAATGACACAGGGTTGTACACGTGGATATTGGCGATACTGGCAGACCGGGCAAACCATGGCATATTCGGTGGCATGCGCTTCGGTTGGATGGCCGCAGTGGCTGCAAAAACGGTGATTACGACGCCATTCTAGCAACTGGATTGCACGGCTGGCCTGTTCAAATTCGGCACTGTTCCAGAACTGTAACAGCTGGCGAATTGGCAATAATTGATAGCCTTCAGGAATGGGCTCATCGGGGAGTAAGTCGCGGGCAATCACCTGATTGCCCGTAGACAGGTCACTTGCTAATTTTTCAACTCGGGGCAGTTGAAACTGTTCATCGACCAGCAGTTGCTGTTGGTGAAAAATATAGGCAAGTGAGAGTTCAGACATTAGGCTACAGCTTTCAGTTTTTCGCTACTTGCCAATGCTACATCAAACATCGACTGTAAAACAGGCTGTTTGTTTTTTAAATTGTCAATCAGCATGTCGGCACCGGCCAAGGTGTCTAACACGGCATTCAGCTCGTCACTACTGAGCGTTTCACCGGCTTCGCATTTACGATAGATAAAGTCAGCGGCAGTCAGCAGCGCCTGCTGGCCTTTTTCTTCATTCAGGAACAGCAGGGCACCGGCCACTTCACGCAGCTGGGTACAGGTGTTTTCCAATAAACGCACATCCTGATCCTGAACGTGCTGCACCAGAATCTGCTGAGCCAGATCAATTAAGGTTTTGGTTTCGCTCAGCAATACTTCATGCGCTTCATCTAAACGGTCCAGCGAAATGTGCATGTTGTTAACGCGCAGCTGTAAACGGCTAGAGGTATGATGACGCTCCAGCACCCCAATCGAGTTCATCGCTGATAAAATGGTGTTCATCAGCTGCTGGGCAAAGCTTTCTTCTTTGAGCACTTCGGCCTGACTCAAGGCGTCGGCCTGAACCAGCAGATCACGGTGGGCTTCATTCAGGTTCAGTACTTTAAAGATGTTGGCCAGATCTTTGAGCTTGGCTTGCAACTCCTGGGTTTTTTCAGGGGTCATGTTCTGGTAGTTGTATTCGATGTCATTGCGAATCTGCGCCATTTCGCTGGTCGCCAGAGCACTGATGGTCTGCATGGTTTCAAAATCCGGACCATACAGATGACGGCTGAAGACCTGTAACTGGGTGTCAGTCAGCAGGTCTTCACCAATATTCAGCTGTTCGCGGATGTGCTGGGCCACCTGATCTTCCTGGCTAATGCACAGGCTCAGGATGTTGGCCAGATCACTTAACTGGGCCTGGAAGCTGTCTGGTGCGGCAAAGTATTGACGCATATTCAGTTCAATACTGATTAAGGTGCGTAAACGTGGTTCATTCAGCAGCAGGTTATCAATCTGGTTTAACGCCACATAGACCAGATTCCAGTATTGTTGGCTTGGATGCTGGGCGGATAGACCGGCTAAATAGGTGCCGACCAGTTTCATGGCTTGCAGATCCAGCTCGGATTCTTCCTGCTTCAGTAACTTGTACAGCGACAGTTTATACAGCTGATGCACATAGCCTGATTTTTCCAGACCGGGTGCTTGTGGCAATTTGAATTCCGGGTGAATACAGTCCAGCAGAGATTCAATATGCTGGCCTTCCTGGGTGAGTGGTTTACCCAAGGCACGTTCCAGACGGTTTAAGGTATCGAGCAGGAACTGTGGAATTTTAACTTCGCGCAGACAAATAAATTCGATGTAGCGCTTGAGCATGGTGGTGCCTTCACTTAAGGCAATCACGTCTTCAGTTTTAATTTGCGCCGGATTCCCCATAATCTTGCGCATTAATTCTGCTGAATATTGGGCAATTTTTGCCAGGCTCGACATATCAATCAGGGCCAGTACCTGGGCACATTGCTCAAACTGGTTAAGGGCATCATCAATCCCGAAAGGTAAAGTCTGATCTTCTGCCAAGGTGCTGACTGCGGATTCCACCAATTTGATTGAATTATCAACCTCATTTTTTATTATCAGTAACGCAGTCGGATCAAAATGAATAGAGGTTTGGTAAGACATGTATCTGCACCTTTCCTAGTGTTTTATCTGTTTATGGGCCTGCTGCAAAAACAGCAGACCTGTTTATCTTAACTATAACTGAACTAGGAACAGATTAAATACAAAAAATTACAATCGTCGGTTTTTTTATTTGGCAAAAAAGCAGGGCTGTCCATGCTTTTCTTCAAATTGTTTGACCCAATTCTCATGTGCTTCCAGCTCTGCGGCAGAAGGCAGAATCACCGGCAATTCCATTTCAATGCTGCGACGGCCCGATTCACCGCTTTGTTCTTCATGATGGGCCGACAGGGCATCCATATCAAAGGATACCTGGCCACCGGTCATGGCCAGATAGACATCTGCCAGAATTTCAGCATCGAGCAAGGCGCCGTGGAAGGTACGGTCACGCGCCGGAATTTCATAACGCTTCACTAAAGCATCGAGTGAGTTCTTTTGTCCCGGATGCTTGTTTTTGGCCATTATCAGCGTATCGGTGACTTCACACACCGCCGATAAATCGCCTAGACCACAGCGGTTAAACTCCATATCCAGGAAGTTCATATCGAAGGTGGCGTTATGCGCAATAATTTCCGCGCCTTTTAAATAGTCATACAGCACCGCAGCAATTTCGGCATATTTCGGTTTGTCTTTTAAAAACTCATCCGAAATACCGTGCACCACTTCCGATTCACCGACCGGTTTTTCCGGGTTGATATAAATATGAATCGAGCTGCCGGTCAGTTTGCGGTTGACCATTTCAATTGCGCCGACTTCAATAATCCGGTCACCATCCTGATAATAAAAACCGGTGGTTTCCGTATCCAGAATCAGCTGGCGTGGACCATAAGCCTGAACCGTGGCCGGGGTAATCACAATATGGGGATGCGATGACGTGTTTGCTGGCGCTGTTGCACTCTGGTTCTGGGTTTCATCTTGGATCAGGACTTCGTTCTGATTCGGGCTGTCATTTTGACTGAGGGTTTGCGTCACGGTAATGCTGTGCTGGGTCAGACTGAGATGATCCTCCTGCACCATTAGCAGTTCTTCTTCGACTTCAACGTCTAGTTGGCTGTCGTCTAGATCGAAGCCAAAAGGGTCGTCGAGCAACCAGTCAGATTCTGCTTTTTTTTTAGCCGTGCCCGGCGGGATGACTTCAGACTCAGCGCTTTTATCTTCAGTAATGATTTGTACCGGCGTCACTTTGACCTGCTGTGCAAATACCAGATCGGCCCCTTTGTTGGCCAGCTGATCGGCCATTTCATTGCCAGCATGGCCAGCGTGACCTTTAATCCAGTGCCATTCAATTTCACGACCCTGACAGATGGCATCCAGTTTTTGCCATAGGTCCGGATTTTTCACATCTTTCCAGTTTTTCTTTTTCCAGCCGGCAATCCATTCGGTCATGCCGCGTTTGACATAGTTGGAATCGGTCCAGAGAATCAGTTTGGCCTCTGCCGGGCAGAACTGAATGCCTTCAATGGCTGCCGTCAGCTCCATACGGTTGTTGGTGGTTTCCAGTTCCCCGCCATAGAGTTTGTGCTGCTGGGTTTCTGTAATGACATATGCACCCCAACCGCCCAAGCCAGGGTTTCCACGACAAGCACCATCCACATATAGTGTGATTGTTTGAGACATAAGCCAGATCCAAAAAGAGCCAAATAAAAACCGAGCCGCTATTGTATAACGCAATTGCAGATCAGAAACGCCGAAGACGTCAATTTTTTAATTTCTTGTAACATTTATATTAGAATCGCGCTAGAGTAAAACCTTGTGTCGTAGTGATGCTTCACTACAATGTCAAATCTAAAAAATAATTTATAGACGAGTTGTTTGGATTTCCTATGTATAAACCAACCACACGCATGTGGCAGCCTATGGTCCCGGCACTATTTAAAATTACAGTTTTGGGTTCAGCGCTGGCCGCGCTCGGCATCAGCACCGGCTGTACCTCTACACAAAGTGCCAGCAAAGCGTCAACGTCGAGTCAGGTTGGTTCAGGTTATCTGGACGCCAGCAGTTTAGATTCACTGGAAGATTTATTGTCGGCCACCGACATGCGCGCGGTAGAAGGCGACCGTTTACTGATTTTAAAACACGGTGATGTCTGGAAGCGTATGACCGTAGGTTTCAAAATGGATCTGGAACACTGGAATCCGCGTATTGAAGCGCAGCGCGGCTGGTTTATTTCACGTCAGCCGTATATTGACCGTTTAAGTGCGCGTGCTTCACGTTATCTGTATCACACAGTTAAAGAAGCCGAGCGCCGTGGCATGCCGACCGAACTGGCATTATTACCAGTCATTGAAAGTTCGTACGACCCGGCAGCAACCAGTAGCGCTGCTGCAGCCGGTTTATGGCAGTTTATTCCAAGTACCGGACGTATTTATGGTCTGAAACAGACCCCGCTGTATGATGGCCGCCGTGATGTGGTCGAATCGACCCGTGCTGCCTATGAATTCCTCGGTAGCCTGTATAACCAGTTTGGTTCCTGGGAGCTGGCTCTGGCCGCTTATAATGCCGGACCGGGCCGTATTCAGCAGGCGATTAACCGCAACAAGGCTGCCGGTTTACCGACCGATTACTGGTCACTGAAATTGCCACAGGAAACCATGAACTATGTGCCGCGTTTCCTGGCAGTGGCGCAAATTATTAAAAACCCAGGTGCCTACGGGGTGCGTTTGCCGCCAATTGCCAACCGTCCCCATTTCCGTGAAGTGACGGTCGGTGCGGTGAATTTAAATGATGTGGCCAATATTACTGGTCTTAGCCGTGCCGAGTTATATGCGCTGAACCCGGGCCATCGTACTGACCGAATTGACAGTGCCAGCCCGATGCGGATTCTGATTCCAGCCGATTTAAGCCCAACAGTCGATGAACGTCTGAAAAACCTGCAAGGTGGTGGATTGCTGGCCAGCAACACTCGTCCTAGTGTGACGACGCAGACCACGACCAGTGCCCCAGCTACAAAAACCACCACACCCGCTTTGACGGCCAGTGTGACTCAGCGTACTGCTACGACTACACCAGCGAGCACAGCCAAAACTGCTAGCAGCACGACTACAACCAGCACCAAACGGATCAGTACGCCACGCGGTTCATCGGCTTTGGCCTCTTTTGCGGCCAATTCAGATATTCCAAGTGCTCCACGTATTCCGGTGGCCATTACCCCGGCACAGAATATTCAGCCGGTGAAGGTCGAACCGCCAATTTCAGCAGCAGAACGTGAACAGATTCTGGCGGCAGTGAAAACTGAAGACCAGAACAAAACGGTAGAAGAGGTGTTGCAGCCGGTGGCCTCTCAGGCTGAACAGGCGCAGGTGGTGGCCGAGTTAAAAGAAATTGCACCACAAGGCACTGAAATTGTCGATCCTTATGATGGCAAAATTAAGCTGACCGCGATTCAGACCAGTCTGTCGGTGGCCGAGCAGCAAGGCAAAGAGCTGACCAAAGGTTTTGCTTACCCGAAAAGTGTCGCGGATAGCACCCGTCCAGATTCAGATGAAGCCCAGCGGAACCAGGGCAAGAACGTAATCAAGACCGACACTGAAGTGGTGGTGGTGCCGCCAAAAGGCAAGCGCAGTACCTATACGGTACAGGCCGGCGATACCCTGGTGCTGATTGCCATGAAAAATGGGGTGAACTGGCGTGATGTGGCAAAATGGAACCAGATTGATCCAAACTCGACTTTATATGCCGGTACCACCATCTATTTATATGATGCCAAACCACAAGCTGCCGCGCCAGCCAAAGCCAAAGAGCAGCCGGAATCCTATGTGGTTAAAGCTAACGATACCTTAACCGGCGTGGCCAATCAGTTTGGTTTATCGGTCAAGCAACTGGCGGATTACAATAATCTGAACACAAGCAGTGGCCTGTTTGTCGGCCAGAAGCTGAATCTGCAAGAAACAGCAGAGATGCGTGCCAAGGCAGCTGAGCAGAAAGCGGCTGAAACCAAAGTGGCCACGCAAAGCTATACGGTGAAGCGCGGTGAATATCTGAAACTGATTGCGGACCGTCATGGCTTGTCCAATGCAGAACTGGCAGCCTTAACTCCGGGTCTGACTGCGGGCAGCAGTTTGCTGGTTGGACAGCGGATTAATGTGCCTGTAAGTGACTCGAAAGCCGAAGCAAAAACTGAAACGGCCGCAGAGAGTCGTCGTGCAGCGCCAAGTACGTCAACTGCTGAGATTAAAACGGAAAACTATACTGTCCAGCGCGGCGACACCTTATCGAGTGTGGCCGCACAAAGCAAAATGAGTCTGGCTGATCTGGCCGCCTTAAACCAGATTTCGACCAATACCGGCCTGCGAATTGGACAAACTTTAAAAATTCCAGCCGGTTCGACCATCCCGGATAGTTATACAGTACAGTCGGGCGATACCTTAACTGCCATTGCCAACCGCTATAACCTGAGTCTGGAGCAGATTGCCAGTTTAAATGGCATCAGCCGGACTGCCGGTTTACGTACCGGCCAGCGCCTGAAACTCAGCGCTGAGCCAGTGCCAGTGGAAGAAAGCAAGGCCAGCACAACTGCGGCAAACTCTGATATTCATATTGTAAAATCGGGTGAGACCTTAAATAGTATTGCGCGTAAATATCATTTGCAGCTGAACTATCTGGCCGCACTAAATGATCTGCCACGTACTGCTGCACTGCGGATTGGCCAGCGTTTAAAAATTGAAGGTGATCTGGACAGCAGTAGCAACCGTGCCGCGGAAAGTGCAGCGGTGAGCACCGCCAGCACCGGTAAAGCAACCGAAGCCTATACCGTTAAAGCCGGTGAGTCCTTAAATGCCATTGCCAGCCGTACCGGTATTTCGGTCGCTGAACTGGCGGCCTTGAATGGCCTGAGTCCGCGTGCCGGTTTAAGAGTGGGACAAACCCTGCAATTGCCAAAAACCATAACGGAATATAAGGTCAAGCGCGGTGATACCCTGATTGGGCTGGCCAGCCGTTATGGTCTGGAAACCAGTGAACTGGCTGATATGAACGAGATTAAACCGAATACGCAGCTGCGTATTGGAGAGATCATCAAGGTTCCGAACCTGTAATTGCCGGGCACAAGGAGTCGTGACCGCATGAACAGATCTTTATATGGCTTGAGTGCTGTGGCAACAGCACTGGCCTTGACCTCAAGCTGGAGTTGGGCTGCGCTGCAGACCACGCCGTATATCGCGCTGCACAGCAGCCCGAAATACAGCCAGCTTGCGGCCATGCCCTATGCCAATCCGCAAGCACCGAAAGGTGGCATACTGAGTCAGTCCAGCAATGGCACTTTTGACAACCTGAACAGCATGAACGGTAAGGGCAGTGCGACCGATGGGGTGAATTATCTGTTTGATTCGCTCATGACCAGCTCGCTAGATGAGCCGGGGGTGATGTACCCACTGCTGGCAGAAAAAGTGACTTATGATCCGAAGCAGACCAAGTTTGTCATTTTTCATCTGAATCCAAAAGCACGTTTTAGTGATGGCACACCGGTCACCGCGGCTGATGTCAAATTCAGTTTTGATACCTTCCAGAGCAAATCTAATCCGGGTTTGCAGATGTATATTGCCGATTTGGATAAAACCGAGGTCTTATCCAGACATCAGGTCAAAATGACCTTTAAATCCGATAACAACAGTGAAATGCCGCTGATTTTATCGGCCTTACCGATTTATTCCCAGAAAGACTGGCAGGGCAAGGACTTTAGCCGGATTACCTTGCAGCCGATGCTGGGGTCAGGCCCGTATCTGATTGAACGCATTGATGCCGGACGCAGTATTACTTATAAGCGCAATCCGAACTATTGGGGCAAAGATCTGCCGGTAAATAAGGGCCGTTATAACTTTGACCGGCTTAAATTTGTCTATTACCGCAATATGGATGTGGCCTTTGAAGGCTTTAAGTCGGGCCAATACACGCTGCATGAAGAATATACCGCGCGCAAATGGGTGACGGAATATCAGTTCCCGGCAGTGAAAGCGGGGATGGTGGTGAAATATAAGTTCCGGCATGAAAACCCGGTGCCAACACAAAGTTTTGTGTTTAATACCCGGCGTTCACCGATGCAGGATATTCATTTCCGTCAGGCGCTCAGCCATGCCTATGATTTTGAATGGCAGAATAAAGCCCTGTTTTACGGACAGTATCAGCGTTTGCAAAGTTATTTTAGCAATAGCGAACTGGAAGCCAAAGGTCGTCCAAGCGCGGCGGAGCTGGCACTGTTAAAGCCGTATTTAAAACAGTTGCATCCGGTGCAGCGTCAGGGGGTGCTGGCCAACTGGAAATTCCCGGTCAGTGATGCCAGCGGTTTTAACCGCAGCGGTCTGCTCAAAGCCCGGCAGATCCTGCTGAATGCCGGCTATCGCTTCAAGGATGGCCGTTTGCTTGATCCGAAAGGCAACACCATCCAGCTGGAATTTTTAATTCATCAGGATGGCTTGCAGCGTACTTTAATGCCTTTTGTGCGCAATTTAAAACGTCTGGGCATTGTGGTGAATATCCGTCAGGTCGATGTGCCGCAATATATTGAACGGATGCGCCGGGCAGAATTTGACTTAAGCACCATGGTCTTGCCACAGTCCTTAAGTCCGGGCAATGAACAGGCGCAATTCTGGAGCAGTGCCGCGGCAGATCAGCCGGGCAATTATAATTATGCCGGCATCAAGAATCCGGTCATTGATGACATCATTCAGAAAATTATTTACGCGCCTGACCGCCAGCAGCTGATTGTCCGGACCAAAGTGCTGGACCGCTTATTACGCGCTGGTTATTACCAGATTCCGACCTATGGCAAAGGCGAGCACTGGCTGGCCTACTGGAATATGTACCAACAACCGAAAATAAAACCAAAACTTTCCATTGGACTTGATTACTGGTGGAGTGATGCAGCCGGGGCGCAAAAAGTAGCCCAGTATCTGCGTAAACAATAAGCTGGCTTTGCCACAAGGATGCTGAGCGCATGGGAACCTATATCCTGAAACGTGTGTTGCTGATTATTCCCACACTGTTTCTGATTTTGCTGATTAACTTTATTGTGATCCAGATTGCCCCGGGCGGTCCGGTCGAGCAGGCAATTCAGCAGGCAGAAGCCTTTCAGGGCATGGGCGGGAGTGGCAGTGCCGAAACTGCTGCGGCCGGTTCAACGCCCTATCAGGGCGCCAAAGGTCTAAGTGATGAAATGGTGGCTAAAATTGAAGCGCAATATGGGTTTGATAAACCAATTCATGAGCGTTTCTGGCTAATGCTGAGCAGCTATCTGCAATTTGATTTTGGCACCAGCTTTTTTAAAGACAAGCCGGTGACCCAGCTGCTGTGGGAAAAACTGCCGGTATCGCTGTCTTTAGGATTGTGGAGCACCTTGCTGATTTATCTGGTGTCTATTCCACTGGGGATAAAAAAAGCCCGTCAGCATGGTCTGATCTTTGATAAAGCCACGTCTATTTTGCTGGCCATTGGCTATGCCATTCCGGCCTTTGCTTTTGCGATTTTATTGATTGTATTTTTTGCCGGTGGTTCCTATTTTCAGTGGTTCCCGCTACAGGGATTGGTCTCGGAAAACTTCGATCAGCTGAGTCTGCTGGGTAAAATCAAAGACTATTTCTGGCATATGACCTTGCCGCTGCTGGCGATGGTGATTGGTGGATTTGCCGGGTTGACCTACTTAACCAAATACTCGTTTATGGAAGAACTGAATAAACAGTATGTGCTGGCGGCACGCTCCAAAGGCCTGACCGAATCGCGGGTGCTGTATGGCCATGTTTTTCGTAACGCCATGCTAATTGTGATTGCTGGCCTGCCGGAAGCATTAATTGGGATTTTCTTTGTCGGTAACCTGTTTATTGAAATTATTTTTAACCTCGATGGTCTGGGATTGCTGGGCTTTGAAGCGATTGTACAGCGTGATTATCCAGTAATTTTTGGCACCCTGTTTATTTTTACCTTGTTAGGATTAGTCCTCAGACTGATCAGCGATGTGCTGTATCAGGTCATTGATCCACGGATTAATTTTGAATCACGGGGGGCCAAATAATGTCTCCCTTAATGCAGGCGCGGCTCCAGCGTTTTAAACAGAACCGGTTGGGATTTGGTTGTTTTATCGCCTTTGCTCTGATTTTTATTTTGTCCTTAGCGGCCGAGCTGATCGCCAATGACAAGCCGCTGCTGGTCAAATATGAAAACAGCTTATATATGCCGGTGTTCAAGGCTTATCCTGAAACCACTTTTGGCGGGGTCTTTGAAACCGAGGCGGAATATAAGGACCCGGCTGTGCAGCAGCTGATTCAGGACCAGGGCTGGGCCATCTGGCCACTGATTGAATATTCTTATCAGTCACCGAATTTAGAGCTGGCTGTGCCGGTGCCGTCACCACCGACCAGCGATAACTGGCTCGGGACCGATGATCAGGGCCGAGATGTACTGGCGCGGATTCTCTATGGCCTGCGGGTATCACTGCTATTCGGATTTGCCTTAACGCTGGCCTCTGCTGCACTTGGCATTATCGTCGGGGCGATACAGGGCTATTATGGCGGCTGGGTCGATTTGCTGGGACAGCGGATTCTGGAAGTCTGGGGCGGTTTACCAATGCTGTTCATGGTAATGATTCTGGTCAGTATGTTTAGTCCGAGTGTGTACTGGCTGTTTCTGATTATGCTGCTGTTTGGCTGGCCAACCTTGGTCGGACTGGTCCGGGCCGAATTTTTAAGGGCACGTAATTTTGATTATGTCCGTGCTGCCCGCAGCCTGGGTGTGAGCGACCGTACCATCATGTTCCGGCACATCTTGCCCAATGCCATGAGTTCAAGTCTGTCACAACTACCCTTTATGCTGACTGCGAATATTACCGCGCTGACTGCACTGGATTTCCTCGGTTATGGTTTGCCGCCCGATGCTGCATCTTTAGGCGAACTGCTGCTACAGGGCAAGAATAATTTAAATGCGCCGTGGCTGGCATTGTCGGGCTTTTTTACCCTGGCAATTGTTTTATCTTTACTGATTTATATTGGAGAGGCGACCCGTGATGCATTCGATCCAAGACGCCAGTAAGCGCACGCCGGTGCTGACGGTACAGCAGCTCCAGATTCAGCATCAACAGCAGCTATTGGTGCACAATTTAAATTTTGAATTGCACGCTGGCGAAACACTGGCGCTGGTCGGTGAAAGTGGTTCGGGTAAATCGGTGAGTAGTCTGGCCTTGCTGGGCTTGTTGCCGAGTCAGCTACAGATTCAGGGGCAGGCACTGTTTCAGGGGCAGGATCTGCTACAGCTGAATCCGGTACAACTACGCCAGATTCGCGGCCAGCGCATTGCCATGATTTTTCAGGAGCCGATGACGGCATTAAATCCGCTGCATCGGGTAGAAAAAATTATTGGCGAAAGCCTGCTGTTACAGGGGCATTCCAAGGCGGAAACCCGGCAACGCGTGCTGCAATTGCTGCAAGATGTTGGCATTCCCCAGCCGGAAGATAAACTGAAGCGTTATCCGCATGAACTGTCTGGCGGGCAGCGCCAGCGGGTGATGATTGCCATGGCCTTGGCGCTTGATCCGGACATCCTGATTGCCGATGAGCCGACCACTGCGTTAGATGTGACCCTGCAGGCGCAAATTCTGGACCTGCTGCAAAGCTTACAGCGCAGCCGGCAGATGGCCATGATTTTAATCAGCCATGATTTGAATCTGGTGCGGCATTATGCCGATCAGGTCATTGTCATGAACAAAGGCCAGGTCGAGGAGCAGGGGCCGGTTGAACAGGTCTTTCATGCGCCGCAGCAGGCCTATACCCGGGAACTGCTGCATCATGATTTTGGTCAGGCTTTACAGGTAGAGGCGACTCAGCCTTTATTGCAACTGCAACAACTGGGTGTGAAGTTTCCCATTAAGCAGGGTTTACTCAATCGGGTCAAAAATTATTTTGTCGCGGTGGAGCCGCTGGATTTCAATCTGGCCCAAGGCGAATCCATCGGTATTGTCGGGGAAAGTGGTTCCGGTAAAAGCTCGCTGGCGCTGGCGATTTCGCGTTTAACTGCCAGTGAGGGCAAAATTGATTTGCTGGGCCAGGACTTGAACCAGCTTTCGGAAAAGCAGCTGCGGCCATTACGCAGTGAATTTCAGATTGTATTTCAGGACCCGTTTAGCAGCCTGAATCCGCGTTTAAATGTCGAGCAGACCATTGGCGAAGGGTTGGCCTTACAAAAGCTGTCAGCATCCGAAATTCAGCAGCGCATTGATCTGGCGCTGGAAAAAGTTGAATTGCCGGTCAGTTTTAAAACCCGTTATCCGCATGAACTATCCGGTGGACAGCGGCAACGGATTGCACTGGCACGTGCGCTGGTGCTGAAACCGAAACTGCTGATTCTGGATGAGCCGACCTCGGCGCTGGACCGCACCACACAACGCGCCATCGTTAAACTGTTGCGGCGTTTGCAGCAGCAGGAGCAGATGAGCTATCTGTTTATCAGCCATGATTTGCAGGTGGTCAAGGCCTTGTGTCAGAAGGTACTGGTACTGAAACATGCCAAGGTGATGGAATTCCAGCGTACTGAAGATCTGTTTGCACAGCCACAAACTGACTATACCCGGCAGCTGATTCAGGCCAGTCAATATTGATCTGTGACTATTTTTGACAATACGAGTTGTCAAAATTTGCTTGACCATTGGGGTAATTCAATGGAGTATTTGCTCTAGACCACAATGTCAGGATTGACCAATGAGCCAGATTGCAGATCAGCTTCAAATTAGAAAGACCACATTTAAAAACCGCATCATTAAAGGTGCTATGAGTGAGGCGCTGGCCAATACGGCTGGTCAGCCGAACCAGTTACATTTGGGCTTATATGAGGCCTGGGCCAAGGGTGGGCTGGGCTGTGCCATTACCGGCAATGTCATGGTGGATATTCGTGCCAAAAATGAACCGGGCGTGGTGGCCATTGAATCAGAACGTGATCTGGCCAAGTTGCAACAGTGGGCACAGATTGGCAAGCAGTATGGCATGGTGCAACTGGTGCAGCTGTCGCATCCGGGACGGCAATGTCCGAAAGGCCTGAACAAAGAAACCGTCGCGCCTTCCGCCGTACCGTTTAGCCCGGCCTTGGCCACCACCTTTGGCACACCGCGTGAACTGCGTGAAGATGAGATTCTTGATATTATCCAGCGCTTTGCCCGCGCAGCGCAGATCTGTGAGCAGGCCGGTTTTGAAGGGGTGCAGCTGCATGGCGCACATGGCTACTTAATCAGCCAGTTTTTATCACCGCTAACCAATAAACGCCAAGATCGTTGGGGTGGCTCGATTGACAACCGGATGCGCTTTTTGCTGGAAATTTATCAGGCGGTGCGCGCTGCGACCTCTGAAGATTTTATCATCTCAGTCAAGCTGAACTCGGCGGATTTCCAGCGCGGTGGTATTAGTGAGGAAGATGTGATTCAGGTCTTTAAAGCGATTGATGCTGCCGGAATTGACCTGATTGAAGTATCGGGGGGGACTTATGAAGCACCGGCCATGGCCGGAGTAAAAGCGGAAAAACGCAAAGCCTCGACTTTAGCGCGTGAAGCCTACTTCTTGGAGTTTGCGGAGCGGATCCGCCAGGAAGTTCGTTGTCATTTAATGGTGACCGGCGGTTTCCGGACCGTACAAGGCATGAATACGGCACTGGCCAGCGGCGCCTGTGATTTCATCGGGATTGCTCGCCCATTTGCGGTAGAGCCAGATCTGGCACATCGTTTGCTGGCAGGGCAAGATGTGCGTTATGGTGTCGATAAAATTAAGACCGGCATTCCACTGGTCGATAAAATGGCAATTATGGAAATTATCTGGTATGCCGCGCAGTTTAAGGACATTGCCCAAGGCAAACAGCCGAATCCAAAACTCTCGCCTTTAAAAGTATTTTTTAAATATTTAAAAGGCAATTTGACTGCAGTCATTAAAGGACAGATTAACTCGCGTAAATCGGCCTAAACAGAAATGGGGAATGAGGGTGATCCATCCCGATTCCCCATCTACGCTTTATTCAGCCTTTTTGAGCATTTCCATCCATATTCACAGGAGATTGTATGAAGTGGATGAGGATCTGGGTGCAGGTGGTATGACTGTTTTAAACGGGTGATAGTATTTTTCCTAGCTCCCGTTCTGTACAAATAAAAAGTTGCAGCAATAAAAAAGCCCAAGTCGCAATGCTTGGGCTTTTTTATGAATCACGTGTGTGACCCGAATATGGCGTCCCTACGGGGATTCGAACCCCGGTTACCGCCGTGAAAGGGCGATGTCCTAGGCCTCTAGACGATAGGGACAGTGCAGAAGAATATTTTAAACCGCTTCTTTTGATTGGAAGGAGTGGCGTCCCTACGGGGATTCGAACCCCGGTTACCGCCGTGAAAGGGCGATGTCCTAGGCCTCTAGACGATAGGGACTTAATAAAATATTACTTCTGAAATTGGCGTCCCTACGGGGATTCGAACCCCGGTTACCGCCGTGAAAGGGCGATGTCCTAGGCCTCTAGACGATAGGGACGTTTCAGAGGTGGGCGTATATTAGGGTGAAAAAAGGAGGGTGTCAAACGCTTTTCTACAATTTTCTGGCTGCAAGGCTTTTAAGCGAATAAATTTAGAACAATTTGCATAAATCAGGTGAAAATTCCCTCAATTTAAGCACTTTCTGGCAGTAACTCGACCAAGGCCTCTAAGACTTGGGAATGCTGTAAATAGCCATAGACTTCATGAGGACGATCTACCGGAGTTTGTACCTGCTGGTTCAGAATGGCCGGTTTAAAATGAAACGGTGGTTCCGACAGTGGAAAGGCGGTCAGAAAATCATCCGGAGAATAAAAATTAATCCAGTCGCCATGCAGGGCAGTGGGGCGCTGAATCGGCTGTTGTAAATGCTCCTGAATCACCCGACAGCGGCGAACCGAGGGTAATAAAGCGTGCAATATTCAGTTCCGGATGCTGAATTAACAGATTATAGGCAATTACCGTGCCTAAGGAATGCGCCAGAATAATATGGGTGTTATCCTGACAGAGCTGGGCATAAATCCGGCTGTGTACCTCTTGAATAAAATGCGGATCGGCCAGGTATAAATAGGCTTCGACCAGAAATTTATGCAACAAGCTGGCATGCAGTTTGGGAAAATAATTGATCAGCCGGGCAAAATTACGCAGTGCAATATCCCGGCTTAAAGCACTAAGCCATTTCAGTTTCTGGTTAAAGTTAAGTGCATCATAGACTTGCAGATGTGGAATATTGCAATCGCCGGGGCGATGTTCTTCCACCACTGTGGTCGGTTTTTGAATTTTGACTGGATGCAGCAGTGGAAAATGCGGCCAGTGCTGCGGCATCAGGGTGCTGGCATTTAAAGTGTTTTGCAGATGATGTTTGGAGAGCAAATCGCCATAAAACGGCATACAGATGGCCTGTTTTAAATCGGCAAAAAATGGGACTGCTGGCTGCGTTTTAAACCCTGCTGCAGTATTGATAACCACAGTCGACGCAGTGAATCGGCAGTCTGGTGTTGCTGATTCATCCCATGAATGCAAATAATATTCATTGTAGGGCCAGCATGTGAATAAGAATGGCTTTATTTAACAGTATAGATAAAAAAAGAGCGGCCGGGGCCGCTCTTTACTGCAAATCCTAATCAGATTTTTTTATGATAAAAACGGTAATAGCTGATATAGCAGGCTGCAATAAAGATTAAACAGCCAAAGAAACTGATGCGCATGGATGGATCAAACACCATACTCAAACAGGTAATCAGACAGAATACAAAGCCCAGAATTGGCACAATCGGGAACAATGGTGCGGCAAAGCCCAGCTCTTTCACGCTACGACCCTGTTTATACCATTCACGGCGGAAGTTGAAATGACTTAAGCAGATACTCATCCAGACCACCACCATGGTAAAGGCCGCAATACCGAGCAGGTTGGTAAAAATCAGCTCAGGTGCAAACTGCTCAGACAGCAAGCCTGGCATTGCGCCCAGCATGGTGACCATCACTGCCACATAAGGAATACCACGCGAGTTGACCTTGGAGAAAACCTGCGGCAACTGCTTCTGATACGACAATGACCACATCATCCGCGATGCTGCAAACAAACCTGAGTTGGCGGCAGACAGTAAGGCGGTAATGATCACGAAGCGGATAATATCTTCTGCGTATGGAATCCCGATGTGCTGGAACACGGTCACAAATGGACTGCTACTCACGCCCTCAGCGGCCAGACCGGCTTCCTGATGCGGCAATAACGCAGTCACCACCAGAATGGTTCCGACAAAGAAAATCAGCAGGCGGAAAATCGCGGTGTTGATGGCTTTTGGAACGTTTTTGGCCGGGTCTTTGGTTTCACCAGCGGCCACACCAATCAGTTCGGTGCCAGAGAAGGCAAAGTTCACAATCAGCATGGTGGTGAAAATCGGGAATAAACCTTCCGGGAACCAGCCCTGTGCGGTTAAATTGCTAAACAGCGGCGCAGATTCATAGCCCTGATAGCCGATCACGCCGAAAATGGCCAGCAGACCGAGCAGAATAAAGGCCACCACGGTCACGACTTTGACCAGTGCCAGCCAGAATTCCGATTCAGCAAACCAGCGGCTAGACACCATATTTAAGGTAAAGACAAATACCCCAAAAATAATGGTCCATAACCACATCGAGATGTGCGGGAACCACTCCTGCATCAGCAGGGCGGCTGCGGTAAATTCAGTCCCCAGGGTGACTGACCAGGTTAGCCAGTACAGCCAGGTGACGGTATAGCCTGTTCCGGGTCCAATATAACGTTTGGCATAAGCACCAAAAGAACCGGATTCAGGCATATGGACAGCCAGTTCGCCCAAACACAGCATAACCATGTAAGCGATCACACCGCCCAGAAAATAAGCAAGAATGGCACCTACAGGCCCCGTTTGTGCAATGACTTCACCCGAACCTAAAAATAAACCAGTTCCGATTGCACCACCAAGTGAAATCATAACCAGATGTCGAGTACTCATAGCGCGTTTTAAAGGCGCAGAATTGCCCTGATGCGTAGCATCATTCGGAGAATGAGATGTCTGCATAAGAGTAGGAGAATAAAAGAATAGAGAAGCAGGCTATTGTAGAGAAAAACTACAAATCTGCAATCAATAATCAAAACAATTGGGTTAGAAGTAATCGTCTGGCGCGATTTAGATGGCGTCCCTACGGGGATTCGAACCCCGGTTACCGCCGTGAAAGGGCGATGTCCTAGGCCTCTAGACGATAGGGACGTTGCGAGGTGAGGGCTATATTAGGGATTTGCCCCAAAGATGTCAATTTGATGACGGGAATAATTCCATGATTTGGATTTATTTGTCTAAAAAGTATCTGTTTAGGCTGTTGGAAAATTTATCGCTTGATGATGGCCGCCTGGTTTTTAATAAGCACTTCAATCTGCACCGGATTTTAACCCATGAGCATCTGCACGACTCATCGTACTGGAGATAAAAAAGACCACGTTTAGTGGTCCGGGGTTTGGTACTCAGGTGCTTGTGGCTGCGGCGCGGCCTGTTCAGCCGGTGCGGGCGCTTGCGGTACTTTACTATCACGCGACACAATGTACAGATAAAGTGCCGAAGGCAGCAAAATAATCAGGACCAGAAAAATCTTTTTTAACATTGTCTTATAAAAAAAGCATGGGAAATTACTGCAATTATAGCGGATGCACAGTCTAAAAGCGCAAGACTGTGCATATTTCCACGCTAGAATTTAAAGGTCACATCGGCAATAAACTGCCGGCCAATGTCGGGCTGGGCGCTGCCGCTGCTGTCAATAAAGCTGTTGGCGCGGTTGGTGACATTGTTAATAGTCAGACCCAAAATGGTTTGAGTATCTTTAAAAGATGGAATCCGGTAGCTGGCTTTTAAGTCCCAATAAAACTTGTTCTGGGTGGTGTACGGCGTATAGGCATCATGCTGCACGCCCTGTGCGTCGGTATAGCCTTTGGCCTCACGTTTTAGGGCATCAACATTACCCTGATAACTCAGGAAATGGCTGAGCGTTAGCGGCAGGCGGTCAAACTGCATCTCCCAGTTCAGACGCACGGTCCACGGCACATGAAACTCATGGGCAGGGCGATCCTCGGCATCAATCAGTTGCCCCTTATAATAGACTTGCGGGGTGGCGGTCAGAATATCGGTACTGTCGTAATGATCAAAATTGCGCGTGGTTTCGGTATAGTCTGCATTCAGGGCCAGACGATGCTGTGCACCTAAAAATGCCAGTGGCGCCAGGTTGCGGATGGAAAGTGAATAAATATCGGATGCAGAGCGACCGCGATTGTCATAGCTATAACTCAGATCTTCCAGATTCATTTTAGTTTTACGTAACTGGTCCTGATTGTCACGGTTGACCCATTTCAGGCTGAGTGCGGTATTGTTCAGTTTGGAACTCAGGCCGAGTACGGTTTCATCGCTATACGGGGTTTGTAGCTTGGAGCGATAGGTGAAACTGGTCTTTCCTGCGGTTTTGGGTGTCCAGCCTTGTTCCAGCTGCGCGCGTGTATATTTTTGCTCAAACTGGTCAATCCGGTCATTCAGTTCATTCACAAACGCATTTAGCCCGTAATAGCGGTTCCAGCCACCCAACAGGGTTAAGCGCTCATTACCAAAAGGACGGATTTCTAGTGCAGTTCTGGGGGCAACATTGTTCTGTTTATGGATGGAATCATAGTCACTCCGGAAGCCCAGGGTCGCGGTCAGATAGTGATTCCAGTGAATCTGGTCTTCAATAAAGGCATGCCAGCGATCCTGACGGATATCCAGTTGACCGGCATAATAGCTGGTTTTGCTGCTTAAATACTGGCCTTGATATTTTCCATCCAGACTTGGCGCAGTATCACAGGCATCATATAGAGTGCCATTATCAGACTGGCAGTCGGCACCGTTTAAATTTAAAGGCGTAGCATATGCGTGGGCAGTTTCAGGACGTTGCCAGTAGGCTTTATAATGGCCATAGCCGGCTCCGATTTTAAACTGATGCCGTAAAGATGCGGTTTCAATCGGCTCAAACAGGGCTTTAATGGTGTATTCCAGCCGGCTTTCTTGCTGGTTTAAGGCGCCCATATGACCTTCAAAGCTATATTTGTCCTTGCCCCAGTTTTTGCTGCTCGAGTTGAGCCAGCTATAGTGATTCTGGGCAGCCTGACGTCCCGCTTGCTGGCGTTGATAGTTCAGCTGCTGGGTCAGCAAGACACTGTCGAGCTGGTTGTTCAGATTAAAATACAGGTTCTGACTGTTCGAGTGCTGGGTCGATTCAGAATCACGGATATTGGATTTAAAATACAGTCCATCATTTTCCAAAAAGCTCGCACCCAGCTTAAATGAAGTACGTTCAGAGGGATCATAAAATAATTCCACACCGGCATTGCGGGCCTGACGCTGCTGTTCAAATTGCCCTGATTCGGCAAAATCTGTTTTTAAGGGAATGGCTGAATGCCGGTATGAAGCAAAGGCATTAAAACCCCATTGCTCACTGAGCCGACCATAACTGTTCAGGCTAATGCCCTGTTTGGTGAAGTAGGGCTGTGCCGACTCATCGGTCGAATCTTCAAAAGCATCCCGGCTGTCCTGAGAGGGGAAATTGACTTTTGACCAGGCATCTGAGGTGTAGTCATAACTGAGCGAACCGTGAATTTTGCCAATTTCAGTTTGCGGAGCGCAGGTTTCGGCAGAAACCACGCCGCCGGTAAATTCTCCATATTCCGCCCCGACATTACTGTCTAACACGGTCAGTTTACACAGTAGGTCGGTATTAATGGCAGCAGTCTGTGAATTGCCCATTAGCTGGTTGGGATGATTGGATTGCTGTGCGCCCACCGGATTAATCGTATTGTTGATGGAGAGGCCATTGATCAGAATCTTGTTATCGTAAGCCAATCCGCCATTAATACTGATATCGGCCGCGTTCAGTTCACCTTGCTGCAAGCTGCTGCGAAAGCGGTGACCGAGCTGCACGTTCGGATTCACCTTTAAAAATTCGGTGATGTTCTTGCTGCTATTCGGGCTTTTCTTTAAATCTTCCTGATTATAGACCGTTTTTCCCAGCGCATTTTCATCTTTGGCCTCGACCACAATGGTCGACAGTTTGAGCGAGGGAGATGGGGCGGTGTGTTCTGATTCTTGAATCTGTTCAGCAAAACTAAGGGAGCTGAAGCTGCTTAAAATGGCCACAGACAAGCTGGAATAGGCAAAACGCATGAGATGTGTTTTTTGTAAAAGATAATGCAAGCGATTATCATTAACTTGATGGGCTCAATCAATAGAAATGAGAATTATTTGCAATAACAGCTTAAATAAACAACAGTGCTGTGCAAAGAAGAATGAATAACAAACAGGAGGGGAGAGAAATGAGATGGCGTCCCTACGGGGATTCGAACCCCGGTTACCGCCGTGAAAGGGCGATGTCCTAGGCCTCTAGACGATAGGGACGTTTAGAAGATGGCGGTATCTTATTGATCCGCCACCAAGGTGTCAAGTAGATGCGGGGTGAGTTTGTTTAAAATATAACAGAACAGTTCCGCGGTCTTTTGTGTGTCGTACAGGGCAGAGTGCGCTTCTTTGCCATCAAATTCAATGCCGGCCTGAATACAGGATTTGGCCAGTACTGTTTGACCGAACATCACCGCGCTTAAGGTTACGGTATCGAGTACGGAAAAGCTGTGAAACGGATTCTGGTTTTTGGTACTGGTACGGGCAATGGCCGCCTGTAAAAAGCCCAGATCAAAATGCGCATTGTGGCCGACCAGCACTGCATGAGTACAGTTTTGCTGGCGACGCACTTCATTCACGGATTTAAAAATACGTTTCAGCGCCGTTTTTTCATCTTCAGCCATGGCCATACGCATCGGGTTGAACGGATCAATCCCGATAAAGTCGAGTGAACGACGGTCCAGATTGGCCCCTTCAAACGGATTAATATGCGCATGATAGGCCTGACCCGGAACAAAATGGCCTTCCGCATTAAACACAATCGGAATGGCGGCTATTTCAAGTAAGGCATCGGTTTGCGAATTAAAACCTGCTGTTTCGACATCGACCACAACAGGTAAGAATCCACGGAAACGCTGACCAATTAAAGGTAGAGTTTCGTCTGTCACACTTTTCTCCATTGGATGGTTTGACCGGCATATAGCGGAACAATCTGTTCACCATCCAAATAGTCTAAACTTGCAGGAATCACTTGGTCTTCTTTAACCAGGGTAATCGTACCAGTATTACGCGGCAAACCATAGAAGTCTGCGCCAAAGTGGCTGGCAAAACCTTCTAGGCGGTCCAGTTTACCGACCTGGTCAAAGGCTTGCGCATACAGCTCAATGGCGGTTGGTGCGCTATAGCAGCCGGCACAGCCACAGGCATTTTCTTTGGCATTTTTAGAATGCGGCGCACTGTCGGTTCCGAGGAAGAATTTCGGGTTGCCACTGGTCGCCACTTCCAGCAAAGTCTGCTGATGGGTTTGACGTTTTAAAATAGGCAGGCAGTAGAAGTGCGGTTTAACTCCACCAACCAGCATGTCATTGCGGTTAAACAGCAAATGCTGCGGAGTAATGGTAGCCGCTACGTTACGGTCCTGCTCCAGGACAAAGTGTGCTGCTTCGCTGGTGGTGATGTGTTCTAGCACCAGTTTCAGTTTCGGGAACTGTTTTAATAAAGGTGCCAATACTTCATCGAGGAAGCGTTTTTCACGGTCAAAAATATCGACATGCTGATGGGTTACTTCGCCGTGTAACAGCAGCGGCACCTGATGTTCTTCTAACTGTTCAATCACCGCATAGACTTTACGGATGTCGCTGACCCCATTGTCCGAGTTGGTGGTCGCACCAGCCGGATACAGCTTGATGGCATTGACATGCTCGGAGTCTTTAATTTTTTTCACTTCGGCTGGCGAAGTCTGATCGGTGAAATACAGTACCATGCGCGGATCAAACGCCACGCCTTCTGGCACATGCGCCATAATGCGTTCACGATAGCTGATCGCTTCTTCCACGGTTTTTACAGGCGGGACAAGATTCGGCATACAGATCGCACGTGCAAACTGTTTGGCAAGATCTGGAACTGTACGTTTTAATGCTAAACCGTCACGTAAGTGAGCATGCCAGTCATCTGGCTGTAAAAGAGTAATCGTATTCAAGGTGATGCCGATCGAAAAATAAATGGAATGATAATCTATAAACCTGACAATGATAACGTCAAATCTAGACAAAAGATGCCTTATATTGAATTAATTTTTATCATTTTGTGTTATTTTTAAGCGACTATAAAAATTATATTTTATGTCAATGGAATACAAATATAAGCTTGTCCAATTGCAATACGACAAGGAAAAAATAGAGGCACTGATTGCCCGGCAACGACGCAGCGCAGGTCAGGTGTTTCCGAAACAGCTGGAACAGGAATTTTGGCAGCAGTATTTGGAGCGGGCCCGGCATAATATTAACCAGTATTTCTGGTCGGGGGTGCTGGTCTATTTTATTCTGACCATGCTGGTCATTCCCGGGGATTACTGGATTATCCAGCCGCAACATTTCTGGCATGATTTTATCCGCTGTCTGCTCGGGCTACTCAATGGTGGCCTGTGTCTGCTGACGCTGTTTTTCTTTGCCCATTATAAAATCCTGCGGCGCTATTTTGCTTATGCCGCCATGGCGCTGGTGTTCTGGGCCATCCTGTCGATGACCTGGCTCACCATGACCGTGTATACCGAAGCACTGAAATATCAGGCCATGATGATCATCTGTATCATTTACATCATGGGCTATGTGCTGACCGGGGTAAAACCATTTCATATGCTGCTGACCGGATTAATGGCGGCAGTCATGACCATGGTCATGCTGTTTACCTTTTACATTCCAATTGATGTGATGGTGATGGCGCGGGTGCTCATCGGCAGCGTAGTGATGGGTTTTTTAATGAGTAAAATGCTGTGTACCCGAGAGCGGATGATCTTTCTGGTGATGCAGCAGGCGAAACTCGGCGAGAAAATTAACCGGATTAACAGTGAAGAATTGCTGCATTTAAGCCAGCATGATGCACTGACCAAAGTGTCGAACCGGCGCAACTTTGATGAAATGCTGAACAGCTATTATGAGCAGGCGCGGCATGATGAACGGCCCTTGTCCTTGCTATTTATTGATGTCGATTTCTTTAAGCTGTTTAATGATTTTTATGGCCATCAAAAAGGTGATGAAGTCATTTCATCAGTGGCCAAGTCCATTAAAGACGCGATTCGGCATATGGATTTTGTGGCGCGTTATGGCGGCGAAGAATTTGTGGTGTTGCTGCCTGAAACTGATGCGCATGGTGCTTATGCGGTGGCGTCAAATATTTTTAGGGCGATTGAACGGCTGGCCATTCCACATGAAAAATCCAGTGTGTCCGATATCATTACTATCAGCCTGGGTTTTACCGTGTATAAAGGCGAGCTCGAGATTTCCAAGGATGATCTGATTAGCCGTGCCGACCAGGCGCTGTACCGGGCGAAAAAACTCGGCCGGAACCAGATTTATTATCAGACCGCGCAGGTCAGCGATATTCTGCAGGGTCTGGAATAAATCTCAAACAGCAAGTACAAAAAAACCGCCCGAAGGCGGTTTTTTCATAGAGACAACTTATTTCTTGTCTTTTAATTGTGGAACAGCAGAACCTGTACCCACGGCCAGTAAACCAGCACCGGTATAAATGCCAAGTTTTTGACGGGTATCGGTAATGTCCAGGTTACGCATGGTTAACTGACCAATACGATCCATTGGCGTGAACATTGAATCACCTTTTTCCATGGTCAAACGCTCAGCTTCATAGGTGAGGTTTTCAGATTCAGTATTCATGATGGTGTAGTCATTACCACGACGCAGTTCTAAAGTCACTGTACCAGTAATGGCTTTTGCAACCCAACGCTGTGCAGTTTCACGCAGCATCAGTGCTTGAGAATCGAACCAGCGGCCTTGATACAGTAAACGGCCTAAACGTAAACCGTTAATACGGTATTGTTCGATTGTGTCTTCGTTATGAATACCTGTCACTAAACGCTCGTAAGCGATGTGCAGCAGCGCCATACCCGGAGCCTCGTAAATACCACGAGATTTCGCTTCAATGATACGGTTTTCGATCTGATCCGACATCCCCAGACCGTGACGGCCACCAATGCGGTTGGCTTCCAGAATGAACTCTACCGGATCTTCGATACGACGGCCATTCAGTGCAACCGGGAAACCTTCTTCAAAGGTAATTGAAACTTCTTCAGGTGCAATTTCAACGTCATCTTTCCAGAACGCAACGCCCATGATTGGCTCAACAATCTTGATACCGGCATTCAGGTATTCCAGATCTTTGGCTTCGTGCGTTGCACCCAGCATGTTCGAGTCAGTCGAGTAGGCTTTTTCTTTTGACATTTTATAGTCAAAGCCGTTGTCGATCAGGAACTGTGACATTTCTGCACGGCCGCCCAGCTCATCAATAAAGGTCTGGTCTAACCACGGCTTGTAAATTTTGAGTGCCGGGTTGGTCAGTAAGCCGTAACGGTAGAAACGCTCGATGTCGTTACCTTTATAGGTTGAACCATCACCCCAGATGTTCACGTCATCTTCTTTCATCGCTGTAACCAGCATGGTACCGGTAACTGCACGGCCTAGTGGTGTGGTGTTGAAGTAAGGCACACCACCTGTTGAAATGTGGAACGCGCCACACTGAATTGCAGCAATACCTTCAAGTGCAAGCTGTAAACGGCAGTCGATTAAGCGTGCTTTTACTGCGCCATAGGCTTCTGCTTTCTTCGGAATAGCATCGTAATCATCTTCATCTGGCTGACCCAAGTTTGCTGTGTAGGCATAAGGTTCAGCGCCTTTTTGTTTCATCCACAATAAAGCAGCAGAAGTATCTAGACCACCAGAGAAGGCGATACCCACTTTTTTGCCTACTGGTACGCTTTGCAAGATCGTTGCATTATCAGTCATTGCGAGTCCTAACTTATGAATATAGGCAACCAAAATGGTGGCCAAGGAGAATTCGAAAATGGCGCTATTGTAGCACTTTTCCGAAACGATGTTTTCTGAAAAATTTGCTTTCTGAAAAAAGTTAGACTTTTTTCATCGGTTTCAGTTTATTTTCGGCCACAGCAGCCCATTCCTGGCTTGAGTATGATAGAACAATTTATATCCACAGAGAGGAAATGCCGATGCAGCCCAATGTCACACCGCCCCCATTGATCTCCAACAATAACCGCAATGAAACCCTGGCGCTGGTTCATGGTATTTATGCCGGTTTACTCAGTTTTAGTGCGGTGGTGTTCCTGTATCTGGAATATCAGCAGCGCAGTATTGCCACAGTCAATTTAGTGATTGTGATGGCCTTGATGCTGCTGTTGATTTATCTGAATATCATCACCTGTTTAAAAGTGAAACGGGGCGATGGTGAAGGACGCACACTGTCGCGTATTTTGGCCGTGCTAATGTTATTAAGCTTTCCAATTGGCACGGTGCTCGGTGCAATTGCACTATGGAAAAGCAGCAGCAAGCAGTGGCAGAACTGACATTGGCAGTTTGTCATGATAATTTTTTGAAAATGCCATAAACAAATAATAAAAAATCGCTACAGTATTATGCAACAAGTTGCAAAGCCAGCGTACAGGAATACATGATGACAACAAGCTATGCACATCTGCTCAGTCCATTACATTTAGGTTTTACCACTCTGAAAAACCGGGTGGTGATGGGGTCCATGCATACCGGTCTGGAAGACCGTTTTTATAATTATCCGAAACTGGCGGCCTATTTTGGTGAGCGTGCCAAAGGCGGCGTTGGCCTGATTATTACGGGCGGGATTTCCCCGAACCGTCAGGGCTGGTTATTACCGGCCGGCGGCACCATGAATACCTTGGGGGATATTGCACCGCATCGACTGGTGACACATGCGGTACATAAGCATGGCGCCAAAATCCTGTTGCAGATTCTGCATGCCGGCCGTTATGGCTATCAGCCTTTTGTGGTGTCGGCTAGCCCGATTAAATCGCCAATTTCACCATTTAAACCGCGCCAACTCAGCGATAAACAGATTTTAAACACCATTCAGGACTATGTGAAAACCGCCAGTCTGGCCAAAAAAGCCGGTTATGATGGCGTGGAAATCATGGGTTCTGAAGGCTATTTGCTAAACCAGTTTTTAAGCCGTCATGTCAATCAGCGCAATGACCGTTGGGGTGGCCCGATTGAAAACCGAATGCGCTTTGCTGTGGAAATTGTCAAAGCCATTCGTGCAGAAATTGGCGATAAGTTTATTATCTGTTTCCGTCTGTCGATGCTGGATCTGGTACATGATGGCAACACTATGGATGAAGTCATCACGGTAGCCAAAGCTTTGGAACAGGCCGGTGTGACTTTACTGAATACCGGTATTGGCTGGCATGAAGCGCGTATTCCGACCATTGTGACTTCGGTGCCGCGCGCGGCGTTTGTCGATTACACCGCAGCCGTGAAACAGCAAGTGTCGATTCCGGTGATTGCTTCTAACCGGATTAATATGCCAGATACGGCCGAAGAAATTCTGGCAGCGGGCAAAGCCGACATGATTCAGATGGCGCGTCCTTTACTGGCCGATGCTTTCTGGGTCAATAAAACCGCCACCAACCGGGTCGATGAAATCAATACCTGTATTGCTTGTAATCAGGCCTGTCTGGATCATACCTTTAAAAACCAGCGCGCGACCTGTCTGGTCAATCCGCGTGCAGGTTATGAAACCGAACTGGTCTATGTTAAAACCAAACAGCCAAAACGAATTGCCGTGGTGGGCGGTGGAGTCGCTGGTATGTCTGCTGCAACGGTGGCTGCAGGCCGTGGTCATCAGGTGACATTATTTGAAGCCAATGCCGATGTCGGCGGGCAGTTTAATCTGGCCAAAGTGATTCCGGGCAAAGAAGAATTCCACGAAACCATCCGCTATTTTAAGGTGCAGCTGGAAAAAACTGGCGTAGATGTACGTCTGAATACCAAAGTTAACCGCGAGCAGCTGGAACGTGAAGGTTTTGAGGAGGTGATTGTTGCCACTGGTGTGGTGCCACGTACACTCAATATTCCGGGCAGCGATTTACCCCAAGTTCTGTCTTATGCCGAAGTGCTGAATGGCGCGCCTGTCGGTCATAAAGTGGCGGTAATTGGCGCTGGCGGCATTGGCTTTGATGTGTCCGAGTTTTTATTAAAACCGGAGCAGCAGCCACAGCCGCAACCTGTGGAGGACTGGAAACGCGAGTGGGGCGTCGATTTAAATCCACACTATGTATCTGAAGGCGGTATGCAGGCACCGGAAATTCATCCCCCTGTGCGTGAAATTTATTTGTTGCAGCGTAAAACCACGCCATTGGGTGCCGGCTTAGGTAAAACCACCGGCTGGGTGCATCGTGCACAACTGAAAAAGCACGGCGTACGCATGTTACGCGGGGTGCAATATAAAGCCATTGGTGATGAAGGCTTATGGGTAGAAATGGATGGCCATGACCAGTTATTGCGAGTCGATACCGTGGTGGTCTGTGCCGGGCAGGAATCGATCAAAGAGATTATGCCGGAAAATGGCCAGCAGACCTTGGCGCAGTATCACATTATTGGCGGGGCAAAACTGGCGGCGGAACTGGATGCCAAGCGCGCCATTCGCGAAGGTGCTGAATTGGCCGCCAAACTTTAAACATTTGATGAAATAATATTCATTTGAGTCACTTGAATGTAATTTTTACTTGTCAGATGGAAAAAAGCTTCGTATTATGGCGCACATGGAAGCGTGGCAGAGCGGTTTAATGCACCGGTCTTGAAAACCGACGAGGGTGTGAGTCCTCCGTGAGTTCGAATCTCACCGCTTCCGCCATACAACACTTTCCAACATTGCTTAGCGCAATATAAGCGATTGATTATATTGGTTAAAGTTGGAATATAACGGTACGACACACGTTGACACTTGACGTAAATCGACGGTTATAAAGTAGTAAGAAATGTAGTAAGTTAAAACTTACTACATTTTTTTTTGCGTGGTTTTTCTAATGGCACGTACTCAAAATAAGCTCACAGCGCTTCAAATTAAAAAACTTAAAGCTGATCCTCAAAAGAGCATAAAGATTGGTGATGGCGGAAATCTCTACTTTCGTGTTGATCCGAATGGTAGTCGCTATTGGATATTTAATTATACCCGCCCATATACAAACAAGCGCAATGAAGTATCCCTCGGTACGTATCCCGAAATCTCTTTAGAAGATGCACGTAGAATTAGAGATGAGTACAAGATACTTATTCAACAGGGGATTGATCCAGCAACAAAACGTTTACAAGCTAAACACCAACGCCGACATGAAATAGAAAATACCTTTGCCGTGATTGCATCTAAATGGCTAGATAAGCGAAAAGTAGAACAAAAGCAAGACAGCGAAACAATTCGTCGCTTAGAGCATGACGCACTGCCATATATAGGCAAGTTGAGCTTTGATCAATTAACATTGGAGCTACTGGAGGATCGGGTATTTCAACCTATTCTTGAGAGAAAAGCTTATGCTGTTGCTAAAAGATTAAAGTCCGACTTAAATCAAATCTTCAAATTTGCTAGAAAAAGAAAACTCATAACTTACAACCCGATTGAAGATATTGAGTTACCTACACCACCGAAAAAAATCATCCAGCCGTAACTGAGGCGAAAGACTTAAGTGCATTAGTCAAAGCGATATGGAGTTACCCTGAGCAGTTTCCTAGAAGCATGATTATGACACAAGTGGCACTCAAGATCTCATTATTGATCTTTCAACGCCCAGGCGAGATTAGAAGCCTTAAGAAAGCATATTATTATAAAGATGAACGATGCTTAAAATTTGTAAGTAGTAAAACTAAACAAGATCATATCGTACCACTGTCAATACAAGCTATTGAATTGCTTGAATCCATCATTGACTTATATCCCGAAAGTGAGTACTTCTTTATTGGACGAGATGGAAAGAACTATATTTCTGAAAATACCATGAATAAAGCACTTGAAAGATTAGGCTTTGCAGGAAAGCATACAGCCCATGGATCTAGAGCTTCAGCAAGAACAATCCTTGATGAAGTCTTAAAGAAGCGTATCGATTATATTGAGCATCAACTGGCGCATCGAGTCAAAGATCCAAATGGACTTGCTTATAACCGAGCAAAGTATTTAGAAGAGCGTAGATATATGATGCAGGATTGGGCAGATCACTTATATGAGCTTATGGGTAAACCGAGACTAAGACCTAAATATAATTTATATATATTTAAGCCTGTCTAATGACAGGCTTTAAGAGAAATAAAATAGTCGCTATGCAGCTCTATTTTTACTTGTTAACCATTCATTGATTTGATTCTCAGACCATGTAGGCATACTTGCAGTAATATAAGTGGGAGCAGGGAAGTCTCCACGTCTTACAAGCTTCCAAAGCATGGACTCTGAAATGTTCAGTAAGCCAGTGGTTGCATCACGATGGGAGAGTGTTCGTGTGCGACCAGAACGGTCTACATAGACCTTACCAGCACGTGCTGGATAGTTTACGAGATCTTTCACTCGATAAAGTTTTGTAATAGACATTGTCTGTCTACTCCTTATTTTTATAGTTAAGCAAGACTTTGTTGCACAAACCTAGCATAGACGGCTTCTTCAGCAATATAATTTTCAAATGAAGAAGCCTACACACAAAATCTACCGCACAACCAATTGGCCCGCATATAACAGAGCTCTCATTAATCGTG
>NZ_VOYR01000029.1:0-4439 GCF_013420185.1 Acinetobacter sp. YH01025 | reverse complement strand
AGCGTATTTAAAACCTTTTGAATATTGTCCTTGTCCTCGATTTGTAAATTATCCCGATAGTAAATTAAGTTCTGTATTTTGCTTTCCATCTGCATTTTTTCGGTGGGTTCGGCATCTTTGGATAGTCGGGATAATAGGAAGATATAACCGCATATATTTTCCCTCGCAATTTCATAATTTACGATGTCGAGGTATTCAACGGTCACATGCTTTAGATCGGTTGATAGGTTATTTAATTTAATCATGGCTGAAATCCTGATTTTTCTAAAATTGGATAAAGCTCTCTGAATTTTTCAGGCTCTAACAGCATATCTGCTATACGGATAGCAAATTGCTGGTAGCTTTCTGTACCTTGTGAATATTTCCCCATTTCAGGCATTTCTGACATTTTTTTTGCAAATAAATGGCGTTGTGCATCGGTCATTTTGATAAAAAAGTCAGGTGTGTTTGGGTCACGCTTAGAATCTAATTTTTTCGGTTGTTGTTTCTGCTTAAACTTGAATGAAAACCCAGTAATTGTACGCCCTTTCTTGTGTTGCTCATAAGTGGCTTTTATGTCTGTATGTTCATTGATTTGAGTAATGGCAGTTTCTAATACACGGCTTTTAAAATGGTGCATACGTTGATATTCATCATCTTCAACACCTAAATTTTTACGTAATTGTTGTAGTTCAAAAACAGGTGTTTTACCAACTTCACGCCAAGCGATTAATAACTCATAAAGTCTAGTGGCATACTTACTGGTTAGGTGTGCAACTTGTTTGGCTTCATATTTTGTAAAGTGTTCTTCTAATCTAGTGATTAAAGGAACTACATCAGGTGCGAAAGTAATTTCTAGTAATGCCAAATCATCTACATAAAAAATACGGCTTACCCAGCGAGAGCGAACGATACCTACCTTCCCTGTTTTTTTATATTCGGCTGTATAGCTAAACTGCCTGTTAAATAGATTATTTACGGCATCTTTCAGGGCTTTGTAGGATGCATCAGGTGATACATTAAATAGTTTTGCATAGTCACTAGCATGTATTTCTAGTTTGCTATCTGCCGTAATACCCCGCCCTAATTCCCTTGCATTAATGATTGCAAGCATGACTAAACGCTGTTCCGTTAGTTCTAAATTATAACTGGCGTTTATTAATGCATTATCTTTCACAACTAAACCATTCTTCATATTAAATACACGTTATTATTAATGTGTATTTACACACTATATATTTTATGTGTGTAAATCAAGAGAATTTGTGTGCTTATACAAGAGAATTTGTGTGCTTATACAAGAGAATTTGTGTGCTTATACAAGAGAATTTGTGTGCTTATATAAGCTGTAGTCCTCTCATATCAATGTTTTCAGCTTATCTAAAAGCATTTAAAAGCTTTAAAAATAATTAAAAGCCTTTCGAGAGGGGAGTGCAAACTGCCCTAGGTACTCGCTAAAGCTCGTACTCTATTGAAGCTCGTTCCTCGCTTCGTGGGGCAGTTTTTGGTTAATCCTATTTGTGAAATCTAAAAGCAAAAGCATTTGTAATGTATTCGCTTCGCTCATACTTTTTGAAAAGCAAAAGCTCCAAAGTTCGCACCCATTCGGGATGCTCTGTACCTACCGTTTAAAATCGAAAGGGAGCTTGTAATCAGAGAAAAGGCGAGGGCGAAATTTTGATGATGCTCAATCGCTCGTAGACACTCGCTCGGTTCTTATTATCTAGGTTTTAATTATTTACTGGAGCTAATCAAAGTTGTGAAACATTGCTTAAATAATAGGCGTGAAACGTGAAAAATCATAAAAAAAGCCCGAACAGGGATGTTCGGGCTATAAACTAGAAACTACAGCATTGATTTCTATAGATAATTATAACGCATTTCGTATAACGTGTATTATGTTAATTTTAGGAGATCTATACAATTCTGTACTTTTTCACAATCATAGAAAAAGCAAATAAAATACTTACCCAAAATAAATAATCAATAAAAAAATTGAGAAAAACAAATTGATCCATGCCGATGAAAATAAATAAAGGATTGATACTTATACTTCCGACTGGAGAGGTTTCACCATCTATAAGGAACTGTAGAGGAAATCCCCCAGCTATGACTTCAACTTTTTCAAGCTTATCTACAACTATGCGAGCAACTAATATATTTTTTTGATAAAGCAAAGATACATAAGTCAAAATAATCGCTAAGAAATTAAAATATAATATTTTTTTCATAACTATTCTTTATCTTTTAAATTAATTAAAAACAGCCAATAACATAAGCCAGGAAAGAGAGCCATAAAAATAGTCCATGTATTGGTATACATTTTCCACCACTCTTTCGAAATTTCTCCTGTGTGACTCCATTCAAAAAGAATAAAAAATGGAGTAGCAATAATTATAGAGGCAATACAGATAGTTAATAAATTAAGACTGTTATAACGATTTAAAAGAATTGAGAATATGAAGCTGAAAGGTACAGTCAAAATACAATAAGCCAAGTAGACAAGACCGTGCCCTACAAGAACCACTAAAATCGAGTATAGGCTGTATTCCTGATTCATTACGATAAACCGGACTGCTGTGAAAAAAAGTAGTGGTAAAGGAGAAAGTAAGAGAGCTTTTACTATTTTTTCATTTGAGTATTTCACTAATTTAATTCTCTTATCTACTCAATAAATAATAATACTATAACGATTTTATTGGAGGTTTTTTGATTCTATTTAACATAATGGTGGTTATACGCAATACACTTGTATATTAATATAAAAATCAAATACTTAAAAATTTAACCCTGAGCATAAAAACAGCAAAAAGCCGACTTTGAAACAAGTCGGCTTTTTTATGTTCGATTCTGTAAGCTTTTGCCAATAAAAAATGGAAGAACTTTGCAAAAGTTACAATTTTGTATTAACATTTTTATATTAACAAAAAGCGATGCAACTATGGAAATTGAGTTTTCATGGGATGAGCATAAAGCAGAAATAAACCTTAAAAAGCATGGTATAGCTTTTGAAGATGCGACATTGGTTTTTTACGATGCTCATGCCTTATATAAACAGGATCGCTTTGAAAATGGTGAATATCGTTGGCAAGCGATAGGTATGGTACATGGGCAAGCTGTTTTATTGGTGGCCCACACAGTACAAGACCATAATGGGATGGATCATATCCGCATTATTTCGGCACGACAGGCAGAGAAAAAAGAGAGGAAACAGTATGAGCAAAACCGTTACGTACAAAGTAGATTTGAATAAACCTCCTGTTTTGTCTGAAGAACAAAAGGCAAGACTTGAAGCTCTGGCTAAACGCGCAGACAGTGAAATAGACTTTTCCGACATTCCTGAACTTGATGAAAGCTTTTGGAAAAATGCTGTCCAAAATCCGTTTTATAAGCCAACTAAACAAGTGACTACAGTACGCATTGATGCAGATGTCATGCAATGGCTAAAAGCACAAGGCAAAGGCTATCAGACACGTATGAATAAGATTTTACGTGATGCAATGCTGAATGATTTAAAAAATCACCCATAAAAACGGAGCTTAAGCTCCGTTTTTTACAAACTATTTTTAAGCTTATAGAATCTAAATTCGGGGTAAATTAAACCTATAATAAAAAGAATGGTAAATGCTATCCATAGAAACAAAGCCATAGCTCTAAGCTGTTCTTCATTCCATGAGCTTGATTCCATATCTAAGAAAAAGATACTCTTCCAGCCTTTAATATAATCAGCTCCACCCCATGAAATAATCCATTTGAACATTAAGCTAACTGCCAAATAAATAAGTACCCACACCCATGTAGACATAAATTACCTTATTATTTTTAATCACTTATTGGATAATTATAACTGATCTTAATAGTCTTATTTAACATAAAATCTCTTATGCGAAATTTCAGCTCGATGCTTTGAAATATGGCTTTAGCCATGTTTCAAAGTCGGGCAACTTTGCGCTTGCTGTAATCTGATCAGTAATAAGAAAAACCAAGCAAAGTACCGATCAACTAGTATTTTTTAGGGTCGATCTGACACCAGTCATACGTTTTTTCTTTGACACTACTCGGTTCAAACGAATAGCAATTTTTCCTCATGATTCTCACCAATGTTTCACCATCACTTTCTCTAATTTGTAGCGGATATTTTTTTAGTAAAGCCATATCAGCTCTACGGTTATCAATTTCGTCTTTGCTTGGCACGTATAAGAAGATTGCCAAAATGAATACCATCATCACAGCCACAAACGTGCTGGCAAAAATAAGGATAAGTTTTAAGTTGAGCCTGTTTGTAGCTTCGTTTAATGCCTGAATACTGTTGTTTAATGCACCTGTATGCTTCTTATTTGCGTTTTCTAGCGATTTTTCAGCCTTGTCTAGCACTCCACTAGCGACTTGGTTGTAAAACTGCTCTAATCGCTTCTTATCGTCTGCTATGGCTTCTCGATATTCCTTCATGGATGCCAATA
>NZ_VOYR01000028.1:0-4632 GCF_013420185.1 Acinetobacter sp. YH01025 | reverse complement strand
GTGTTTATAAATTGATCTAAGATTAATTCTAATTGTTGCATTGCATAACAACCCTGTTTGCAAATGCACTTTTGTTATGTATTATTAGATACAGAACTTGTGCTTTGCATATGTTCTAAGGATTCAAGCCTGTAACTTCTAGTCCGCCAAGATTTGAAAGTTACGGGCTTTTTCATTTCTGTAATAGTTTTAACACAGATCGTATCAGCAAAAAAACTTCTAATTCTATTATCCTTTTTAGTTGCTCAATACTCCGAAAAATAATACATAGCGTTTAAACGCTCTCAGCTCTCATTATAGCCATTTTAAATAATCAGGCTACCCTAGTATAACCTAGTGTCTTAACAATGCTCTATGCGTCGCTACGTGGCTTCTAGGGCTATGTTTATGTTTGGTTGTAGCTTATCTAAATATTTTAGAAAAAATCCCCCCTCTTTTTTCTTGGTTTTTATGTTCAATCAATCGCTGATTAAGCTGTTCTTTCAACCATGCTTCATTTGCCTTTACATATTCCAGTTGCTTCTCTAACTGTTCAACTTGTAATTTTAATTGTTCAATCTGCTGTATAAATAATTGTTCATTATTGCTTTTCGGCTGTTCAGTTGGTTGTACAATATTATTTGCACTGTTCAGTAGTTCATTGACAGCTTGTTCTGTTGCTTTCTTATCTGCCTTATTTCCAAATAAACGTATCATATCTTGAACAGAAACAAACCCATCTGCATTCTTAGTTAAGTCACCTTTCTTTATGCGAGCATAGATAGTGTTACGACTGACTTTGAACAGTTTGCTGGCTTGGTTAATTGATAGATTGCTCATATATGTTCATTCTTGTTCTGCTATATGAACAATAATATACAACATTTAGCATGTGTGTTTTTAATAAAAAAACACTGTTAAAGTTAAGTAGTTTGTTAAAAAAGCAAACTCCTTGTATGCTTAAAAATGAAATTATAAATATTCGCATTACATGAACATTCTTTTTACTCTAGCTGTTCTAATCATTACTGTGATTTTAATTAGTATGCACAGTTGGGATGTGATTAAAAAACTATATAGAAATTATTATGAATCGTGGGAAACCGTATTCATGATTTGTTTACTAGTTATATATTTGATGCTGTTTTTGTTCTGTATGGCTTACATAGTAGAATTTTTATTCAAATACTTTTACTTCATAAAGCTGAAAAATAGCCCGCCTTGGCCTTTAAGCCCTATGTAAAGGATTTAGTCGCTGTAACTAAATCCTTTTCAAAACCCTGTACACAGTAGCAACGCCCACACCTACAGCTTTCGCTATTTCTTCTTTTGTTAAACCTTTAGCATTTAACTCTTTGATTCTAGCATGTTTAGCTGTATCTGCTTTCTTACCTGTCGGCTTATATCCTGATCTTGCTAAACCTTGTTTAATTCTTTCACGGCGTTTGTCATTGTCTAACCTTGCCATAGTCGCCAACAAATCTATCAGCATGTTATTTACAAGATTTAGAATAGAGCCTGTGATGGTATCTGTTGAACTGATAAGCATGTGTGTAGTTGGTAGGTCAGCAACAACCAGCTTTAACCCTTTTTCTTTAATACGTCCTTTCAATATATCAAAATCCTTTTGAGAGAGCCTAGATAGGCGGTCTACGCTTTCAACTAACAGCGTATCTCCATTTTTTGATTCATCTAATAATCTATTCAATACAGGGCGATCTAGCTTTGTACCTGATTCATTCTCTACATACTCTTTCACATCATCTTTGATGGTTAAAGCAAATTTTCTTAAATCATCTAATGCTCTTTCTGCATCTTGGTCTTTTGTACTTGCTCTTACATAGATTCGAACTGTCATTTCTCATTTAAACCTATTTTTATAAGTATTGTGATAATACTATCATTTAATTAGGAATGATAGTTTATTGATAGGTTTTTTTATCATTAAATATTATTGTTTTTTGAGTATAGTCTAATGATAGTTTTTCATTAGGCATAAAAAAGCTCGCCTATAGCGAGCCTTAATGTTTTGATTTACTTTTTCGTATCAATGCCCTTTAAGCGCATCAATATCTCTTGTTGCTCTTTCCGCAATTGTGCTTCTTTTGGAGAAACGTAGTTCGATACGAAATTATCAGGATGTCTGCGTCTTGCTAGTTCAGGATCAAAAACACCATTTCGATAGTTACCCATATCTTCTTCGGGGAAGTCCGCAAAGTATTCACTCCACTCACCCATTTTAGTCACCTTTATGATCGTTATTGGCTTCAAATGAAGTATATCCGCAACGTCTACGTGAATGAAACTGTACAACCACCCTGTTAATTAATTTCTATTCACGTACACAGTTTTAAAAAGTTATAGAAACGCACGTTTGTCGATTGAACCTAAAAATACACGCCCCCCAAATTAAGGTCGTCTTTTCCTAGATGTATCTATAGACTGCGTTATTTAATGGCTTTGTTTAGAATAATCTCAGAATATTTAAAGAGGCTGTTTGCCTAACAATCTATATATCTATTGTCATCTAATAAACTAAATTAAACTATTGATTAAATTAGTTTATTATTATTTTTTATATAGCCATATAAGCACCTATTTTTTAATAAAATAGATGCTACTCAGATTACATAATTTACAATTCAGTCCCAACCATCTTCTACTGTTTCAGCACTAGATTTAGTCATATTCTTGTTAGTCCACTTTACATATTTTTGTTTATGTTCAGGCTTATCTGTTACAACTTTATTTTTTGATTTGATATCTAACTTTAGGCTTTTATCACGTTTCACTAGCCCTGCTTTGTTAATAAGATAAAAATTCCTCACTGGTTGATTGGTTAGCTTATTCAAATTGTAAAATTCCTGATCTTTCAATGTTGAACAATAACTAATAATTTTTTCGTCTGTTGTTGTCCTGAACTTTAGATTAAATAATTCAGGATCATAAACAGATTTTATAAGCTCTTTAATTTCAACTTTTTGAGAACAATATATATGGATATACATTTGAGTAATGTAATAGTTTTCTTTACTCAATTCATCCCAGTCATCCCTTACATTAAAAGGGAATGATTTATTCATAGATCTGAGCCGTATAAAGAATGCAGTATTTTTAGTGTCTACACTCTTTCGTAACTTAGTTTTTAAAGTATCAAAAAATTCTAAAACACAATCTCTAGCAAATACTTTTGAGAAATCTAAATCATCAAAGTCTATTTTTGGGAATACTGATATCTCTTGTACCCATTCATAGTCACATAGGTATGTAACAATTTTTCTTTTACTCTTAGCCTTACTACTTTCTGTCATCTCTATCTAACTACTCCTATCAATAAACTAAGAAAATACATATCTATTTATCACTCTACTATCACTAACGATATAGATAAAATACTAAGTGAATTACTATTCCTATAACTGTAACTATGAAAAGATATAAAATAGCCTTTAATTCTTATATAAAAAATATTGCTGGAACCCTTTAAATATAAGGCTTAGAGTTGAATTGAGAATTAAGAAAATAATGAAGTATAATCTCTTTAAATCTTCCAAAATAGTGCGGTAAAAATTTAACAGAAAATTAGGATAGTAACGCCAAAGCGCTATTATCTGATTTAGGCTATTGTGACACCCCCTAGCCAACGAATGATCGTATACCTGGATACCTCAAGTTGTTTAGCAATCTGAGTGTTATTCATTCCTTGCTCTTTCAGCTTGACTGCTTGCTCACGTTTAAAGCTATATGCTTCACCTTTAGCTTTACCACCTTTACGCCCTTTCATTGTTTGACGTTCAATAAACATGGCATAACAATGAGGATCTCGTTTCCATACCCATCGAGCAATTGATTTAGAAATACCTTTCACTTCGTTATAGCCTAGCGGTTCTGTAATGCCCTCATTTAGCTTTAAACAATGATCTAGTACCGATTGTAGCCACGTGTTGTATGTAGCACCTCTGTGCTTTCTAATCGCAACATATGACCAATGTCTAGCTTTATGGAAAATGTAGCAATTGCGCCCAAGTCCTACAGCTTCATCTTGTTTTATTGGTTTACTGATCTGCTTCCAGTCAATTTCTAATTTGTTAGCTAGTTCATCTAGTGAATACGGCGTATGGCGTAGCGTATTTGTACGCCAGCGATCATTTAGAGGATTTTTGCATATTAATCCTGTGTAATTCGCATCAGCATCTAAAACGTGCTGTAACGTACTGTGAATAGCATTTAGGTAAATGATTGGCTTCTGTCTGCTTGCATCAGTTTTAAATACTGGTGACTTTAACTGGTAGATTGCATGGCTCCTACCGTTTTCTTTATTTTCAATTATAAGGTTGGGTAACGGTAGGCCTGTTTTTGAGTAAAGTATCTCTACTAATGATGCTTCATAATCAAGATCAAAAACGATGTTATGCAGATAATAAGGGTGATTAGGCTGTAAATAAACTTTAAGCAAAGCAGCATCTTTGCTATAGATCTTCACGCCGTAGTTAAGATTATCACTAGCGTAAGGCTTTTTAGGTATCGTGTTTATAAATTGATCTAAGATTAATTCTAATTGTTGCATTGCATAACAACCCTGTTTGCAAATGCACTTTTGTTATGTATTATTAGATACAGAACTTGTGCTTTGCATATGTTCTAAGGATTCAA
>NZ_VOYR01000027.1:0-4723 GCF_013420185.1 Acinetobacter sp. YH01025 | reverse complement strand
TCTTGAGCTGGTAGCGCACGTTGCCGCCTCGTGTTAACGACAGCCGCTTCTCGGATACCGCCGGGCGGCTGATGTACCGGCACAGCCGTTCGAGCTTCTTGCGTTCATCGGCCCTGGCCGCCACGCCTGTGGGCGGACAAAATAGTTGGGAACTGGGAGGGGTGGAAATGGAGTTTTTAAGGATTATTTAGGGAAGAGTGACAAAATAGATGGGAACTGGGTGTAGCGTCGTAAGCTAATACGAAAATTAAAAATGACAAAATAGTTTGGAACTAGATTTCACTTATCTGGTTAACTAATCTAGCTAACCTGCCGCTCAGCTTAGTACGATCCTATATCCAACTGATCATAATCCTTTCATCAGTATCCCAAATTAAATCCCCCTCCTAGACTGCCTCACCAACACTTTACAGTGATCCCGTATTTCCGGACAGGTGATTGATTTTTTTCGCTTGTACAGGTGTTAAGCCACAGTTATCTTGATGTGGACATTATGCATTGTAATAGCCCATTAACATGCGCTAAGAGCATAAATTAATATACAGTAACAAGCATTACGAGGTGCTAATGTTTGGAAAGCAGCCTCTTCCAACTACAATAATAAGTTAACTATCCTCCACCCACAAATAATTACAAATGACCCCTTTCCGCTATAACTCCGATCTCACCAGCGGCTCGCTACAAACCCGAGAGTGTCGCATTATTACTGGCTTGTTACTCCAAGAGCTTGATGAAGCTGCCTGGGATAAAGCCATGTATAAGGAAAATGTGCTTCAGAAACGCACGCAATCTACGGTAAGACGTATTTCTTCAGCGCTTAGAAAACGCCTAGAACACCTAAGCTCTGACTTTTGGGCTTTTGCGTTTTTATGTTAGGCATTGTCTGGCAACTGGAGGAAGTGTAATGACCATGAATGGTCACTGTGATTGACAGTATCTTGCTTAAACTTATCTGAACAATGGTAGAACTGGCTCATATTTATCCCCTCTATGATTGTTTATCTTTTTCACCATAAAAAGTATCAGGGGCTACTCAGGGCTACATAAAGATATTTATCTACTTTTACTGATTGATAAGTAGCATCAGTCCATCCGCAGGACTGGTGGTGCCGGCAAAATGCTGACCCAACACATGCGTATAGATTTGCGTGGTCTTAACATCGTTATGCCCTAAGAGTTCTTGCACAGTGCGAATATCACGCCCCGCTTGTAATAGATGCGTAGCAAACGAGTGACGAAATGTATGACAAGTGACACGCTTGCTAACGATGCCTGCTTTTTGTACGGCTGCCTTCAATGCCTTTCGCGCAACGGAGTCATGCAGATGATGGCGGCATAATTTGCCGTTATACGGGTGGTTGCAGAGCGTGCTGGAGGGAAAGACAAACATCCACGCCGCTTGTCGATAAGCAGAAGGGTATTTGTGATCTAAAGCAAAAGGCAGCGATGGCCCTACGCCTTGTAAGTTGTCGTCTTGCTGAATAAGCCGCGCTTGCTCAATGAGTTATTTTATTGCTGGGATTAGGCGCGTGGGCAGTAGGCTGTTTCTGCTTTTCCCACCCTTACCGTCATGCACAGTGATGCAGCCATTATCAAAATCAAAATCTTTAACCCGCAAACGCAAGCATTCATTAATGCGCAAACCTGCACCATACAGCAGCGTAAAAATAACTTGGTTGCGAGTATCCATAACCTGCAAAATGCGTTGCACTTCATTTGCAGAGATAACAGAGGGTAGCCGTCTAGGCTTGCTTGCAGGGATATAATCAATATCGCCCAACGGCTGTTGTAAAAACCTGTTGTACAAAAAAGCTAGGGCATTTAAAGCGATTTTCTGCGTGTTTATGGCTACATGTCTGCTGTTTGCTAAGCTGGATAAAAACAGCCTGACCTCTTCACTGCCCATGGTCTGAGGATGACGTTTTTTGTGAAACAGAATAAAACGCTTAATCCAGTGCAGGTAAGTTTTTTCAGTTTTCAGCGCATAACCTTTTTGTCGCATATCCGTGCGTATAGAATTTAAAAATGGACTGTTAGACATAAAACGCTCCTTGTCTTGCAACTGTCTGCCTATACAGCCTATTCTAGCTGGGATTTAAAAAAGTGCCTGTTTTTTACGCCTAGAGATGCTTGTTTACCGGTAGAGTTTTAATTTAATGCTAAATAAATTAAAATGTTATGAGTTCTTTGGGTGAGATAATGTGCATCGTGCAAGCAGGATAGACGGCATGCACGATTTGTAATAACAGAGTGTCTTGTATTTTTAAAGAAAGTCTATTTAATACAAGTGATTATATTAATTAACGGTAAGCATCAGCGGGTGACAAAACGAGCATGCTTACTAATAAAATGTTAACCTCTGAGGAAGAATTGTGAAACTATCACTAATGGTAGCTATATCGAAGAATGGAGTTATCGGGAATGGCCCTGATATTCCATGGAGTGCCAAAGGTGAACAGCTCCTGTTTAAAGCTATTACCTATAACCAATGGCTGTTGGTTGGACGCAAGACTTTTGAATCAATGGGAGCATTACCCAACCGAAAGTATGCGGTCGTAACACGTTCAAGTTTTACATCTGACAATGAGAACGTATTGATCTTTCCATCAATTAAAGATGCTTTAACCAACCTAAAGAAAATAACGGATCATGTCATTGTTTCAGGTGGTGGGGAGATATACAAAAGCCTGATCGATCAAGTAGATACACTACATATATCTACAATAGACATCGAGCCGGAAGGTGATGTTTACTTTCCTGAAATCCCCAGCAATTTTAGGCCAGTTTTTACCCAAGACTTCGCCTCTAACATAAATTATAGTTACCAAATCTGGCAAAAGGGTTAACAAGTGGCAGCAACGGATTCGCAAACCTGTCACGCCTTTTGTACCAAAAGCCGCGCCAGGTTTGCGATCCGCTGTGCCAGGCGTTAGGCGTCATATGAAGATTTCGGTGATCCCTGAGCAGGTGGCGGAAACATTGGATGCTGAGAACCATTTCATTGTTCGTGAAGTGTTCGATGTGCACCTATCCGACCAAGGCTTTGAACTATCTACCAGAAGTGTGAGCCCCTACCGGAAGGATTACATCTCGGATGATGACTCTGATGAAGACTCTGCTTGCTATGGCGCATTCATCGACCAAGAGCTTGTCGGGAAGATTGAACTCAACTCAACATGGAACGATCTAGCCTCTATCGAACACATTGTTGTGTCGCACACGCACCGAGGCAAAGGAGTCGCGCACAGTCTCATCGAATTTGCGAAAAAGTGGGCACTAAGCAGACAGCTCCTTGGCATACGATTAGAGACACAAACGAACAATGTACCTGCCTGCAATTTGTACGCAAAATGTGGCTTTACTCTCGGCGGCATTGACCTGTTCACGTATAAAACTAGACCTCAAGTCTCGAACGAAACAGCGATGTACTGGTACTGGTTCTCGGGAGCACAGGATGACGCCTAACAATTCATTCAAGCCGACACCGCTTCGCGGCGCGGCTTAATTCAGGAGTTAAACATCATGAGGGAAGCGGTGATCGCCGAAGTATCGACTCAACTATCAGAGGTAGTTGGCGTCATCGAGCGCCATCTCGAACCGACGTTGCTGGCCGTACATTTGTACGGCTCCGCAGTGGATGGCGGCCTGAAGCCACACAGTGATATTGATTTGCTGGTTACGGTGACCGTAAGGCTTGATGAAACAACGCGGCGAGCTTTGATCAACGACCTTTTGGAAACTTCGGCTTCCCCTGGAGAGAGCGAGATTCTCCGCGCTGTAGAAGTCACCATTGTTGTGCACGACGACATCATTCCGTGGCGTTATCCAGCTAAGCGCGAACTGCAATTTGGAGAATGGCAGCGCAATGACATTCTTGCAGGTATCTTCGAGCCAGCCACGATCGACATTGATCTGGCTATCTTGCTGACAAAAGCAAGAGAACATAGCGTTGCCTTGGTAGGTCCAGCGGCGGAGGAACTCTTTGATCCGGTTCCTGAACAGGATCTATTTGAGGCGCTAAATGAAACCTTAACGCTATGGAACTCGCCGCCCGACTGGGCTGGCGATGAGCGAAATGTAGTGCTTACGTTGTCCCGCATTTGGTACAGCGCAGTAACCGGCAAAATCGCGCCGAAGGATGTCGCTGCCGACTGGGCAATGGAGCGCCTGCCGGCCCAGTATCAGCCCGTCATACTTGAAGCTAGGCAGGCTTATCTTGGACAAGAAGATCGCTTGGCCTCGCGCGCAGATCAGTTGGAAGAATTTGTTCACTACGTGAAAGGCGAGATCACCAAGGTAGTCGGCAAATAATGTCTAACAATTCGTTCAAGCCGACGCCGCTTCGCGGCGCGGCTTAACTCAAGCGTTAGAGAGCTGGGGAAGACTATGCGCGATCTGTTGAAGGTGGTTCTAAGCCTCGTACTTGCGATGGCATCGGGGCAGGCACTTGCTGACCTGCCAATTGTTTTAGTGGATGAAGCTCGTCTTCCCTATGACTACTCCCCATCCAACTACGACATTTCTCCAAGCAACTACGACAACTCCATAAGCAATTACGACAATAGTCCATCAAATTACGACAACTCTGAGAGCAACGGCACTGTTGCAAAGTTAGCGATGAGGCAGCCTTTTGTCTTATTCAAAGGCCTTACGTTTCAAAAACTCTGCTTACCAGGCGCATTTCGCCCAGGGGATCACCATAATAAAATGCTGAGGCCTGGCC
>NZ_VOYR01000026.1:0-4800 GCF_013420185.1 Acinetobacter sp. YH01025 | reverse complement strand
TCTTGAGCTGGTAGCGCACGTTGCCGCCTCGTGTTAACGACAGCCGCTTCTCGGATACCGCCGGGCGGCTGATGTACCGGCACAGCCGTTCGAGCTTCTTGCGTTCATCGGCCCTGGCCGCCACGCCGGCGTGCAGGCTGGACCCGGCTACCTTGCCAATCCCGTCACCGAACGGATCACCACTGGTCGGCAGAGTTTGCAAAGTGAACACCTTTCGCCCCGCCTGTGAACCGACAGCGATACGGTAAGTGATCGAGTGCCCCAGCAGGGGTGTCATCGGGTCGTCATCCACCGCATCCGAGGCCAGATAGCTGTTTTCGACATCCCGTTCCAGCAGGCCTTGCCGTTCCAGATAGCGACCCACCCGGTGGGCGATGGTGTGCGTCAGCTGGGTGAGCTCTGGGCTGGTCGGCGCCTTGACCCAGCGGAAACGCGCTGAGCCGTGGGATTGCTCGACATACACACCGTCGAGAAACAGCATGTGGAAGTGAACATTCAGATTGAGCGCCGATCCAAAACGCTGGATCAGGGTGACCGCGCCCGTCTTGGCCACTTGGTGGGTATGGCCCGCTTTCTTGACCAGGTGCGTGGCAATGACGCGGTAAACGATGCCCAGCACCCACCCCATGATCTCGGGCCGGCTGGCAAACAGGAAACGCAGCTGAAACGGGAAGCTCAACACCCACTGACGCATGGGTTGTTCAGGCAGTACTTCATCAACCAGCAAGGCGGCACTTTCGGCCATCCGCCGCGCCCCACAGCTCGGGCAGAAACCGCGACGCTTACAGCTGAAAGCGACCAGGTGCTCGGCGTGGCAAGACTCGCAGCGAACCCGTAGAAAGCCATGCTCCAGCCGCCCGCATTGGAGAAATTCTTCAAATTCCCGTTGCACATAGCCCGGCAATTCCTTTCCCTGCTCTGCCATAAGCGCAGCGAATGCCGGGTAATACTCGTCAACGATCTGATAGAGAAGGGTTTGCTCGGGTCGGTGGCTCTGGTAACGACCAGTATCCCGATCCCGGCTGGCCGTCCTGGCCGCCACATGAGGCATGTTCCGCGTCCTTGCAATACTGTGTTTACATACAGTCTATCGCTTAGCGGAAAGTTCTTTTACCCTCAGCCGAAATGCCTGCCGTTGCTAGACATTGCCAGCCAGTGCCCGTCACTCCCACTCGATTGTAAACAAGCACACAAAACCCTTTAGTGACAACAATTTGCAAGAACTATCAGGCTCAGTGCCATGAAAAATACCATGACCAGATCATGAGGTTGAACACGGCTTGCGCCGGCAGCGTTCACGCTCCTGGTCGGCGATCTCGCCCGGCTGCAATGCTAGCTCAGCATCGGTCATGCGCTCCAGCACGTCGCGTAGGCGGATGGTGCAAGGAATGGGCGGCAGCTCGAACTCATAGCCGCCGGCGATCATTTCGGCCGCAATCTCCTCGGTGATGAAAAACGGCTCGTCGTCTTGGTTCGGCTTCTTCATGCCCTTTCCTCCTGGCGCTCATCCTGGCCGACAGCGGCCAGGGCATCGGCTTCCGTCAATGCGTCCTCCACGAACGCGCCGTGCTGCTTCGCTTCGGCCTGGCTGACCTCGGCCCATATCCGTTTCACCTGGGCCGCACTGTACCCGGCCAGCTCGGCGGTCTTGTTGATGCTGTAGCCGGACTTGCGCAGCGCGACAACTTGGGCGCGGCGCTTCGGATCAGCACGGCGGCCCTTGTACCGCCCGGCCTGGCGGGCCAACTCAATGCCTTGGCGCTGGCGTTCGCGCCTGTCCTCGTAGTCGTCGCGGGCCATCTGCAAGGCCAGGCGAAAAAGCATGATCTGCACGGCTTCCAGCACGATCTTGGCGACGCCCTGGGCCTCGGCCGCCAGGTCGGATAGATCGACCACGCCAGGGACGGCCAGGCGTGCGCCTTTGGCCTGTATCGAGGCCACCAGGCGCTCGGCCTCGGGCAAAGGTAGGCGGCTGATGCGGTCGATCTTCTCGGCAATGACCACCTCGCCGGGCTGTAGGTCGCCGATCATGCGCAGCAGCTCAGGCCGGTCGGCGCGTGCGCCGGATGCCTTCTCACGGTAGATGCCGGCGACGTAGTAGCCGGCGGCCTTCGCGGCCGTAGTGATCGCCTCTTGGCGTTCCAAGTCCTGCGCGTCGGTGCTGACGCGCAGATAGACCCGCGCCACCATCGGCGCGGCTACTGGCTTCGTCCTGCGCATACTTGCGGGCTCCTTTGGGCATACTCAAATGCACCCATCTTAAACTGGCAGCTAATGTACAAAAGTTGATAGAAGCACACAAGTTCAATTTTGCACTTCTGCCCCACTATTGCAAAACTGCTTGTTAGTAGCCGTTTTTTCTTACTGTTTATAGATTCAATAATTTTTGAAACGAAAAATTGGGACTAAACATTTCGGTTTCGTTTTCTGTCGATTCGTCCTGCGTATCTTTTGCATAAACAAACATTTGTTGTTCGTAGTTTTCGATGGCATTTTCAATACTTGTAAATTCTCCGTTTGTAAGGTTTTCAGACAATATCAAAGCATCCAATAATCCCGTATTTACACCCTGTCCTGCAAAAGGCGACATCAAATGAGCAGCATCGCCAATCATTGTTATGGGTAATGGACGGTTACTTTTCCAATCATTGTTCAAAGGAAATTTCCTTGTGGGCAAGCATTGAAATGTTGATACCGAACGTATTAATTGTTTGTAAACTTCACTCCATTTGGAAAATCTTTTCAATAAAAAATCGGCAACGCTGTTTCTGTCCTGAAAATCTAAGGGAATTTTATTTTTCCATTCATCGGGCGTTTTAAAACTAATTCCTAAATACAATGCACCATTATTATTGGGATTGGCAAACAATAAAATGCCCTGATGTCCCGCCATTAATCGGTTGCCGTTGCATAGCTGAAAAAATCCGGGACAGTTTATTTCCGGTTGAAGAATATCAGCTTGGATGTTGAAAGTACCGGTTTCTTCAACTTGCGTGTCGGTAACAAAGCTCCTTATTTTCGACATTCCACCATTGGCAAGAATAACCAAATCTGCTGTTTCACTCGGTTTATTCTCAAAAGTTAGTGTCCACTTCTTCTTACCAGGTTCAAGCATAACAAGTTTTCTATCCCAAATAACCGTGTCGTTTTCTAAACTATTCAACAAGATAGCCCTTAAGTCATTTCTGTTTATTTCAGGATTGTCAAATCGATTTTCGGGCTTTACATTTTTTGTGGATAAAATATTGCCTTTTTCATCAGCAATATTTACACCCATTGGTAAGGCTAAGTCATAATAAGTTTGTAACAATCCCGCTTTTTTCATTGCTTCCTGACCTGAACCTTTGTGTAGGTCAAGGGTTCCACCAAAAATTCTTGCCTCTCGGTCGTTGTCTCTTTCGTAAACTGAAACGTCTATGCCGTTTTGCTGTAATAATTTTGCCATAGTCAGTCCAACGGGTCCACCACCAATTATTGCAACGTTCTTATCACTAAGTAAATTCATTTGTTTGTCTCTATCTATTCGCATTGTCATTCAAAAATGGCACATAACAAGTGGCTATACGCCAAATGGCGTATATATCCACTATATCTTATTTTGCTAAACCTTTCATTATCAGTGACAAATCCGTTTTCAACCGTTTACCGTTCGTTTCTACTCTCTCAAAAGGATTTATATTCATAGTGCTTTTTGTTAAGTTTTGCTCAAATATACAAATCCTTTCTATATATCTAACAAATCCATCGGACTTTTTAATTGTTCCATTCCCTTGGTGGTAATATGTGTATAAACCTCAGTTGTTTTACTGCTTGAATGACCTAACAACGATTGAATATAACGTAAACTCGTACCATTCTCAAGCAAATGCGTTGCAAAGCTATGTCGTAAGGTATGTACAGTAACTTCCTTTTGAATCTTTGCTTTTAAAACAGCTGCTTTAAAAATGTTTTGAATACTTCGGCTTGAGTATGCGCCACCTTTTTGACCTTCAAATAAATAATCTTTTGGTTTATATTCCATAAAGTATGTTCTTAAAATAATTAATGTTTTCTCAGATAAAATGGTATAACGATCTCTTTTTCCTTTTGACTGTTCTATACGAATTTGCATGCGCTTGGAGTCAATGTCTTTTATTTTCAGGTTTATACATTCAGAAATGCGCAAACCTGCCGAATAAATAGTCATCAGAATAGCCTTGTGTTTCACGTTTTCAATAGCGCGTAGTACCCGAATGGTTTCTTCTTCACTCATCACAACAGGAAGTGTTTTTTCTTTTTTTGGTCTTTCGATGAAATATGTTTTCCGTTGTCCACCCAAAACACGTTCGTAATAAAACTTAATCGCATTGATTGCCTGGTTTTGATAAGATATTGAAACTTTTCGCTCCATAACCAAATGTCGGAGAAATGATTGTATATGTCCTTCATTCAATCGATCGACGTATAGGAAGAATAAACGCCCTTTTCACCCAAGTCCAACAGCTTTGGACCGCAGTTGACTCTTTCGACACCCCTGCGATGCAACCCAATCCGGCTGACGGGGAGCCAGCAACGCTGAAAATTTACCCTCCTCTTTCCCACTAGCGGCTCCTTTTCCGACAACCAGCACGGCGGATCCCTGCCGCGGCGCTGTGAACGCAGCATTTTGATTGGTATCGTTGGCCTTCAGGCTCGTCAGTCAAACAGACCCAGGAGCAGCTCAGCCGGTGGCGCCCGGCTTTCGGGTAACGCCCTGGTCCCGCTGGTTTCGGCTTTGTGCTTCAGGTGATCAAGGATCTGCTTGATCACTATAGGGTCTTC
>NZ_VOYR01000025.1:0-1634 GCF_013420185.1 Acinetobacter sp. YH01025 | reverse complement strand
ATTGGGTCTGAATTTTATTGTGTCGCATTAACTAAATCAAGGATTAGTTTAGAATTCAGCTTGATACAACAACTGTTTGGGTGTTGTATAGTCAAGCCTCACGAGCAATTAGTATTGGTCAGCTTCACATATCGCTATGCTTCCACACCCAACCTATCAACGTCCTAGTCTCGAACGGCTCTTTAGAGGAATAAATTCCTAGGGAAATCTTATCTTGAGGTAGGCTTCCCGCTTAGATGCTTTCAGCGGTTATCCCTTCCGAACATAGCTACCCGGCGATGCGACTGGCGTCACAACCGGTACACCAGAGGTTCGTCCACTCTGGTCCTCTCGTACTAGGAGCAGATCCTCTCAAATTTCCAGCGCCCACGGTAGATAGGGACCGAACTGTCTCACGACGTTCTAAACCCAGCTCGCGTACCTCTTTAAATGGCGAACAGCCATACCCTTGGGACCTGCTTCAGCCCCAGGATGAGATGAGCCGACATCGAGGTGCCAAACACCGCCGTCGATATGAACTCTTGGGCGGTATCAGCCTGTTATCCCCAGAGTACCTTTTATCCGTTGAGCGATGGCCCTTCCATACAGAACCACCGGATCACTAAGACCTACTTTCGTACCTGCTCGACTTGTGGGTCTCGCAGTTAAGCGCGCTTTTGCCTTTATACTCTACGCGTGATTTCCGACCACGCTGAGCGCACCTTCGTACTCCTCCGTTACTCTTTAGGAGGAGACCGCCCCAGTCAAACTACCCACCAGACATGGTCCTCGTCCCGGATCACGGGACAGAGTTAGAACCTCAACATTACCAGGGTGGTATTTCAAGGACGGCTCCATTGGAACTGGCGTTCCAACTTCAAAGCCTCCCACCTATCCTACACAAGTAAGGTCAAAGTTCAATGTCAAGCTGCAGTAAAGGTTCACGGGGTCTTTCCGTCTAGCCGCGGGTACACTGCATCTTCACAGCGATTTCGATTTCACTGAGCCTCTGCTGGAGACAGCGCCGCCATCATTATGCCATTCGTGCAGGTCGGAACTTACCCGACAAGGAATTTCGCTACCTTAGGACCGTTATAGTTACGGCCGCCGTTTACTGGGGCTTCGATCAAGAGCTTCGCTTACGCTAACCCCATCAATTAACCTTCCAGCACCGGGCAGGCATCACACCCTATACGTCCACTTTCGTGTTTGCAGAGTGCTATGTTTTTAATAAACAGTTGCAGCGGCCTGGTTTCTGCGGCTGTCAACCGCTCAGGGAGCAAGTCCCATCACCGTCAACAGCGTACCTTCTCCCGAAGTTACGGTACCATTTTGCCTAGTTCCTTCAGCAGAGTTCTCTCAAGCGCTTTGGTCTACTCGACCTGACCACCTGTGTCGGTTTCGGGTACGATTCCAGTGTAACTGAAGCTTAGAGACTTTTCCTGGAAGCATGGTATCAGCCACTTCGCTAGTAAACTAGCTTGCTATCAGCTCTCAGCATAGAGCACCCCGGATTTGCCTAAGATGCATGCCTACAGCCTTCCACCTGGACAACCAACGCCAGGCTGACTTAACCTTCTCCGTCCTCTCATCGCATTACACTGAAGTATTGGAATATTAACCAATTTCCCATCGACTACGCCTCTCGGCCTCAC
>NZ_VOYR01000024.1:0-6480 GCF_013420185.1 Acinetobacter sp. YH01025 | reverse complement strand
AATTTTTTAGAAGAAAAACAAAAAAAATTAATCAGTAAAAAGTTTTCATATGATTATCATTTATTTGCAAAAAATTATTCTGGTACATGGTGGTCTTATGAACAATGTTTATGGATTGATGCCTTAAGACAAGTTGCGGATGAATATAAAAATGAGCCAATTTATCCGATTTTTTTATCTTCTCTAATGTATGCCATGGCTTATTGCAGTCAAGGTACTGGTCATTATGCTCAGTATAGAGATGCAAAAACTAACTCTTCTTTTAATGACATTTGTATTTATAGAAAAAAAGAAGTTTTCAATTTTTTTGATAAAAAGTTTAAAGAATTATGTCGTTTTAGCTTAAAAACTGTAAACCATTTTAGTTCTGAGTTTTTATCATGTGATTTTAAAGATGCATTAGACGTTTTTGAGGGAGGGACAGTGTATGCAGATCCTCCATATTGCTTTGTACATTACAGTCGTTTCTATCACGCTTTAGAAACTTTGGTGTTATATGACTATCCAGAGATTCAGAAAAAAAATAATGTGATTGTTAAAGGGCGATATAGAGAAGGTAGGCATCAATCCCCTTTTTGTATTAAAACCAAGGTTGAGACTGCCTTTTTAGATATGTTTAAGCGGGTTGAAACTACTAATTCTCAATTAGCGCTTAGTTATAGTAATACAGGAATGATTAGCCTAGAGACTATGATGGAGCTTGCATCATCTGTGTGGGATAGTTCTAAAATAGAAATATTAACTATAGATCATAAACACATGACATTAGGGCGACAAGGTACTCGGTATAGAGACGTTAAAGAGTGCTTACTCTTAGTAAAATAAAAGGTAAGGACGGTGACTAAGCCACCGTCCTTGATAGTGTGTTTTTAAATCTGCACCTGATTCAAGCGACTCTGGAACGCCTGAACTCCTCTGCTAACAAAGTCCACAGTGAACCTGAGTTTTCTCATACTCAGAAATAGCTACAAAGATATTGATTGCAAATACAATATATCCAAACAGTTGTAGCTCTGTATGTCATCAATTTAGTTTAGTTCAAGCGACCAACTCGAACAGCAGGGGAGACCAATCCCCATTTAACCGTTTTTGATTTTTTTTAACTTGTAAGGCTGTTACCACCTTGCAAGCACATACTCGATATGCACCTCTGCATATCCCAACATCAACCTTTTGCAAATCTACGATTCCCTTAACAAGCCATTTCTGACAACGGTAGCTATAGACCTTAGAACTACAAACAAATATGTCTGCTTGTTAGTCCCATAATTTCCCTACATTTCTGTAGGTTATATACGCTCATCGGTATCGCTCCCACACTCATAACATCCACGTTTAACCAATTGACGTTTCAATTGTTCTGAGTGCTTCCCAAGTTAGTTTTGAAGTCTTAATTTGCAGTACGCTTATCTGCTAGACCACCTGATTAGTTCAAAAAATTGAACCTCCTATTTCCGTATTCGCAGTTCCAAAAAATACGTTATAAAATCAGATCATCATTTTGGCAGGTAAAGCACTTGCAATCCACATAGGGGGTTGTACTCCCCCATTTTCACGTTTGAGCTATAAATCGACCTTTCGAGCTTCAATGGAATGTCATCACGACAAGTTCACCATTTGACAGGAAAGTGCCTGCAACGTATCTAGCTTTCGCCTCAACGCCCCGATAACCTCACGGTTAACTCAGAATCCATCGTGTGTGGCACGAACAATGCAAAAAATAAATCGTACATCTGCATTGAACGGTGGCTATTAACGAAATTTCATCCTTAAAATTTCTGACCCTATCTTCAAAACAGGATTTCAGCCCTTTCAGCCTAGATCGGAAATTACTTTCCGAACAACGTGTCACCACGCTTCCGTTTCCTTGTCGCCCAACTAGCTTTTTGATAGGGATTCTCCCGACCTAAGCAAATGGATTGGATCGAATAGGGGCATTGCATCCCCTAAGCTCCCATCAAAGCGTACTGAGCCAAATTTCTCCGGCAGTCCGCTTCGTCAGGTAGTCAAAAATTGGTTAGAAGTTTGACTATGAGCTGTTTAAAAAATCAAAGTTTTAGTGTGGCTGCGCACACTAAAACTCACACGGTTGGTCAGTTTTAAATATGCGTTGGTCAGACACATTTCATTGATGATGAAATGATCATAAAACATAAAAAGAATACCGTCTATCGTGTTTTGCAGGAACTACTTATTACCCTCTTACAAATACCCCGAAAAATTCGATTTTATGGCTATGCTTCGCATAGCAGGGCTTCGCCCTAAGAACCTCTCAAAGCATTGCTTTCTTTTTACTAGATTACAATGTGGTTTTTTACAAGAAAATGAGGTATTTTCAGTGAAAATCCCTTGATTACATAAATAACAATGATTGTATTTAGCCCTCATACAAAATTTACAATGCAGCGAATTGCCGATCATGTGGCTAATGGGGCATATTTCTACGCCAAAATTGATTGGAAGGAATATGAAGATTGGTTGGATGGCAATACAAAAACCATTTTTAACAATGTAGAAGACCTACTGGAGAAGCTGACAGATCGCTATGACTTAAAGCTCACTCCACGTCAACGGAATTATCGCCTTGAGAAAGGTCATCCGATTTGTACTTGCATCGTTCAACGTGATGTCTTTGAAAAATACAAATGGACTATTCATTTGCTGTTCACGACTCCTAGAACTAGGGATTTCAATTTGCAGTGCGGTGTAGAGCCTAAAAAGATCGTGAATGCTAAAGAGCGTGAAAAAATCGAGGAATTGCAGGATAGATTTCAGGGGGTTTCATGGGTTAAACCTGAAATACAGGCTGAAATTGACTTGATCTATGGTTATTTCAAAGATCGTGAGCCGCTGCAATTTGTTTTAAATACGCCTATTTCTCTAAAAGTCACGCAGCACATGACTTTTGAGCTTGTACGTACAGATCATAAGGTCTACAAGCCGACTGAAAAAGAATACAAGGACAGAATTAAATCTTTCTCGTGGTCTTGGAGATACAGTAAGCAATCATTATTGCGAATGAAAGCAAGATTAATGGCTATCGTGAATAAGCTCATTAGTCAGAAACGCAATGCAGCAGCTGAAAAAAACAGGGCAGATTTGCGTAATTTCTTCAAAATGATTGAAGCATGGGCTGTTTTTAAAAGTAATCGGCAGCAATCGGGCGAGTTGCTACATTTTGCTCACAGTTTTGTACGCAGAAAATCTAAAAAATCTTGGCAACAAATCGAAATAGAGCCGCCCCACTTGGTCTATTTACCGAGACTTGAAAACTATGCTGAAAGCTTGGCTGAGTATCGAGAGCGTAGAGATATGTTCGATGAATTTGGTGTCGAAATTCCGCTGAAATTACTTCGAGATGGAGACTATGCATCAATCCTAGCGTATGCAAATTTACAGAAAATGATGGTTGAAAATCGCAACAAAAAATCAGATGAGCAGCTGCTATCGGAGTCTTTAAAATGATTGCACTTGAAAAGCAAGTTTCGGAAAAGTTTGGAAAGTTTAAGAAAGGAAAAAGCTCTAAATTTTTTTGGTTCTTTTTCGGTTTTTTTTTGGCGCTGAGTGTTTTCTTTTTAGCCGGTGTTGTTCCAGTATCCGACTATATTAAAATCTCCACATGTTCTATGGGGTTGTTATTGACCATTTTGGGAATTTTGGTTTTTCAAGAAAGAAAGTCTAAATAGTTGATTTTTTAGATTTATTAATTGTTTTTTTTGGGTATTAAAATACCATAAATGTGGTATATGTTTTTCTTTTAAAATTAATGGTTTAACAACGATGTAACTTTGATGTAAACTTTCTTCCAAGCGAAAAAAAACCCGATGTGGCGTCGGGCTTTTTTCGGGAACTTGATGAGAATAATCTCAACTAGCACACCAATTATCTTGAACCCTAATTGTAGCTAGTTGAGTCCACAAAAACAAGAGTTATAAGGACTTGAACAATGGCTGCGCCTGTTCACCAACTAGAAATTTTTTATGATGATTTGGCGTATAAGCCTTATTGTGCAGAGTATTTAGATCGTGGCTTAGATATTTTGCCCAAGCGAGAAGCGATAAAACGCCGATACATACAAGGCAATCAGCCTTGTATGGTTAATTATCTGTTTTTTGACTTAGATCATGCTGATTCTGTTCTTGCTTGGCATACAGAAAATTTACCGATTCCCTATTGGACTGCTCGTAACCCTGAAAATGGCCACTGCCATATTTGCTACAAGCTTGAAACACCATTTCCCACCACTGAAATTGCAAGTATTAAGCCTATACGCTACGCAAGTGCGATTCAGGCTGCATATGCTAAAAAACTAGGCTCAGACACCGCATACAGCCGGTTAATCACTAAAAACCCTTTAAACAGGCACTGGGACGTTGTTTTTTGGAGTGAAAAAACTTACTCACTCGATTATTTAGCTGATTTTGTAGACCTGAATGATAAACCCACAGCCGAGGATCGCATTCAAGGTTTAGGTCGAAACTGCACTATTTTCGATTTAACGCGGTTTTGGGCATATAAAGCAGTGTTACCCTACCTTGAGTCCAAATCGAGCTATCAGGCATGGTTTAACGCTGTTTTAGAGCGTGTTATGAAGGAGAATGAACAATTTCCTGAACCGTTGCAGTATGCAGAGATTAAACAAATCTCGAAAAGTATCGCTAAATGGGTCTGGCAACGCTTTTCTATAGAGGGTAAGAAGGAATGGCACGCTAAAAAGGGTGCTAAGGGTGGTAGCAAGTCTAAAGGTGGTGGTAGACCTTCACTTGGTGAGCCATGGAAAGAATTAGGTATTAGTAGAGCAACCTATTTTCGTAGAAAAAAATCTGAAAAATGAGACTAAACAAGCTATATCAGATAACAGCCCCTTTTATGGGGTTTTTCTTTGTCAGTATGGTCAATTTAGATATTGTTCCACGCTTCTAATTTCCTCACTAACTTAGGCTAATTTTTTATTTTTCTTTTAATATTTTTTTATACTTTTATACTCTTGGAAAATTAAATTCTTGATACCTATGTCTGTTCTACTTTTTCCGCAATATATTCGAGATAACTATGAAATAGAGGAATATCGTAATGGTATTTCTGTGCTTAGACATGCTTTCCCTAATGAGTGGAATGATTTAGTCGATTTACTTTCAGCTTTTGTTTTAAGACGAAGTGAAGTCATTGCTCCAGGTGGTAGAAAATCTACTGTTGCAGACCAATTAGATAGTTTTCTATATGCAAGGGGTTGGGGAGAGACAGAATTTAAAACGGCTATTCATTTGGATGAATATGAGTTAATCAAATCAGCTATTGGCAATGGCAAGAATACGGTTATTTCTACTTTGAAAAATAGCACTATTACAGAAGTCCCTACTCATAAGATTGACTGCTTCAAAAATAAAGTTGCTATTGAAGTAGAGTGGAATAATAAAGACCCCTTTTTTGATAGAGATTTAAATAACTTTCGATTGTTATTTGATTTAGGTGCTGTCTCTGTAGGTGTAGTGATTACTAGAGCTTCAGAGTTGCAGGAACTATTTAAAAGTTTAGGCAAAGGAGCATCTTATGGTTCATCTACAACGCATATGGGTAAATTAAGAAGTAAGTTATTTGGTCAAGGTTCAGGTGGATGTCCCGTGATAGCGATTGGTATTAAAGCCAGTCTTTATGATGAATTTAGTTAAATGGATTCTTGTATAAGGCTTTCTAAGATTTCTTCAAAGTCTGATAGCGATTTATCTAATTCTTTGCATATTAAATAAACCTCACTAATTTCTAAAGATCTGTCACCATTTTCGTATTTGGAAACAAAGCTTTGTGGTTTTTCTAGCATTTTTGCTAACTGAGATTGAGTAATCTGAGCATCAAGTCTCATTTGCTTCAATGCTTGGATACACAAAGATTTCATTAAACTTTTATCCATCTATTTTCTCTATTTGACTCTCAAGACTTTATTAAATAGAATCAAAAAACAAAATCCTAATTTGGGATTTTGTTTTTTATTAAGGATTCTTATGTTAACCCCCCAACCATTTCCTAGTTTAATCAAATATATGGGTTCGAAAACCAAGATTATTGATTTTATTGTTGATGGGATTAATTTTGTCCATCAAAAAGATAGAGCCATATTAGATCTATTTGCTGGGAGTGCTTCATTGGCAGGGGCAATTGGGAAACAGGTTAATTTTGTTTCTAATGACATTCAGGAATATTCAAAAGTTCTCTCGCAAACCTATTTAGTTAATTTAAGAGACGGAGATATTCCAGATATTGATCATATTCATCAGCAAGTTTTAAACCTTGTAGAAGCTAATGTGCAAAAAGAATACCTTGTTGATTACAATAAATTAAATAGTATTGATGACTTCAATTTTTTAGAAGAAAAACAAAAAAAATTAATCAGTAAAAAGTTTTCATATGATTATCATTTATTTGCAAAAAATTATTCTGGTACATGGTGGTCTTATGAACAATGTTTATGGATTGATGCCTTAA
>NZ_VOYR01000023.1:0-14376 GCF_013420185.1 Acinetobacter sp. YH01025 | reverse complement strand
GGCCAGGCCTCAGCATTTTATTATGGTGATCCCCTGGGCGAAATGCGCCTGGTAAGCAGAGTTTTTGAAACGTAAGGCCTTTGAATAAGACAAAAGGCTGCCTCATCGCTAACTTTGCAACAGTGCCCTTCTAATTCTTTTACTTTTTCTTTAATTTCAGCTTTTAATGAACCATCTCCTACCAGAACTAAATATGCTTTATCATTTTTTTTTCGAAACTCCGCGAAAACATCTATTAAAAAATGATGGTTTTTAGGGGTACTAAATCGGCCTACATGACCCAATACAAATGCATCGGATGGAATACCTAAATCTTCTCTAAGTGAAATTTTCTTATGAGAAACACTATATAAATTAATATCTATTCCACATGGAATAACACTACATTTTGTATTACTTTTCCACTGGTCTCCATATAGGCATTCTGCTGCTAAATCACTAACTGCTATACAACTTGTTGAATAATATTTTATAAGAACTTTCATAAAACTTATATAATATTTTCTTATTAATGAACTATTCTTTTCTTTGAACCTAGTATCACTATGACAATGACTAATTCTATTTTTAATACCACATAAAAAGGCGACCAGTAAAACCAAACCACTAAAGGCATGCACATGACTATGCACAACATCAGGCTTTACTTTTTTAAAAGTCCTGTACAAGTTGAGTGCATACATCAAAGGATTGCTTGAATAAGGACAATAGTATGTTTGACTACCTAAACTATAGATTTCATCGTCATAAAATGCCTTTTCTTTATGATGAACAATAAACTCATGATTAATAAACCCTTTGTCAGTATTACGTAGCAAAGTCATCAACCATGCCTCTACACCACCAGCATTCATTGCACCTAAAACATGTACAACTTTCTTAGACATCTCGAGTCAATTCCTGAATTTTTGTATAAATAATAAATGAGCTAATTAGAAATTGGGAAACTGCAGACAATATTGTTGTATAGATAGCTCCAGTTAATCCATAAACTGGGATCAACAAATAGCTATATATCACTGTCAAACATACTAAAATTAAAAAAACAGGCATTTGTATTTTTAACAATTTCAGACTTGTAAGCAAATAACCATTTACTACTGAAAGATAGGTAAATATTCCAGCAATCATAATATAGGGTAATAAATAAGCATATGCCAGATAATCCTTACCATATATAATTTTTATAATAAAATCATTCAAGAATAAAGATACAACTAAACCAGACACACCAAGAGATAATGCTATAAGAAATGCATTTTTTATTATTCCCTTTAATTCCTCTATTCTTAAATCTCTATAAAATTCTGAAAAATTTGGACTCAAATACTGACACACTGAATTTATCGCTATTCCACCTATTACAATAAAGTAATATAAGATTGTATAAACGCCTACCAACTCCACATTTGAATAATGCTCCAAAAAATATCTTGGAATATTGGTCTGTAATGAAACTAACATGACGGCTACGCCTAATGGCAGACCAATTTGCATAATTTTTATTAATTTTTTATCAAAAAAATTAATTTCTCTTAAGTGGTTTATATTTTGCCTAATATCCAATAAGCCTAAGACAAAAAGGTAACCTATAAGCGTCGCAGCAAGCGAATATACTATATTGTGGGTTATATAGAGAACACAGAAAGAAAGTAGAATTACCAAAACTGATTTAAAGGTTAAGGATCTACTAATAAATTTTGTTTTTTTATTAGCATTATAATAAGCATATATAATATCTGATACAGATTCACTTGCTTTTATCAATACAACAGCAAGTACAATACTCAGTGCAAGATTATTTTCCCAATCAACAAAAAATAAACTTATAAGAATCGCAAGAAGTATCGTCATCAGTCTTAATGATAAATATTCTGAAAAACTGAATTTTTTCTCTAAGTTAAAATCTGCAACAACTAAAGGTCTTAATTGCAAATTAGATAACATAAAAATTGGAGCTGTTATTGCTAAGGCATATGAGTAATACCCTAGTTGCATAGGACTACTAAAATGACTGAACATAATCAGCATTAGCCATTGAGAAAAGGCAAATAAAATATTGCCACTCAATAACCATTTTGCTTTATTTAACAGGCTCCACATAATATTAAGTTAAACTTTTAACATACCATGACATAGCCAATTCAATGCCTTGATTAATTTTTTGGGTTGGTTGGTAGCCTAATAAATTTTCAATCTTTTCAATACTTGCCTGTGAATGTCGCACATCTCCTACACGAAACTCACGATATATAGGCTCTTTCGTATAAATCACACCATTTTCACTTAACGCAGCTTTAATGGCATTAAACAAATCATTTAGCGTAGTACGATCCCCTACTGCCACATTATAAACCTGATTTTTAGCTTCATCATTTTGCGTAGTGGCTGCCAGAATATTGGCCTGCACTGTATTTTCGATAAAACAAAAATCGCGACTAGTTTCACCATCACCATTAATGAAAACATCATCACCAGCAATCATGGCTGCTGTCCATTTTGGAATAACTGCAGCATAGGCTCCATTCGGGTCCTGGCGCTTGCCGAAGACATTGAAGTAACGCAAACCGATGGTTTTAAAGCCATAGGTTCGGGCAAAGACTTCAGCATACAGCTCATTTACATATTTGGTGACCGCATAAGGTGAAAGTGGCTTGCCGATATTTTCTTCCACTTTAGGCAGTGCCGGATGGTCACCATAAGTTGAACTGCTGGCGGCATAGGTAAAGCTTTTCACTTCTGCATCTCGTGCAGCCGTCAGCATATTTAAAAAGCCGGTAATATTGGCCGCATTGGTGGTAATTGGGTCTGCAATAGAACGTGGTACAGAACCTAAAGCTGCTTCATGCAAGACATAGTCCACTCCTGCACATGCTTTCTGGCAATCTGCAAAATTACGGATATCACCTTCATAAAACTTGAAGTTTGCCCATTGCTCAGGCTTGACCAGACTTTGCACTTCATCCAGATTATGCTGATGACCTGTGGCAAAATTATCCAAACCTACTACATTTTGGTTCAGCTTTAATAAAGTTTCCAGTAAGTTTGAGCCAATAAAGCCTGCCACACCGGTAATTAACCAGGTTTTTGGTACTTGTTGTAATTGCTCGCATACAGTTTGATATTGGCTCATGTTTAAGGTCCCTATAATTACAGACGAAGGTCAGATTCAGATTGATCCAGTACATATTTCAGATCATATAAAATATGTGCTGGCTTACCCAGGGCACGTAATGCTTCAGCACCCATGGCTTTAAACTGATCATGTGCAACGGCTAAAATTACTGCGTCATACTGACCCTGTTCCACGTTTTTGACCGGATTAATCCCGTATTCATGTTGAGCTTCGCTTGCATCTACCCATGGGTCATACACATCGGCAGCAATATTGTATTCTGTCAGTTCATTGACAATATCAATAATTTTGGTATTACGAATATCCGGGCAGTTTTCTTTAAAACTTAAGCCTAAAACCAGAACCTTAGCGCCTTCGACCTGAATTTTTTTCTTAATCATTGCTTTTACCAGCTGGGTCACCACATAAGCCCCCATACCATCATTTAAACGGCGACCTGCCAAGATAATTTCAGGATGATAACCAATAGACTGCGCTTTATGGGTTAAATAATACGGGTCTACCCCAATACAATGGCCACCAACCAAACCAGGACGAAATGGCAAAAAGTTCCATTTTGTTCCAGCTGCTTTTAAAACCGCTTCGGTATCAATACCCATTTTATTAAAGATCACGGCCAGCTCATTAATGAGTGCGATGTTGACGTCACGCTGGGTATTTTCAATAACTTTTGCTGCTTCAGCAACTTTAATACTGGTTGCTTTATGGGTACCCGCTTCAATAATCAGGTTATAAACCTGATCAACAAAGTCTGCAACTTCTGGAGTAGATCCTGAAGTAATTTTTAAAATATTGGTCACACGGTGCAACTTGTCCCCCGGATTAATTCGTTCCGGGCTATAACCGGCAAAGAAGTCCTGATTAAATTTTAAACCCGAAACCTTTTCTAATACCGGAATACAGTCTTCTTCAGTTGCGCCTGGGTATACAGTAGACTCATACACCACCACATCACCTTTTTTTAACACCTGACCAATACTGGTCGAAGCCTTAATAAGCGGGGTTAAATCGGGTTGTTTATAGTCATCAATTGGTGTAGGGACTGTCACAATAAAAAAGTTGCAGCTTTTTAAATCATCTAAATTGACTGAATAGGAAAGCTGGGCCGCCTGTTGTAGCTCTTCTGGTGATACTTCTAAAGTATGGTCTTGACCACTTTGTAATTCTTCAATCCGTTTTTTGTGAATATCAAATCCAATTACCGGAACCTTTTTTCCAAATTCCACGGCAAGTGGTAAACCAACATAGCCTAAACCAATTACGGCAATTTTCAGGTCAGAGAGCTTTAGCATTTTAACGCCTTATTTATATACTATACTTATGAAGAGCAAATCTTTCGGCAGGAATATTAGCAGAAAATCATGAATGTTCTGTTATGATTTTTAGCCAAAAAATCTAAAATGCTTCCTTTTGTGTCTGTTTTTTGCAAATCATCTTTCTATAATTTTGCAGTCCCTCACAATTTAGATACTTTTTGCCTCATTTTTCTGGCTGTGCTTGCGTATACTTTCGCAATCTACTTACAATTTGTTATATACCCTTAAAATAACTTCGGTAAACTATTTTTTATTTTTTATGATTTTAGAAAAATCGAGAACGGGAATACGTGTGAGACAATTTAAATCTATAATTCTACTGTCTTTTTTGGTGACAGCAAGCGGGTGTGCGGTCACCTCCGGCTTACAGACCTATGACTTACCTGCTGAGGGTGTCTATCAAACAGACTTGGGGACTTCGGTGAATGTGGTCCGGCTCACTCAAGATACTGTACTCGGTTTGCAACCGGCCGTACAAAATATTCAGCAAGATTATGCTCACCTGTTTACCCAGTCACATCGCAACTATAGCCTCAGCCCAGGCGACATCCTGTCGATCTATTTATGGGCTTACCCAGAAATTACGCCTCCCACCAATACAATCAGTAGTGAAAAAGCTGTGGAATCAAATGGTTATCAAATTGACCAAAGTGGCTATATTCAATTCCCGATTATTGGCCGCTATAAAGCTGCGGGCAAATCTTTAAGTCAGGTAAACCGTGAGCTGCGTAGTCAACTATCCCGTTATTTAAAAACGCCTGATGTAGTAGCACGGGTTCTGTCTTATCAGGGCCAACGTTACTCGGTACAGGGCAATGTAATGAAAGGTGGCCAGTTCTATTTAAGTGACCAGCCGACCAGTGTCTATACTGCTTTAGGTCTGGCGGGTGGTGTCAATGCCCAGCAAGGCAATAATGCCTCTATTACCTTGGTACGTCAGGGGCAAACCTATCATTTAAACAGTATTGAGCTGGAACAAGCCGGTTTTTCTTTACATAATCTGCTGATTCAACCGAATGACACCCTCTATGTAAACAGCCGCGAAAACCAGAAAATTTATGTGATGGGTGAGTCGGGTAAAAACCAGTCTTTACCGCTTCGAGATCAGGGCATGAGTCTGAGTGATGTACTCGGTGAAAGTCTGGGCTTAAATCCATTGTCGGCTAGCCGTAGTAAAATCTATGTGTTACGCAGTCAGCCAAGTGGCGCACAAACCGAAGTCTATCATCTGGACTTAACCAGCATTGCCGACTTTGGTCTGGCCAATCAGTTTAAAATGCGCAGTAATGATATTGTCTATGTCGATGCATCGGGCCTTGCGCGCTGGCAACGTGTCGTGAATCAGATTATTCCATTCTCAAATGCTTTATATAATTTAGACCGTTTGGGGAACTAATGAAAATTAACAATATTCTGGTGGTCTGTATTGGCAATATTTGCCGTAGCCCGATGGCGGAATACTTTTTAAAACAGGAATTTCCGCATTTACAGATTGAGTCTGCCGGTATTTCCGGGCTGGTCGGTCATGCAGCCGATGACAAAGCCAGCCTGTGCATGCAGCGTTTAGGGATTGATATGAGCCCGCATGTGGCCCGCAAGCTGAATGCCGAGCTGGTCAAGAAAGCCGACCTGATTTTAGTGATGAGTCAGAACCAGCAAAAACATGTGGAACAGACCTGGCCCTTTGCCAAAGGAAAAACCTTTAGGCTGGGGCACTGGCAAAGTAAAAATGTGGCCGATCCTTACCAGCATGATCAGGCAGTATTTGATGAAACCTGCCAGCTGATTCAGGCCTGCATTGCAGACTGGAAAAAATATATTTAACTTTCGAACAAAAGACTATGAGCCAAAATACCAATACAGAAGATACCATTGACCTGAAGGAATTGTTTTTCTCCTTAATTGCCCAGTGGAAACTGATTGCTCTCTGTGTCATTTTAAGTTTGGTCTGTGCCTTACTTTATTTAAGAACCACACCAGACACCTATCAGGTCGATGCACTGGTTCAGGTCGAAGAAAATAAAGGGGCATCTGCCGCCTTATTGGGCGATTTGTCCAATATGATTGAGCAGAAATCACCGGCTCAGGCCGAAATTGAGATTCTGAAATCGCGTCTGGTACTCGGTACCGTCATTGATCGCCTGAATTTAAATATTCGCATTCATGGTACAGAAGACAGTTTCTGGAGCCGCTTACTGAATAAGCACGAGTATGACAGTGAATATTCAGCTCAATCCGTGCTGTTTAAAGACAACCAGAAAAGCTTTGATGTACGCAGCTTTGAGATTCCAGATTACTATCGTGATAAAAGTCTGCTACTTAGTTTTGCCGAAGGTCAATACCGTTTAACGGATTCAGCCACAGAACAGGTGGTCTTTTCTGCACCCCTGAACCAGACCAGCCAGTTACAGTCTGAATATGGTCTATGGAAAGTCGGTATTTATAGTCAGGACAGCTTTGATAGCACGTATCTGATCCAAAAGCAAAGCCTGCCTGCCGCAGTTCGCAGCCTGCTCGCTAACTATTCGGTGGTCGAAAAAGGTAAAATGACCGGTGTGCTGGGCCTCAACTACCAGGGTACCGATAAACAGCATATTACCCAGGTGCTCAATGCCATTTTAGCGGCCTATAGTCAACAGAATATTGAACGTCGCTCGGCTGAAACCGCACAAACCTTAAAATTCCTGGAAGATCAGCTGCCTGAACTGAAACAACAACTGGATGTCGCTGAACGTGAATTTAACCGTTTCCGCCAGCAGTACAATACGGTCGATGTCACCAAGGAATCAGAGCTGTATCTGACCCAAAGCGTGACCCTGGAAACCCAAAAAGCCGAGCTGGAACAAAAAGTGGCTGAGGCATCGGCCAAATATACGGCTGAACACCCGATCATGCAGCAAATGAATGCGCAATTATCAGCAATTAATAAAAAGATTAATGAGCTAGATGGAACATTAAGACGCTTACCAGAATTGCAACGCCAGTATCTGCAACTGTTCCGCGAAGTGGAAGTCAAACAGCAGCTGTATACCGGCCTGCTTAATTCTTATCAGCAGTTACGTATTGCCAAAGCCGGTGAAATTGGCAATGTGCGTATTGTCGATACCGCGGTGGAACCGATTGAACCAATTAAGCCAAAGAAATTACAGATCCTGATTCTGTCGATTTTCCTCGGTGGTTTCCTCGGCACACTGTTGGCCTTATTACGGAATATGCTACGTAGTGGCGTTAAGGATTCTACCCAAATTGAAAATGAACTGGACTTGCCGGTATATGCCACTGTGCCGCGTTCGCCTGTACAGGAAAACCGGATCAAACTGCTGAAGAAGAAAAAGAATATTCCAATTCTGGCGGTCAAGCATAGCGATGATATTGCCATTGAAAGCCTACGCAGTATGCGTACTGCCATTCATTTTGCCTTAAGCAGCGCCAAGAACAATATTATTATGGTTTCTGGTCCTGCACCGGAAGTCGGCAAGTCCTTTATTTCGACCAACCTGGCCACCATTCTGGCACAAAGCCAGAAACGGGTACTAATTATTGATGCTGACTTGCGCCGTGGTTATTTGCATAAATACTTTAACCATGCAAACCAACCGGGTCTGGCAGACTACTTAAATGGTCAGACCGAGTTAAGCCAGGTCATTAAAGCTACAGAGGTGTCCGGTCTAGATGTGATTGCCCGTGGTAAGAGTCCGGCCAACCCGTCTGAACTGCTCAGCACTAATCAATTTGCGGCGATGCTGAATCAGCTGTCAGAACAGTATGATCATATCCTGATTGATACTCCACCAATTCTGGCGGTCACAGACGGGATTATTATTTCCCAGCATGCCGGGGTGAATCTGGTGATTGCACGCTATGCCAAGACACAAATGAAGGAGCTTGAATTGACCATCAACCGTTTTGAACAGGCGGGCGTGAAAGTCAATGGTATTATCCTGAATGATATTCAGCGCTCCAGTGCAGGCTATGGTTATGGCTATAACTATTCCTATGCCTATAAAGCCAATAAGGATAATGACTAATTTTGCAGTGACCGATTGCTTTAAAAATCTCGCTACGGCGGGATTTTTAATCTTCCCAGATTACAACTCTACTCAACAGTTTGCATTGAAAAAATAAACTCGTCCGCCTATGGTGTGGAGAGCAAAAAACTCCTGAGAATCAAAAATGCGTCTATCAAAAATATTGCTTGCAACCCTTGCTCTCAGCTCATCCCTGACCTTTGCCCAAGGGATTGTGCTGAATGACCAGAACCTGCGTACCGACCTGAATTGGCTGAATCAGCAAGGGGTGATTCAGATCAGCACCTCCACCTGGCCCATGAGTGGCGATGAAATTCAGCGTGCCCTGTCTCAGGCGAAAATCAGCAACTCTGTCCAGCAAAAAGTAGTGGATGCAGTCCTCACTCATTTAAATGCCGATAATCAGCTTCTGAAAGCTGCGCTATTTGCAGAAACTGATCATAAGTATCTGCCTCAAGCCTTTGGTGATCAGGAAAAATCACAATATCAGGCCGGTCTGGAACTGAATGCTGGCGGTAGCCAATGGGATGCCCGGTTACGGGTGAATGCCGAAAAAGACCCACAGATTGATCATGATCAGGATGTGAATGTAGAAGGCTCTTATATTGCCGGGAAACTCTGGAATCAGTGGCTGATTGCCGGCCAGATTCCGACGTATTGGGGACCCGGTCATGAGGGGAGTCTGATTCGTGGCGATGCCAGCCGCCCAGTCTATGGCATTACGGCGCAGCGGGCAGAACAGACTGCTTTTAGCAGTAAATGGCTGTCCTGGATTGGGCCATGGCAATATCAGGCCTTTGCCGGTCAGCTGGACCATTATGATGCAGTCCCGGATGCTAAACTGATTGGGCTGCGTGTTACTGCTCAGCCGCTTCCCTATCTAGAACTGGGGGCTTCACGTGCTATTCAGTGGGGGGGTGAAGGACGTCCGGAAAGCTTGAGCTCACTCTGGGATGCGTTTGTTGGCAACAAAGACAATGGCGGCACGGGTGAACCCGATCCATCGAACCAGATTGCCGGTTTTGATGCCCGTTTAAACCTGCAACCTTTAGTGCAAATGCCGCTGGGTGTCTATGCGCAATATGTCGGTGAAGATGAAGCCGGCGGCCTGCCCGCGAAAAAAATGTATCTGGCCGGGGTGGATTATTCATCTAGCTACCAGAATATGCCCTACCAGCTGTATAGCGAATGGGCTGACACGCGTACCAATGGCAAGGCACAAGGGATTTCCTATAATCATAGTGTTTATACCGATGGCTTCTATCAGCATGGTTACCCATTAGCACATGCAATGGGTGGTGATGGCCAGATGATTGCTGTGGGCGGCGATATCCGTTTTGATCCTTTAAACCGTCTGCATGGCCGGGTGCTGTTTGCTAAATTTGATCAAGCAGCCAATCGACCAGGTAGCCGTCAAACAAACTATGCTTTTCCTGAGCAAGATGAGCTAACAGCTTTAGATATCACCTGGACACATTATCTACGTCCGGATATTCCACTTAGACTGAATGGCTGGCTGGGGGATTCAGACCTGCACGGTAAAGATGGCGGTGCCTCAATCGGCATTGAATTCCCGCTGGAAAAAGGACTATTTAGCTACTAAGGCAGTTAAATCTCGTTTTAAAGACTCAGATCAGCGGTATTTCAATACGCTTTCTGAGTCTGCTGATCCCTGACCCGTCTAGCACCAGACGGGTAGTTTTTATCTTAAAATCGCCGGTAAGGGGCGCTCGCGGCCCGGCAGACTCAGCTCCAGTTTCATTTTTTGCAGCATCTGATAAGGCTGCTGCTGCACAAACATATTCACAAAACTGGTTGGAATCGAACCGGCCGGATCGGCATAACCATAGGTAGACACCTTAACCCGGTTGGCGCCCAGTTTTTGAAAGGTCCAGTCGCCTTCATAATGGGTTAAACGCACATAGCTCGGGTTTAAGGGATAACCCTGGCTGACGGCCTTATTCTGAATATGAATCACGCCTTGAGCATCTTTAAACATTCTGCCTTTGACCACCAGATCACGGTCTTTTAACGGAAAAGGAAAATCCAGCACCATATACAGCAGGAACTCACCTTTCTGGTCATCACGCGACAGTACCTTAACGCTGCCCATATACGGCACCCAGCTGATGGCATGCTCCACATCCAGAATCAGGCCAGCGGCTTTTTCAATCGAAACCGGAAAAGTGGTTTCGGCCTTGTACAAAAATACCGGGTTTTGCGGATGCTGATAGGTCCAGACCTTAATATTATTTTTATGAATATTGAGTTTGGCATTCTGCAAATTCTGGGCGGGTACACTCGCCGCCATGGCGAGCGCACCGGCCAATACAATCCATTTTTTCATTCCATTGTTCATCTTATTTTAGTTTTAGTGTTGTTATAACGGATTTTACAGCGGTTTTAAACTTGAATATCGTTAAAACCCAAGACATCTTTCATGTCATATTTACGCGCATCACGACCGACCACCCAGGCAGCAGCACGCACGGCACCGGCAGCAAAGTTCATCCGGTTGGTGGCTTTGTGGGTAATTTCGACGCGCTCGCCTTCACCAATAAACATGGCGGTGTGTTCACCGACAATATCGCCGCCACGAATGGTCTGGAAACCAATGCTTTGACGCTCACGCGGACCGGTATGCCCTTCACGATGATAGACCGCATCTTTTTTCAGGTCACGGCCCAGGGTTTCTGCAATTGCTTCACCCATCATTAAAGCAGTACCAGATGGCGCATCGACTTTATGACGATGGTGCGCTTCAATCACTTCAATATCTACCGTATCGCCAAATACTTTAGAAGCAAGTTCTAAAAGCTTAATTGAAACATTGACCCCGACAGAATAATTCGCGGCATAGACCACCGGAGTTTGTGTTGCCGATTCATCCAGATAGGCTTTCTGTTCATCATTCATGCCGGTGGTGCCAATCACAATTGCCACACCTGCTTCACGACAAATTTTCAGATGGTTTACAGTGGCTGCCGGTGCAGTAAAGTCGATGACCACGTCACACTGCTTCACCACCTCTTCCAGGCTGCCGACCACGTTCACACCCAGGCTGCCAATGCCCGCAAGCTCGCCTGCATCTGCACCGATTAAGCTACTTTCCGGACGTTCCACCGCAGCTGCAAGTTGATAACCGGCCTGCTCAACGGCTTGAATAAGGATGCGTCCCATACGGCCACCGGCACCTAATACACCAATGCGTGGAGTTGCTGACATAACATATTCCTGATGTTGATTCGAAATTGTCCTTACTATATCAAAACTCCCTGCCCAGACTAAGCCGGCAGTCTAAAAAAGCCAAAAAAAACTAAGATGACTCAGCCGTAGCCCGCACACCCGATAATTTAAAAATAGAAATTGAAAAGAAAGTTCTGATTTCTCGCGTTTTTTCACAAAAGTGCAAAATTGCTACAGCAGACTAGCCGTCACGAATGAATAGAATAGAGATTATAAGGAGATCAAGCATGCATTCGAAACAACTGGGGATGGCAGTGTGTATGGGGCTACTGATGAGCTCGGCTTGGGCAGAACCGCCATTACAACCAGGTGATACCTTAGAAAGCCTGTCTCAGGTCCGCATTACCACCACTTTACAGCCAGCAGTATCGGCAGAAGAAGCAGCACAAGTGGCGTTAATTGATGCAATTGAAGAAGAACAAAGCGAACAGAGCACCGAGATGGCTGTATCTCAGGACGATGCGCTGGTGGCAGAAATTGACCCGGTAGAAGGGGTTTAATTTTTGGTGGTGTTTCAAAAAGTATGCTGACTATATTTTAATCATAATTTAAATCGGCTTTGTTGCATAAATATGTAAGCATCTGATTTAAATAAATTTAATTTTGGATCAAAAACAATCAAAACTTTTAAAATCATATAGTTATGAAATCTTTGTGCAACAAAGCCATTTAAATCTCATAAAGCATTAAAAATATAGTGATTTTAATTTACTTCTTTTCAATTTTTCTATTGACAGAGTTAACTAGCATACTTTTTGAAACACCACCAAATTTTAGTTGTTTAGGGGCTTTAATCTATTTTTTATAACTTTGTATAACAGAGTCTTTTTGAACTGGGATCTTACTAATTTTTTTTGCATACCGTTTGGAAGAAAAAAATAAATCAACAAAAGAATATTTTCTTAGGTAACAGATAGCAGAACAAAATAATAATATCGATATTAATATTGATATATATCCTATAGAGCTCTTAAATATAAAGCTTCCTTCTGGGATAAACTTAGATACAGCTTGAATTAACAATTGATGAAGTACATAAAATACAATTGAATTTTTACCTATGAAAATTATAGGTTTTATAGGTGAAATTGAAGAGAGAAAAATAAATAATGGAATTGAAAATAAAGGTAGACATAGAGTAAATAGAGTCTTAACTATCGATGGCGGTATTGTTGCCAATATAGATATTATTAAGAAAGAAATTAAAGATATCACAAGAACTATTTTGTTTTTAGATTCTTTAAGTATATCTTTTTTATGTAATACTAGCCAATCAGCTAAATAAAAGAACGGAAATAAATAAAATGCAGTAGCGATTCTATTATTATGAATTCCGGCGAATATTGAGTCTTCAGGAATAGCAGGAGATATAAGACTTAAATACCAACATATTGGTATAACTATATATATAGGTAATTTTCGAATAAATGGTATAATTAAGAAAAATATAAATAAAGTATATAAGAACCAAATAGTAGACTGACCACCTGTTATCGTAGATAGTAATAAATTTAAAGGCTCAATTTTGTTATTTACTATATTGGAAAAATATAATTTTAAGAAACCATAGATGGATGACCAAATAATAAATGGCCAGAGTATAGAATGAAGTTTTCCCTTAAAATAAATATCTTTACCTTTCTTTAACCCAGAATTGACGAATAGTCCCGCCACAAAGAGTATCAGCCCTAATCTGACAGGATTTAAAAGATCACTTATTTCCTGACTTAAAAAGGGAGCGAAAGCTAAACTATTCCAAGGTAGTTGATTTACTAAATGCCCCAAGATAACTGCTAATATGGCCCAACCACGCAGGCTATCTATCCAAAAAATTCTATCATTAGTAATCAATTTTTGTTTTTTAAATACCATAAGAGAAATCAATCAGTTAACTAAAATTGTACACACTATAATAAAATATAAAAAATATGCAAGGATTAAGAATTAGATTAAGATTAATTGCATTTTGCAACATAGCTTTCATACAGATTATTTTTTAAATTTCTATATCCAATTGGCTTTGTTGCATAAATATGTAAGCATCTGATTTAAATAAATTTAATTTTGGATCAAAAAATAATCAAAACCTTTAAAATCATATAGTTATGAAATCTTTGTGCAACAAAGCCTATCCAATTTAATTAAAAAATATATATTTCAATTAATAGATTTCTTTCATAAGTCATTTTTTACTCAGCTCCAAGTTATAAATTCCAGCAATTAGATTGAATCTTAATGCTAGTCTTTTGCCTCGATTGCGATATCGCTCAGCAAGAATTTTGAAGGTTTTCAAACTGCCAAATACATGCTCAATTCCAATTCTTCTTTTATTGATTTCCTGATTATAGATTTTTAGTTCGGAATCCAGTTTACAGCGCTTCTTTGCTTTTAATGGCAACAAGCTATTTGGATACACTGTATAAATTCCCTGATAACCCTTATCCGCAAGGATAAATGCACCTGCAGGAATCTGATTCAAGTTACGTTTGAAGAGTTCGAAATCATGTACGGCACCACGACTCGTACATAAACTCAGGATTTTTTGAGTTTGATAATGAATGATGGCCTGTACTTTGAAGGTGTGGGTCTTTTTCTTGCCGCTATAGCTTTTCTTCTGTTTTTTTAGGCCTTTGGATTGGAATTTCTGTGG
>NZ_VOYR01000022.1:0-14745 GCF_013420185.1 Acinetobacter sp. YH01025 | reverse complement strand
TCTGCCTGTTTCAAGATGGACATGATCTGACTGTCAGTAAATTTAGATGTTTTCATGCAGAATCTCCTGCTCGTATCTTAAGAGAAAATTCTACTTTTAGATCCTATTATTTTTAGGGGGGATTACCTATCCTAATTAAAAACTGTTTTTTAATAATTTGGAATATAAATAAGATTTAGTTAAAATTAACATTATTCATATAAATTAACATTATGTATTACATTTACTAATAATTTAAAATAATTAGTAGAAAAAAATTATGTTTTAATTATTTCTTTGATTATATAAATTGAGAGTAAAAAATGATTAATACGGAATTTTCAGAGTGTATTTCTGCATGTACAAACTGTTCACTTATTTGTACTGAATGTGCAACTTCTTGTTTAAAAGAAAAAGATTTAGAGATGATGCGTGAATGTATTCAACGTTGTCTAGAATGTGCAGATATTTGTCAGTTATGTGTGCGTATGCAACAACATAACTCACCTTTCCTCAAAGAGATTTGTGAGCTTTGTGCTAAGATCTGTGAATATTGTGCGGAAGAGTGTGAAAAACATTCACATGATCATTGTAAAAAATGTGCTGAGGCTTGCCGTCAGTGTGCAGAAGAATGTCGAAAAATTGCCATGTAAAATACTTCAATAATGTTAATTATATGGCTCTAGACTAACATAATCATTCTGCTAGTCTAGAGCCTTTCCTAAAATTAACATAATACACCTTATACGAAGCCAAAAATGGGAGCTTTAAGCTCCCATTTTTAGTCTTTAATTCGCTTTTTCGCTTCGTCATAAACTATGCTATCAGCTCGTTTTCCGACGGTAATGAGCAGGATAACTACCTGATCATCTTTAACTTGATAGACAAGTCGGACACCAGCTTTTAATAATTTGATTTTATAGCAACCTGCAAGATCGCCTCTAAGCATATTCTTTGGAATATGTGGCTGCTCTATGACTTTGGCTAGTTTCTTTTTAAATTGATCTCGTATAGCAACAGGGAGTTTTTCCCATTCTGCTGTAAAGTCCTTGTGACGTAAAAGCTTATAAGTCATCTAATGTGACTTCCTCAAACATCTCTTTAGGATCATTAATGCGCTTACGGACAAGAGCTAATAATTCTTCATCTTCTTCTGAAATCAAAGCTTTTTTGACAGGCAGTTTCCCAGTCGTAGCAACATACTCAAGAATACTAGTGAAGAAATCCGTAGGTGTAATACCTTGCTCTTTAAGGATTGAATAAGATTTTTCTTTAAGGGCTTCATCGATCCTGAAGTTAACAGTAGCCATCATATTTCCCAAGTATTTAATGTACTAGGAATATTGTAATGCAAATTGCATTACAAGTCGACTTCGCATAACAGCCATTATGTTAAATGGAAGGAAGCAAAATAAGTTAACATTTTGCTTCCGGCCACATTAAGCTAGAGTTTTATTTAAATAAAGCTATTTAGTAATCATTAAATTAATTAAAATCTAAATCTAACACCAGCTCCATATAACCAACCTTTCTCAGAGTTTGATTCTATTTGCCACGACGTTTCATCATTACCTTTTGAATACTCATAGGCAATGTCGATATACGGCATGATCTTTTTACTGATTTCATAGCGAGTTTCAAACCCTGCGGTTGCACTGCTTAAACCAGTTTTTTTCGCATATTTAGAGTCATCACTAAAGATAGCATCCAACTCTAAATAAGGTTGAATAATCAACTTTTGCGTAATCAGAAAATCACGTTCCGTTTCTAGGCTAAAGCCCGCATAATTGTCTTCTCCCGCATAGAGATAAGCATCAGTTTCAAAGAAATATGGCGCCATACCATGTAAGCCAATCACCGCATCAACATTTTCTTCGGTGTCTTTGCGATGATCATTGAGTTCAACTTTTTCACTACGATAACGTGCACCAATCTGTGCATCCCAAAAGTCTGAAATCATACGGCTATATAAAAGTTTGGCATCATAATGTGCATCATGCGATTCTTCTTTATCGGCATGAATTTTAATAAAAACCTTATTTTCATCTGTGCCAATACGGGTTTCAAACTCTGACTTTAAATCACCTGTGCCATCTTCATTGACAAGCCACTTATTGTCCACTGTCGTAATCGCATAAATTTGCGCACCGTGTTCTGAGCGATGATCATAATGCGAACTCTGCTGAGCATTCGCATCTGGTACATGATGTAAATGATTAACCGTAGATGTTGCCTGATGTTGTGCCTGATTCATTTGGCTATGGTTCATTTGAGAGCGATCCATTTGCATCGGCTGATTTTGACTAGAAGATGTAGCAACTGTCATTTTTTCAGGCGCACTATGATCTTCACCATTATGTGCCAAACTCACTGCACTGACCATCAACAAAGAGCTTGCTAAAACAGTTTTAGAAAAAAGATTAATGGTGCGCATGTTGATCTCCTTTCTGTACTTTTTGATCTTGCTGTTTCTCTGTTGATTTGTGATGCATTGGCTGATGACCTGCATGTTGATGGTTCATCGGTGCTGAATGTGCAGCATGATTCATTTTCCCCATCATCTGCATGTGTTGTGCATGCTCTTGTGGAGAATGCTGTGAATGATCCATCTCAGACATCGCTTGATGATTCATTGATGGTACATTTTTTCCATCAGTCTGAGCAGTTGAATGATGCCCTTCGTGCGCCAAACTTAAGCTTGTTAAACTCAATACCGCAACAGAAAAAAACGCTTTAAATACAAAATTAGTGATGTGCATGTCCAGCTCCTTTTTGCTCAGTTACTTGGTGAGTTTGAGTCGAATTTGTACCTTGAATTGGCGTTGTAGACACTTGTTCATCGCTAACATTTGCCACGATCAACTTGTTCATCATTCCTGCACTCATGTGATACAACAAATGACAATGGATTGCCCATTCGCCCAACTCATCCGCAGTTAATAAAGCAGTCACTGTTTTACCCGGTGGTACAATCAATGTGTGTTTATTCGGCATATCTACCGACTCTTGACCATTCTCCAACTGCATAAACATGCCATGTAAATGCATGGGGTGCGCCATCATACTGTCATTAATAAATTTGATACGGATACGCTCGCCATACTTCACTTTTAATGGCTCAGCATCGCTGAATTTTTTACCGTTAATCGTCCAAATATAACGCTCCATAGTACCGCCCAAACGTACTACTAATTCACTGCTAGCTTCACGAGTATCTTTTTGCGGTTCTAAAGATTTTAAATCACTATATTGCAAGGCTTTATTGCCCGCAGGTGTAGATGCATTTGCCCAACCATAAACCACTTGATCATTTTCTTGTGGTTTTGCTGTGCCATGCTGTGAATGATCCATTTTCGAGTGATCCATGCCTTGCATATCGCCATGGTTCATTTTTGAATGATCCATTTTCGAGTGATCCATGCCTTGCATATTGCCGTGGTTCATTTTCGAATGATCCATTCCTGCATGATCACCGCCACCATGTCCCATATCTTCCATGGTCAAAAGTGAGCGTGGACGTGGTGCAGGCATATGAATGCCATGTGTCATAGGATTTAATTCATTGTGCAGTGTACCAATCGCATAGCCTGCACGGTCAATTGACTCAGCTTCAATTTGATAATGTCCGCCTTTTGGCTCCACAATCACATCATAAGTTTCAGCTGTGCCAATACGAAACTCATCCACAGCAACAGGTTTTACAGGCTGACCATCAGCACTGACCACAGTCATTTTCAAGTTAGGAATACGGACATCGTAGAAAGACATCGCAGATGCATTCACAAAACGTAGGCGAATTTTTTCATTCGGTTTAAACATTCCTGTCCAATTTTGTTCAGGTGTTTTGCCATTAATGAGGAAGGTATAACCTGTAACATCCGACATGTCGGTTTTTAGCATACGCATCTGATTCCACATTTTGCGGTCAGACCATGTCGCTTTTATGCCATCACGTTTAACCTGCTTCCAAACATCACCCAAGGTTTCACGCTGATCTTGATAATATTCAGCTGAAATTTTAAGATCTTTCTGAATTTGATCACTGGTTTTTTCATGAAAATCTGACAACATCACCACATAGTCACGTTCAGCTTTTTCATGTGCTGCCAATGGTGTTTTACCTTTTGGATAAATCACAAAAGAACCATATAAGCCGTCCTGTTCCTGTCCTTTAGAATGAGCGTGATACCAATAAGTCCCGCTTTGGCGAATCTTGAATTTATAAACATACTCGCTTTGAGGCTTAATACCGTTAAAACCATTAAATCCCGGTACACCATCCATAATGCCCGGCAACAACAGTCCGTGCCAATGAATAGAAGAATCTTGGTTTTTTAAATTATTTTTCACGCGAATGATGGCTTCATCACCCTCTTCAAACTCAAGCAAAGGCGCAGGAAATTGACCATTTACGGTAATGCGCTTTACAGGCTTTCCAGTTGGGCTGACCACTGCTTCATCAATAACAAGCTGATATTCACGCACTTCGGCAAAAACCAAAGGCGACGATGCAAAACAAATACCTGCTAATAGGTACGAACTAATTTTATGAGACATAACTTAACCTTAATTTTTGAAAAATAAATAAATTTTAAAAAAATTGGTTAAGCTTTAGGGGGACGTGAAATTTCTTGCCAATACCCATTTAGATATTGGTTGGGGTAATAAAAATTAGGCTGATCTATAGAATAGAAGGTATCTAGGGGATCTAGCGAGCTTTGCAAAGAATGAAGACATGAGATCTGTGTCTGGCAGGATAAGCTAGAACATTCCTGACACTTTTTGTGATCTATATTCTGATTAAGAGCTAAATGATTATGGCAATCGGTATTCGTCTGTACTTCGTGATTAATACCATGTTGAGTGACTTGCTGTGCTTGATCTAAACAATGATCTTGGCTCATTTCAGTTTGCATATTGATATGCATTATCTTTACTGATGCAACAGACACACTACTCCATCCTATGGCAAAAACCATAAGAAAACAAAACCAAAGTTTTTTGGAGAGATGAGTCAACACGAATGCTATCTAGGAATAGAATTTAATCCAAAATATCTTAACGGAATTTTCAAATATTTACAACTCAATATAATTTAGTAGTTTCTCTAAAATTAACATAATACACGTTATCCGAAATAAATAAAATATTTGTTTTAAATCAACATCTTGCAAAATTTAAAAAAGCCCATTCACCCTCGAATGGGCTTTTTATGTGAATAATTATGTTCCACATTTTTCTGGGTTTACGAGCCTAAATTCTTACGATACTGAATGAAACCTGTATTGTCTGCCGACTGATCATATAAGATTTTTGCTAGCTAGATAGTTGGTTTCATGCAGAATCTCCTGCCTATATTTTAAGAGAAAACTTTACTTTTAGATCCTATTATTTTTAGGGAGGATTACCTAGGATAGTCGAAATTATGATATAATTTAATTACTATCATACTCTTATATTTTATTTTAAAAATGAAAATAGGTAATTTTAAAGATAAGTTTGATTCAATATCTAATAAATCTGAAGTATCAATATTATTAGCAAATGGCTTTTCTCAAGCATGGAGTCATGAAATTTTTAATTATAAGTCTTTATTTGATAAAGCTGATTTTGGTACCAGAGATCTCGAAATTCGTCAGTTATTTACGGAATTCGATACCTATGATTTTGAAAAGATCATGAGAATATTAGAGTCAGCACAAAAGATATGTGAATTATATGATGTAGATAAAAATAAAATTATTGAAATACAAAGTGATCAAGAACAGTTGAAAAATTCTCTAGTTAAAGTTATTTCTGATACTCATCCCTTAACATCCAATTTTGTATCAACAAGCCAGTATGAAAAAGCAAGGCCATTCATTAAACAATTTTCTCAAGTGTTTACATTAAATTATGACTTATTGCTTTATTGGGTCATTAATAAAAAAGAAATATCTCCTACAGGATATTTTAGTAAGGACGGTTTTAGATACAATAGTTGGGAAAATACTAGCGATCAAAATGTTTTCTATCTACATGGAGGACTGCATTTATATGATAGTAAAGTGACTATTAACAAACATACATTTAAAGATCACTTAGGTAAGAGTATTGTTGATCATGTAAAAGAAAATCTAGCTGTTGGAAAATTTCCATTATTTGTATCAGAACCTAATTACGAAGCTAAACTTAGTAGAATTCAGCATAATCCATATTTGAACTCATGTTATAAAAAATTAAAAAAAATAAAAGGTTCTTTGTTTATTCATGGGCATTCAATGGCTGAAAATGATCAACATATTTTCGATCAAATTAATAAGAGTGAAGTTGAAAATATTTATATCAGTATATTTGGTGATCAATACTCAGACTCTAATAAAACAACAATTGCTAATGCCCACCGATTTATAGACACTAAAAAAATAAACATTGAATTTTATAAAGCTGAGTCTGCTCCTATTTGGGCTTAAAGAATAGTCACTGATTTTATACGCACATATTAGTCCAAATTATAGAGAATGATTAATTAATTATTTGTAAATATCGATAAACAGCTTGCCGGCTGATACCAAATGCTTTTGCCAGAGCAACTTTGGAGGAATACAGTCCTTCTTTCCAGGCTTGTCGTAAAGCCTCAGCCTGCTCAGTGTTCAATTTATGGACACGACCTTTATATTTCCCTTGAGCCGCTGCAAGCTTAATCCCCTCTTTTTGGCGTTCCAAGATAATTTCCCGCTCGAATTGAGCAAAAGCGCCCATAAGCTGCAACATCAGGTTATCCATCGGAGTGGCCTGGGCCGTGAAAGTAATATTTTCTTTGACAAACTGGATGGCGACTCCCTTCTTTATGAGCTGATCAACTTCAGTAACTAAATCTTTCAGACTTCGAGCGAAACGATCCATAGAGTGCACGACGATCATGTCTCCTTCACGAACATAGCTGAGCATTTCCTGAAATTTCGGACGGGCAGTATTTTTTCCAGAGGCCTTATCGATAAAAACCCTGTCGACTTCGACTCCTTCAAGTTGTCGTCCAATATTCTGGTCAACAGAGCTGACTCTGACATATCCCACCTTATGACCTTTCATCATGCCTTCTACCAAATGCTTATTTCTGCTTATTGTAAATAATGAATATTATATTTCAAAGTTACATGTAACGTATGGACAAAATTTATTTAAATGAGACATAAACTTCAGGGCGTTGTCTGTGTTATTTTAGGGTATACTTTAAAGTTACACAAAACATCTATATGAAGACTAAAGTCCAAATTAGTGTTTATGTTGGTTCAATGTATTACATTTCGTATTTTCTATTTGTAACGTAATTTCAGTAATATTATGATTATGTTTTAGAACTTCTAAGGCATTTTGATAGAGTTGATCTGTATTGCTATTCGGAGCAACCAAATGAGCAGTTAAATGAATATTTCTTGAGGATATAGCCCAGACTTTCAACTGATGAATCCCTTCAACGCCCTCTAGCTTCAATAAATCATTTCTTAACGACTCAATATCAATCTCATCAGGAACTCCTTCAAGCAGAATATGAATACTTTGTTTTAATAAAATCCAAGTTCGAGGTAAGACCCAGAAGCCAATTAACACAGCGATTACGGTATCAACCCACATCCACTGGGTAAAATAAATAACTATTCCTCCGATAATCACGCCTATCGATCCTAGAGCATCACTAAGAACTTCTAAATATGCACCTTTTATATTTAGACTTCCTTCAGCACTAGCAGAAAGGATTTTCATTGAAATCAAATTTATGACCAAACCAATGACCGCGACAATCATCATTCCAACACTTTGAATTTCAGCAGGATTCGTAAAACGTTGATAAGCTTCATATACAATATATATTGCTACCACAAAAAGCATCACCGCATTAAACAGAGCCGCTAAAATTTCAAATCGCTGATAGCCAAAAGTTCTTTTATCATCTGCGGCTTTTTTACCAATTTTGATAGCGGCAAGAGCAATAGCTAAAGCGGCTACATCAGTAAACATATGAGCTGCATCAGATAACAAAGCCAAACTTTGGGTAATAAAAGCAGCGACAACTTCTACTATTAAAAAAGTAGTCGTTAAACCTAAGGCAACCATTAACTTCTTACTATTTTCTTCAGTAACAACCGCATGGCTATGATCATGATGTTCTGACATAAACTATTTTCCTTATTCTATTTATGATGAGCAGAGATATTGGATAACAGCCAATATCTCTGCTGTAAATCGACTAATCTATTGGATTAAGAAACTTTCTTTTCATTTATCCAACGATAAAGCACGGGTAACAGCACCAAAGTTAGTAATGTTGAAGAGATAATCCCGCCAATCACTACGGTTGCCAGTGGCCGTTGAACCTCAGCCCCTGTTCCGGTTGCCAGCGCCATTGGTACAAAACCCAGTGAAGCCACACAAGCTGTCATCAACACTGGTCTTAAGCGCAAAATAGCCCCTTGCCACACGGCTTTATGCACTGGATATTTGTCCCTTAATTCCTTAATAAAGGTCAGCATTACCAGTCCATTGAGGACTGCAACACCAGATAAGGCAATAAAGCCAATTCCAGCTGACATCGATAATGGAATATCCCTTAGCCAAAGGAACAGCACACCACCGGTCAAGGCAAAGGGTACCCCGGTAAAGACCAATAGACTTTCTTTGACATTGTGAAAGACCGCCATCAGTAAAATAAAGATAGTGATTAAAGCCAGTGGAATCACGATTTGCATCCGTGCTTTGGCTGAAGCCAAATTTTCAAACTGACCGCCATATTCTATCCAATAACCACTTGGCAAAGTGTATGCTTTGAGCTGTGTCTGTACATCAGAAACAAAAGACCCTAAATCACGCCCTTCAACATTCGTTGTAACCACAACTCGGCGTTTACCATTTTCTCGACTGACTTGGTTGATTCCTTCAATGGTCGAGACTTGCGCGACATCCGACAATAAAATACTGCCACCATTTGGAAGCTGAATAGGTAACTGGGAAACAGATGCGACACTACGGTCTTGCTCTCCAAGACGGATAACAAAATCAAAACGACGATCGCCTTCTAAAATCTCTCCCACGCTTTGTCCACCAATACTTGCAGCCACCACATCCTGAATAGATTTCACACTCAAGCCATACTGGGCAGCTAAAGCTTTATCAATCTCTACATTGAGTAAAGGCAGACCCGAAGTTTGTTCAACTTTCACCGCACTGCTACCTGCGACTTGCTGAATGATTTTCGCGATTTTTGCAGCCTCAGTATTCAAAACCTGCATGTCATCACCAAAAACCTTCACCCCCACATCACTGCGTATACCTGAAATCAGTTCATTAAAACGTAGCTCAATAGGCTGAGAAAACTCACTGTTATTGCCGGGAATTGTCGCAAGATAAGCTTCCATTCGGGTTCGAAGTGCATCTAGGCTTTCTTTTGAATCTGGCCATTCCTCACGTGGTTTCAGCATGATATAACCATCGGAAATATTCGGTGGCATCACATCTGTCGCCACTTCAGCAGTCCCGGTACGGGCAAATATAGCTTTAATTTCGGGAAAGTTTTTCAGTAAAAGCTTTTCGGTATTTTCCTGAATACGTAAAGACTCTTCCAAGCCTGTGCTTGGAGAACGTAATTGCTGTACCGCAAAATCACCTTCACTCAGCTGGGGTGCAAACTCACTGCCAATCTTCGTGCTGAGCAGACCCGTAATGACCAGGAGACAAATGGCAAAAGTTAAAACCACCGCTTTGTAATGATAGGCTCCATCCAATATCTGTTGATATCGGGTTTTGAGCCAGATCATCCAACGGCTTTCCGTTTCTTTGATCTCCCCTTTAACCCATAAAGCAACTGCAGCGGGCACAAAGGTGATCGATAAAATAATAGCTGCCACCAGTGCGAGAACAACGGTTAAAGCCATCGGATGAAATAGTTTTGCTTCTACACCACTTAAAGCAAAAATCGGCAAATACACCACCAAAATAATAAGCTGACCAAAAATAAGAGGACGACGTGCTTGGCGGGCAGCCAGAAAAACTTCCTTAAAGCGTTCACTTTGTGTGAGAGGTCGTTTTAACAGTTGCTGTGTATGGGCTAAACGCCGGATACAGTTTTCGACAATCACCACAGCACCATCGACAATGATGCCGAAATCGAGTGCACCTAAACTCATCAGATTGGCACTGATATTTTTCTGTGCCATCCCGGTTAAGGTAAACAGCATAGAGAGTGGAATGACACAGGCAGTAATCAAGGCAGCACGGATATTCCCTAAAAACAGGAACAGAATGATGATGACCAGGATTGCTCCCTCTACCAAGTTTTTCTGAACGGTTTTAATCGCCTTCTCAACCAAGGTAGTACGGTCGTACACCGTTTCAATCACTACCCCTTTAGGCAAACTATTCTGAATATCTTGAAGCTTGGCATCCACAGCTTTAGAAACAGTCCGGCTATTTCCACCCATCGCCATCATGGCAATCCCTAAAACGGTTTCTTTGCCGTTATAGGTTGCCCCACCGGTTCTTAAATCATGCCCAATAGAGACTTGCGCAATATCACCAACCCGAATTGGGCTGCCATTTGGGCTACCCAGCATGGTGTTCTCAATATCAGAAAGCCCATTGAATGTACCCGGTACACGTACCGTCAGTTGCTGACCATTGTCTTCAATATAACCTGCACCTCGGTTCTCATTATTTTGCGCTAAAGCCTGTTGCAGTTGTTCTAATGAGATATTCAGTTGCTGCATCCGGTTTAAATCGGGAGAGACCACATAGGTTTTTTCAAAACCACCAATACTGTTGACCTCTGCAACTCCCTTAACACGTTGCAGTTGAGGACGCACAATCCAGTCCTGAATCTCACGCAAATCCATCGGCGTGTATGCAGTTCCATCCGGCTTTTTCGCATTCGGATCTGCCTTCAGTACCCATTGATAAATCTCACCGAGACCCGTAGAAACGGGGGACATCGTCGGTGCGATTTGTGCAGGCAACTCAGATTGCGCCTCCTGTATCCGTTGGTTAATCTGCTGACGGGCCCAATAAATATCAGTCCCATCTTTAAAGACAATGGTGACTTGAGAGAGTCCATAACGGGATATGGAACGGGTAAGCTCCAGATCCGGAATGCCAGCCATGGCATTTTCAATGGGATAGGTAATCCGCTGTTCGACTTCAAGCGCAGTAAAACCCTTGGCTTGAGTATTAATCTGGACTTGGGTATTGGTAATATCGGGTACAGCATCAATCGGGAGTTTCTGATAGCTATACACCCCGACCGCAATCCAGGTACAGACAAAGAGCAACACCCAAATCGCATTTTGTATGGAAAACTGAATGATTCGTTCGAATAAACCTTCTGGTTTTGGCAGATCAGAATTAATGTTCATGGCCTGCCTCGTCTTTTTCTAATTCAGATTTCAACAAGAAACTGCCTTGAGCGATATACTTCTGCCCTTCAGTCAGCCCAGAAATCACTTCAAGCCATTGTCCATCACTTGAAGCCTGCCCCAATTGCACTTTCTGTGCTTTTAAGTGGACTTGACCTTTTTGTTCTGAATCTACGATGAAAATACTGTCTTCACCTTCAATACTTTGCAGCGCAGACTTTTGAATCCGAAGGGCTGATTTTGCTGTAGCTTCCGGAATCAACACTCTCACTAACACATTAGAACGCAACTCAGTAGCTTGCGCATCGAGTTTTGCGCGCACCACCAGACGCCCTGTTTGTACATCTGCATGAGAGGTTAAGCTTTGTACAGTAGCTTTATAGATTTGATCTGAATCATTCACTTTAAAGTCAATTTTTTGCCCGGCTTGCAGTTGACCTGAGAATTGATTCGGCAAATTAAACTCAAGCCATAAATCTTTCAGCTGTTCAATGACAAAGAGCTGATTAGCCAGTTGCACATTTTCACCGACCACAATATCTTTTTGACTGATCACCCCAGAGATCGGTGCTTTAATCAGAAAACGCCCATTGTTATTGCCACTTGCACCTAATGCATTTAAACGTGCTTGTGAGGACTGGACAGTAATCTGCGCTTGACGGTAGGCATTTTCGGCACGCTGGTAATCCTGTTTGGCAGAAATCCCCTGTGACCAGAGTTGCTGTTCGCGCTGGTAATCTTTACGGGCCAAATCCAGATTCACCTGTGCCATACGCAGATTTGCCTGTTGGTCGATCAGTTCAGGCACGATTAGTACAGCCAGCGTTTGTCCTTTTTGCACGCTCTGTCCTAAAGCCACATTGACCTGCTCGACATGACCACTAAAATTAGGCGATATATGCGCTTGTTGATCGGTATTCACCACCAATTTACCTGGCAGGGTTGTCAGCTTTTCAACCAATCCTGTGGATGCAACAGCAACTTTTAAACCTTGTTCAACCATTTGTTGGCTGGTCAGTTGTATTTCGCCTTCTTCAGCATGTCCTTCTTCAGAACTATCTTCATCAGAATGTTCGGCATTTCCCTCATCATGACCATGCCCCTCAGATTCAGTTTTTTTTGAACTTAACCAAATAACCAGACTGACCAAGACCGTAATCAGAATCAAAATTGCAATCATGAGAGACTGGGATATTTTTCCGTTTTGCTTGGCGTTCATTTTATCGTGCTCCCCCATTGATTAAATTTTGCGATGCTTCGACTGCCTTTTTATTCAGTTGTGTATAGGCATCCGAACGGCTAATTTCTTCATAACTTGTGCCAATACTGAGTGCCTCAGCTGCGAGGGCAGTTTGCCAAGCTTGACGTAGAATTTGTAATTGACCCAATCGAAGATTCTGCAGTTGGGTGGTTGCTTGTTGAACGTCGGTAATGGACAGTTTCCCTGCCTGAAACCCTTGTAAAGTACGGCTCTGAACTTTGGTCGCCAAAGTAACTTGTGCTGTTGTGGCATCGAACTGGCTACGTAAACCTTTGAGCTGATGCATGCTGTTGGCAATATTGAGTATTTGTTGCTTCAGCTCACGCTGCTGCTGTTGGTTCAGCAATATTTGCTGTTGCTGGACCATCGGGATCGCATATTGCTGGCGGTTGAAAATATTCAGTGGAATAGCCACGCCGATTGCCAAAGTCGTATCGTTGCTTTCATTAGGGGTTTTGCTACGTTTCATGCCTACATTTAAAGTCGGATTGGGACGTGCCTGAATTCTTAAATTTTCAATTTGATGATCCGATTGCTGAATGTTCAAGGCATAGAATTTTTCTAGCCACCCTTCAGCAATATACCGTTGCACAGTTTGGAGACTTTGCTCTGGCCAAGGGATAGCGGTTTTATTCAATTGAAGATGTGAAGATGTTTCTCCCCCCCACAAATTAGACAGCTGACGACCGGCAGCTTGTTTATTCAGCATCGCTTGCTGATAAAGTCGTTGGATTTCTAGCGCTTCAATTTGGGTACGCTCAAAATCAACCAGGGCAATACTGCCTGCCTGATAGCGTTTCTGGGCACTGTCCAGATTGGCTTTACTTGTTTTTAACTGTACTGAATAAGCAGACTGCTCAACCTCAGCAAGTGCAAATTGCGACCATGCAAATTTAACAATCAGTTGGCTTTGTGCCTTCCATAATTGCTGTTGCAATTGGATTTGTTGATTCGAGGTATTGGCAATCACCCGGTTCAGCTTACGCTGACCAAATAGATCTAGAGGTTGACTAACGCCAACATTGAATTCCTGTTCTTGACCTGAGCCAAAGCCAGACTGTTCTAAACTTATACTTGGATTCTGCCATAACCGACTTTGCTGAATATTCAATTCAGATATTTGCTGAACTTGTTGCCACAGCTTGTCTTGAGTCTGGTAACTTTGTACTTTTGCTAAAGCGGATTCAAAGCTGGTAACGTTTTCAGCATAGCTATATTGCATAGCCGCTGCACATATACAAGCAACCAAGCTATGACGCAAGAGTATAATTGATTGTGAAGACATGATTTTTCCCACTTATTTAAATAATAAAAGTGGTGGGAATGTTTTAGGCTACCCCACCATGAGCGGGGAAAATTCGGGAGGTGGGCTTTGTTGAAACAGGTCAGGAGCCTGATAGCTGTTTTTCCAATGAAATTGTGGATTCACTTTAACTTCAGAGCTTGGATGAAACACATCTACTTTTTCATTTTGTACAATCAAATGCGTCATCGATGGTAGATGATCTTGATGATCTTCACCGATTTCTAAATCGCTACTGAATGTTTTTATGTTTTCTGACTGTCCATTATGATCGTGTTGACGACTATCGCTGGCACACAAGGTATTTTGGTGATGACCAAAATGATAACTCTGCTGTGATTGAGGCTGTTGTTCATGGACACAAAAGGCCGCCGCCACATTCCAAAAGCTTTGGAACATGAACAATCCAACCAAGACTGTAATCCATGTAGTAGAACGCATCATCATAACAATCGAAAAATTTGTACCAAGTATAAGGCTTAGAGCCACTCCAAGGTCAAGCTTAATAAATTAAATTAAACATTCAATGAACACTGAATAGCCGGCACTTTTGCAAATTTACCTTGTCTCTATAAGCTCACATCAATTTCAGGTAAGAATAACAATAGATTGAACCGTACCGGGTTTGTCGGAGAGTCAATATTCTGAGAGACTACCCCGATGACAAAATTAAAATATACCCCTGAAATCAGAGGGTAATCCTCCCATAAATAACCGAAGTTAAAAGTAGAGGTTAAGCAGCCATTAGAGGTGGCTTTCCTTTGTTAGCTTGATGTGGTCTTTCATGGTTGTAATGCCACAACCAGTTTGTTGCATAATCT
>NZ_VOYR01000021.1:0-15912 GCF_013420185.1 Acinetobacter sp. YH01025 | reverse complement strand
CGTTATAAGGTAGTTTTTTATCGTCGGTTAAATACACTTTTCGTCTAGGATTTCCTGTCTTGGACCAATGTATTTCTCCTGCCTCATCAAGTGCATCTAATTTCTCTGGTGTATATTGCCAATGCTTGCCTTCAGGAGGCATCTTTCCACGCCATTCAGTGCCTGTTGCTCCATTTCTTTTGCCAGGTGCATGAATTGGTACTAATTTGTATTGCCCTTTTGAATCAACTTTTGGATATTCTTTTTGAATCCATTCATCACTAGGTTTTTCCCCCTGAGGATTCCATATGTAATTGCTACTCTTTGTATAAAAAAGAATGTAGTCATTCAAATTCGCATACTGATTTTTTGTAGAGTTTTTACTGCTACATTTCCTTCTAGTAATAATATTTCGACAGTTTTTAGCTCCAAATACTTCATCTAAAATTACTTTTAAATATGGCATCATCTGATGACCAATATGCAGATAAAGACTTCCTTGATCTGACAGGATTTCACGCATAAGAATTAGACGAATTCTCATGTCTTCTAAATAAGATGCTATCGCAAAACTATCATTATAAGCATGCTCTTGAGATCTTGATTCAAAGTCCATTCCTGTATTGTATGGAGGATCTAAATAGATCAGATCGACTTTAGTATTTTGTTGAATCAACTGATGTAAAGCAAAAATATTATCTCCAAGTACTAAATCAGATCCCTCAATATTTACCTTTAGTTTGTCACCACCAATATCTATAAATTCTGAAATTAAAGGTTTCAAAATTTCAAATTCAGCTAACTTATTTTTATAGCTAAGTTCTATCGGTGCGTTAGGTACTGTTGGATAAGGATTTTTATGCTTCAGTAAAGCTAATGTCGATGCTTCTTCAAAAGCATTTTTACTAATACCAGTTGCCATATCTCTAAGGATCTATATCAAATTATGAAGATAATAACATACATAAAAAATGGTAACCAGTGGTTACCATTTTTTATGTATAAAATTTAACATAAAATCTCATATACGAAATTCAGTAGCCCAAAGTAGAAATGTCCGCTTTTAGAATATGAATTTGGTGTTATTGCTAAAGCTCGTGGCATGACTCAAAATCGCTAAAGAAGCAGGGATTGGGGTGAGGCACTCCACAAAGTCCTACGTCAGGATTAAGCACCACGTTTTGATACGATTAATCGTGTAGTGAATGCTTTAGGCGGCAGAGGTATTGAGTTCTTTAATATGCAGTTCAACGACTGTCATCAGGTTCTCAAATCCCTCAGTTTCCCCGGTATTCATCCGAGCCAACTCGGTCGAGTAGCTCGGATTATGATGCCTACTTTTAAAAAGGCACCCCCCACGATCAGTAAGCAGTTCTAGGGAACTTATGACGACCTGGGGTGGACTGAGTCCGTTTTACCCAATCTTCCGGATATTCTTGACTGTAAGAATCATAGTAATGACCTGACCAATATTCCTGATTGTATTCTTGGCATTCGTAATCTTGAGAAAAGTTGTGGGTGCTTTGTTGCGCTACAGCATGTTGCTGAAGTGTATTTTCAGCTGTTCTTTCCGCCTGATCTAAAGTCATGAAAATATCGAGCAAGGCTTGGCGTTGTTGATGATTCAGAAGTTTTGCGCTTTCGACAATCAGTTGTTTAGCGAGGTTTTTTGGCATGCATGGGTTTGCATTATTGAATTTAATCTGCATAGCAGTTTCCTAGATAAGAGTTTAATTATCTCCATCACTTCTCACGGCAATGGAGGCAACTTAACAGGGGTGAGAATACTGAATCTAGGATCAGCCAGCACAAAGCTGCCCTGCTAAGCTACCATAGGGACTGCTTAACAGTAGGCAAAAAAATAGCCGCAAGTGCGACATTTAATTGCACCTAGATTTTATCAGGTTCTCACGCCTGGACACAGATTTTGCTGCGTTGAAATAAGATTATCCAGTAAAAAGCAGGCCGTCAAGGTCCTAATCAGTAGTTCTTATAAAAACTGAAAAATCTAACTAAAAGGTGTCTATAAAATCGGTGACTATTTAGGAGTCTGAATTTTTAATAACTTTTCTTGAGAATTTTTGATCGCTAGATCTAGAATCTTTACTCCATCAGCAGTCTGTTGAAATAAAGTTAATTGATTTAAAACTTCAAAAAGCAACTCTATCTTTTCTTTAGGATTAAGATCCATAGCCCATACCTTCTTATAAATTTTTGTTTGACGAATTTGTCCAGCTAAATAGCGATCAACCCGAACCCTATTTAAAAATTTTTCGGTATCCAACGCATCATAATTTTTGACTTTATAAGCACTTAAAACTCCACCACCAACTTCAAACTTACGTTGATTTTCGGCTTTACGCTTTTTCCCTGCATCTTTTTTCTGGATCTGACTCAAGTACAGCTCCAAATCAGCATATTGCAGTTTTTGAGCTTTGAAATTCAGATATCGGGTACACATCATCTTCAGAATATTTAGTTCAGCAACACCCAATTGATTGTCCTGGTATGCCTGAAAAAGCTCTATAAATTTAGCTTCATATTCAGTCTGTTTAGGTTTGGTAGAAAGCTCATCAAACAGCAACTGAAGCTTCAAATGTTCACGATAAGGTTTTAACGCTTCTTTCACTAAGATCTGATGAGCTTCAGACAACATTTCAAAATTAAAATCGTCCGCTTGTAGAACATCAATGACTTGATTTTGAAGTTCAGTCCGAGGGTGTCTCTCTAATAAAAACTCAACGAAAGCATGTAACTCTGCCATTTGTAAAAGTTGAGCTGGTCTACCGCGCTTTTTTGCTTTTTCCTGAGTCATATCATCTGCCGCCAAATTTTCAGAACTGCTACCGATTTAAATATGGTTTTACCATATTTAAATCGGTCAGTCTGAAAATAATTATTTAAATTAAAAATAAAATTTCTTGAAAAGAATTTTTATTTTTAATTTAAATAATTCGCACTTGACAGTTTCTCCTGATCGGAGAAACTAGTACGCAATGGGGCGATTCCCCCTTGACCCCCTTCAACCGGATTTTTCAGCCATCCAGGCATTCCAAATCCGGGCGGTTTTCATTCCGTTTCACTGCATAAAAACCGATCCCAGACCAACAAAAAGGTGAGCATGGCCAGTTATCACTTCAGCGTCAAAAGTAAAAATAAAGGCTACGCCATTCAGCATTACCTCTATATTGCCCGATTGATGCAATACGAAAACGTCCGCAAAAAAAGTGATGAAATTTTAGAATACGTTGAACCTGGCAAATGCATGCCGTCCTGGGTGAAAGATCCCATTGAGTTTTGGAAAGCCGCTGATACTTTTGAGCGAGCCAATGCCAAAGTCTACATGGAGTATGAAATTGCCCTGCCCAACGAATTCACGCCAGAACAGCGTAAAACGCTCATAGAGACGTTTTTAGACAAACATATAGTTCCACAGCAATATCCGCATTCATACGCCATACATAACGTTAAATCGCGCCTCAGTGGCGAAGATCAGCCTCATTGTCACATCATGTTCTCGCTAAAAGCCGATGACAGTATTGAACGGACAGCCGAACAATATTTCAAACGCTATAACCCCAAAGATCCAAGCAAAGGCGGTGCAAAGAAAATCCAGCTGCAGGATGGCCACGCAGACTATTCCACTTTTTTAATCTATATCCGAAAACAATGGGAAAACCATCTGAATGATGCCCTTGCACAGCACTGCCCTACCGTCACCTACACATTGGATGGCCAAGACATCACCATCAAAAATCAGGTTTCAGCTGACAACTATGAGAAATACAACGAGATCCATGGCACCTTGTATCTCCCGGAACCCAAATTAGGTGCTGGGAAACAGAATGAAACCGTGGAATACCTGGCTGAGATCCAGAAAATCCGGCTGCACAATGCCAAAGAACGAGAAATGGAACAAAAGCAGCGGCAACAGACGCAGACACATGAATATTTCTATTCATGCTTGAATGAGCCTTACACCTCACTCGAAGTCATGCACTACTTGAATTACTTGGCCAAAAAAGCCAAAAACCAAAAAGAACTCAATCAAGATTTCAAAGAAATCATCAAAACACAGAAGCCAATGCTTCAGACTGAACATTGGAACCTGAACAGGATGGATTACCAGCTGAAAAATTCACTCGAATATCCAGATCCCCAAATCGAGTTCAATCCTGTCTTAAAATCTCAGGCTGAACAATCGAAAGTTATTCAAACCAACCAACCTGCTGAATCTACTCTGTCATCCATACAGCCTAAACCAAAGAATGATGATTATGATTATGATTTTGGCGGTCCCTAGGTTTGATGTTTTCTATATACCTAGAAGGTATATAAAGAGCGTGTGCTACGATCGACTGATTAGCAAGTCGATTCATAATTTACAGCTTCTTTAAAAAGAAGCTGTAAATTATGAATTTCTTTTTCAGAACAAGGATTTATTTGTATTGCCATGTTTTTATTCTCTTTGAGCAAATATATCTGTTCATAACTAACACTTATCAGATCAGTACTTTTAAACGTCAGCTCACAATTTGAAAATACTAAATGTAAATATGCCGTCTTATCGCAATAACTAATTTTTGAATACAATAAAATATGTTCTTCATTTTCTTTAAAAAAGTTCATGTGAACTCTCTCTTTTGGGCAGAAAATTGGAGCATAACAATTTTTAATTTTTCATGATTTCATACGTTGCATTTTTGGAAAAAAAGTTACTTTTGATTAAATAATGTTCAATTTATAAAAATTAAAACTACCATAATATGTGTAAAACATTTTATGTCCTATGCATATGGAATATTCAAAAAGTATTATTACTTAAGTAGCGACACTTTTTGGAATATCACCTAACTTTACAGAGCGAGTGTCTACGAGCGAACTGACATCATTAAAATTTCACCCGCTTTTTTCCCTGATTACAGGCTCCCCTTTACTTACGTGATTTAGAATCAGAGCGTCACGAAGTGCGCGAACGATAGAGCTTTTGCTTTTTATTCAAGCTACAACGAAATTAAGTAAAAAATTGCCCCCTAGAATCGAGCGAAAGCGAGATTCAATAGAGTTTGAGCGAAGCGAAAACCAAGGGCAATTTTTCATGACCTGGGCTTTTAATTATTTTTAAAGTTTTTAAATGCTTTTAGACATACTGAAAGCCTTTATTCACAATGGTTACAGACGCTATATGACTACGTTTACCTACCAATATGACTACGTTTACCTACCAATATGACTACGTTTACCTACCAATATGACTACGTTTACCTACCATAAATCTACAAAATATTTTTAGTAGATTTAACTACGTTTACCTTGCATAAATCTACATAATTATTAATATAGACTTATATTCATAAATAATAATGTAGATACATAAGATGCGGGATTTAGTTGTTAAAGATAATGCATTAATCAATGCAAGCTATAACTTAGATTTAGTAGAACAGCGTTTAATCCTATTGGCTATTGTCGAAGCAAGAGGTAGCGGTAAAGGGATCAATGCAAATGATCCTTTAGAAGTCCATGCAGAGAGCTATATCAACCAGTTTAATGTTGCAAGACAAACAGCCTACCAGGCCTTGAAAGATGCTTGTAAAGACTTATTCGCCCGACAATTTAGCTATCAAGAGATCAACAAAAGAGGGAATGTTGAGAATGTTCTAAGTCGTTGGGTTAGCGAAATTAGATATATCGATGATGAAGCAACAGTAAAGCTGATCTTTGCACCAGCTATTGTTCCCCTTATTACACGTTTGGAAGAACAGTTCACAAAGTATGAGTTACAGCAAATTAGTAATCTCAGTAGTGCTTATGCTGTACGTTTATACGAGTTATTGATTGCTTGGCGCAGTACAGGTCAAACACCAGTTATTGAACTAACAGAATTTAGAAACAAGATAGGTGTTCTCGATGATGAATACACAAGAATGGGCAATTTTAAAGATCGGGTACTAAATCTAGCTATTGCTCAAATTAATGAACACACTGACATTACTGTTAAATACGAACAGCATAAAAAGGGACGTAACATTTCAGGTTTTTCATTTTCTTTCAAACAAAAGAAAGTAGTTACAGCTAATGCAAATAGTAAGAGTTCAAATACCCTTGATCTTTTCTCGAAAATGACCGATGCACAACGCCATTTGTTTGCTAATAAACTGTCAGAACTTGCTGACATGAGTAAGTACTCTCAAGGTACCGAAAGCTATGCACAATTTGCTATTCGAATTGCTGAAATGCTACAGAATCAAGAGAAATTTGAAGAACTACTACCGTATCTTAAAAAAGTAGGATTTAACGCAAAATAAATTTCATGTTTAGGTAGAATGTTCAGATGAACATCCTTGTACACGCACTGAGGGATTCCATTGAACACAACAAAATTTAGCGTTATGGACGCTAGTAAAGCCTTTAAAAAATCACGTACAACAATATACGAAGCTATAAAAAATGGTGAATTATCAAGGGATCATGATGGTCTTATAGATCTATCTGAACTTATCAGAGTCTACGGAAATCCTTCAGGTGTTCAGTCCAGTACACGCACTGAACACGTACAGAAGGATGTACATGTACACGTCCAGTCAGAAGTCGAAACTGTATTAAAAGATCAAATTTCATTACTTAAAAATCAATTGGACTTAGCCAATCACAGAGAAAAGGCTTTGATGCAACACATAGAAGATTTGACTCATAGAATTGAGTTTAAAGGTCAGCTTGAACAACCAAAAACAGGGGTAGAAGAGCACAAAGTTGTTCCTCCAGTTGATTCTGAGATGATAGAGAATCCTAAACTAGAACCAGACCAGAAAGATGACGGATTGACTACTCCGGAACAAAAGGAAAATAAGCGGATTCCAGTACCGGAGCACATTGAACAGGAACCGGAAAAAAGGGGCTTTTGGAGCCGTTTTTTTAGACCCTATGATTAACCACGATTGTTTAACTAATATGAACAAAGTCGTGAAACATTGCTTAAATAATAGGCGTGGAACGTGAAAAATCATAAAAAAAGCCCGGACAGGGATGTTCGGGCTATAAACTAGAAACTACAGCATTGATTTCTATAGATAATTATAACGCATTTCGTATAAGGTGTATTATGTTAATTTTAGAAAATCTTCACTACTATTATTTTAAAATAAGCCTTATATCCAAGCATAAAACAAGGTTGTCTAGACTTCTTTTAACAGTAAAGTTATCATAAAACTGAATTTTATTTTTTAGGTAAGTTTATGCATTCTATCCGCATTCGTTAAGACACAACTATTTGCATAGTGACACTATTTTATAATGGTGGGCTTTTGTTGTGTCTTTAAGAATATATGCGGATATATAAAGTAAAAGTATGCTTAATTTATAAGTATGCTTTTAGTGCATAGTTTCCAGTTATAACTTAATTGACTAGCTATTTGTCCACCCTGTGGATGAATAGCTTTTTTTTTGGGAGGACACTGTGATGCTAGCTTTTGTTTTCACCTAAATCCTGTTTGCTGCATAAAAAATTTCAAGAGCTAAACAGGAGTAAATAAAAATGAGTTTAATTATTAAAGCGAGAAACATACGCTTGGATTATGCTGGGCGTGATGTTTTGGATATTGATGAATTGGAAATTCACTCTTATGACCGTATTGGTCTTGTGGGTGATAACGGAGCAGGAAAGAGTAGTTTACTCAAAGTACTTAATGGCGAAATTGTTTTAGCCGAAGCGACATTACAGCGTTTTGGTGATTTTGCACATATCAGCCAACTGGGCGGAATCGAAATAGAAACGGTCGAAGACCGGGCAATGTTATCTCGCCTTGGTGTTTCCAATGTACAAAACGACACAATGAGTGGCGGAGAGGAAACTCGTGCAAAAATTGCTGCCGCATTTTCCCAACAAGTACATGGCATTCTAGCGGATGAACCAACCAGCCACCTTGATCTCAATGGAATAGATCTACTTATTGGTCAACTTAAAGCATTTGATGGAGCATTACTTGTTATCAGTCATGACCGATATTTTCTTGATATGGTTGTAGACAAGATATGGGAGTTAAAAGACGGTAAAATTACGGAATATTGGGGTGGTTACTCGGATTACTTGCGTCAAAAAGAAGAAGAGCGACAACACCAAGCCGTAGAATATGAGCTGATGATGAAGGAACGGGAGCGATTAGAATCTGCTGTGCAAGAAAAACGCCAGCAAGCTAATCGATTAGACAATAAGAAAAAAGGAGAAAAATCCAAAAACTCTACCGAAAGTGCTGGACGACTTGGGCATGCAAAAATGACTGGCACCAAGCAAAGAAAACTGTATCAGGCAGCTAAGAGTATGGAAAAGCGTTTGGCTGCATTAGAAGATATTCAAGCACCAGAGCATTTGCGTTCTATTCGTTTTCGTCAAAGTTCAGCCCTAGAACTGCACAATAAGTTCCCGATTACGGCAGATGGTCTGAGCTTAAAATTTGGTAGCCGTACTATCTTTGATGACGCTAACTTTATAATACCGCTTGGCGCTAAAGTCGCTATAACTGGATCGAATGGAACAGGGAAAACGTCCTTGTTAAAAATGATATCAGAACGTGCTGATGGATTAACCATATCTCCAAAAGCTGAAATTGGCTACTTTACACAAACAGGATATAAATTTAACACGCATAAATCTGTGCTCTCCTTTATGCAGGAAGAGTGCGAGTACACAGTTGCGGAAATTCGTGCAGTATTGGCTTCAATGGGGATCGGAGCGAATGATATTCAAAAAAACTTATCCGACTTATCGGGAGGTGAAATCATCAAACTGCTTTTATCCAAAATGCTTTTAGGAAAATATAATATTTTGCTTATGGATGAACCAGGAAACTATCTTGACCTAAAAAGTATTGCCGCATTAGAAACAATGATGAAGTCCTATGCAGGAACTATTATCTTCGTATCTCATGACAAGCAATTGGTCGATAATATTGCTGACATTATCTACGAGATCAAAGACCACAAAATCATCAAGACTTTTGAGAGAGATTGTTAATGATAGCCAATCTAATCCGAACATTAATTATTGAACTCTTTAAAGGAAATTAAAAATGACAATTCAAGATATTCAATCACTTGCTGAAGCACACGGCTTGTTGCTTACGGACAAAATGAATTTCAATGAAATGGGCATTGATTTTAAGGTCGTTTTTGCTCTTGATACAAAGGGGCAACAATGGTTGCTGCGTATTCCTCGTCGTGATGGCATGAGGGAACAAATCAAGAAAGAAAAACGCATTTTAGAATTGGTAAAAAAACATCTTTCTGTAGAGGTTCCTGATTGGAGAATTTCATCTACAGAATTAGTGGCTTATCCCATACTTAAAGATAATCCTGTTTTAAATTTGGATGCTGAAACCTATGAAATAATTTGGAATATGGACAAAGATAGCCCGAAATACATAACATCTTTGGCAAAAACCTTATTTGAAATCCATAGTATTCCTGAAAAAGAAGTTCGGGAAAATGATTTGAAAATTATGAAACCTTCAGATTTAAGACCTGAAATAGCAAACAATTTGCAGTTAGTAAAATCTGAAATTGGTATAAGTGAGCAATTGGAAACCCGCTACAGAAAATGGTTGGATAATGATGTTCTATGGGCAGATTTCACCCAATTTATACATGGCGATTTATATGCTGGGCATGTACTAGCTTCAAAGGATGGAGCTGTTTCAGGCGTTATTGATTGGTCAACAGCCCATATAGATGACCCAGCGATTGATTTTGCTGGGCATGTAACTTTGTTTGGAGAAGAAAGCCTCAAAACTCTAATCATCGAGTATGAAAAACTAGGGGGTAAAGTTTGGAATAAACTATATGAACAGACTTTAGAAAGAGCAGCGGCCTCTCCTTTGATGTATGGTTTATTTGCCTTAGAAACTCAAAATGAAAGCCTTATCGTTGGAGCAAAAGCTCAGTTGGGAGTTATATAATTTAAAAATATGATTGCTGAGAACTGCCTTGTTTTGAAACTTGGTTGGCTTTAATTAGTTTTTAGTATTCTTTATAGAAAATGCCTCGATCAAGGGGCATTTCTAACAATCATTTAACATAAAATTTCTTATGTGAAGTAACCTGTGTAACTCCAAAATAGAAATGTCCGGTTTCTCCAAAGTAAAAATGTCCGCTTTTAGAATATGCGCTGTTGCAATTTTCTTAGCGGACGGTTTGATATGTTGGTGTCTATGTCGGATAAAGAACTTAAACGATTGTCGGTCTTGCAAGAAATCTGTGATCAACGCATAACCCAGCCCCAGGCTGCTCAGCTACTTCATATTTCAGAACGTCAGATCAGACGTTTATTGCAAAAATACAAAACTCAAGGTCCAACTGCATTAGCCCATGCTGCACGTGGCCAAATCAGCAATTCCAGGCTTCCTGAAGAGCTCAGACTCAAGTGCCTCAATCTGGTCGCTGAACAATTCCATGGTTTCGGACCCACTTTAGCGCATGAAAAGCTCACCACCGTTCATGGCTTTGATATTTCAGTTGAAACACTGCGTTCCTGGATGATTGCAGCAGATCTGTGGATTCCTCGCGCCAAGCGCCTGAAACGCCCGTATCAGCCTCGTTACAACCGGGATTGCTTTGGTGAACTGATCCAAATTGATGGCTCACACCATGACTGGTTTGAAGGACGCGCTGCTAAGTGCTGTTTGCTGGTGTTTATCGATGATGCGACAGGAAAATTGCAGCATTTACGCTTCTGTGAATCAGAATCAACCTTTGACTATATGATTTCAACACGTTTATATGTCGAACAGCACGGTAAGCCTTTAGCGTTTTACAGCGACAAACATTCAGTCTTTAGAGTGAATCAAAGCAGCAAGAAAGACACCAAGATTACCCAGTTTGGACGTGTACTCAGCACCCTCAATATCGATATCATCTTCGCCAATTCACCACAGGCCAAAGGCCGTGTAGAACGGGCGAATAGAACGCTTCAGGACCGTCTGATCAAAGAAATGCGCTTGGAAGGCATCTGTTCGATTGAGCAAGCTAATGCCTGGCTACCCTGCTTCATTGAGCAGTTCAATCAGAAGTTCGCCAAGATGGCTTTTAATCCTAAGAATCTACATCGGCCTATCACTGAAACAGCCGAAGAATTAGATGATATTTTTACTTGGCGTGAACCCCGCAGAGTCACCAATAGCCTGACGATTACTTATGATAAATGCGTATATCTCCTGGAAAACACCGAAGAAAATCAAAGGTTGATCGGTAAGTATCTTGAGTTCCTGGAATACCCGGATGGTACTGTAGCCCTCATGCATGATGGCCGAAAGATCAATTACAGCCTCTTCGATAAATTAAGTCAGCTGAATCAGCGAGAGATTGTTGAGAATAAACGGTTGAGTGCTGTTCTGAATCATATCCAACAACAGCATGAAGAACTGGAACAGCAAAACAAACGTAATCGTTCTCAAAAGATGCCAAGCAGACGTGCACAGAAAACAGCGATTGAACAACGAAATCTAAATCCTGTGCTTGACTTGGAAATGTCCATATAGGACATTTCTATTTGGTTATTAGGTAGGACATTTCTACTTGGGAATAACAAACCTGAATGCAGCGGTGCCCCATTGGGGGCGCGTTGAGATAAGCCTCTTTTAGATAACTTTAGCAACTCGATAGACAGTTGCAACTCCACAATTCACTGCTTTGGCAATTTCTTCCTTAGTCATATTGCCAACTACTAGCAATTCTTTTATTCGTTTATGTTTAGCCTCATTTGCCTTCTTGCCTGTTGGTTTGTAACCCGAACGTGCCAGGCCCTGCTTAATACGTTCTATACGTTTCTCATTGTCTAGGCGGGCCATTGTTGCCAGAAGATCAATCAACATATTGTTGATGAGTTCCAAGATTGAATGAGTAATGCTGTCACTGGTTTGAATCATTTGGTAGGTAGTAGGAAGATCTGCTACGACTAAACGAAGTCCCTTCTCCTGGATCCTGCGCTTCAGCTCTTGAAAATCTCGTTGGGTTAGGCGTGATAAGCGGTCAATACTTTCAACTAACAATGTGTCACCTTGATTTGCTTCTGACAGTAGCTTATTCAATTCAGGTCGGTCTAACTTCGTACCACTATAGTTTTCCACGTACACAATGGTTTCACCCAAATTCAAGTTTTGGTTTAGATCCTGAAGAATCTGCAAAGCCCTTTCTGCATCTTGATCTTTAGTTGAAGCTCGTAGATAAATACGTGTATTCATTTCTATCATTTAATCTTAATTCTATTAGATTAATGATAATACTATCATTTAATTATTGCATTAAGTCTAATGATAGATATTGTATGCGATTTGGCTCGCTATCATTCAGGTATAGTCTTTTGATAAAAAAAGCATGACTAAAAGCCATGCCTTGGGAATTCGTATAACGTGTATTATGTTAATTTTAGTAGAACTAATAAATCTATATATTTGAAAATGTCATTTTACTCAATTAAATACTCTTCAGATATTTCACACTGTTCAACAAAAAAATGATCATGTGAAACTAAAATTACAGCGCCCTGATATTGGCTAATAGCCTGCGATAGAAGCTCTCTAGACTCAATATCTAAATGATTTTCTGGTTCATCAAGCAATAATAAATCAATACCATCAGGATAGTGACTCATTGCTAATAATGCGACTTTCAATTTTTCACCACCACTCAGTTCTGATAGTTTTAATAAAGCTTTTTCACGACGAATACGTAACTGACCTAACAAATTTCTCCACTCAACTTCAGTAAGATTGGAGTTATAAAGTGCAAGGTTTTCGATTACGGATAAATCATTATTTAATAAACTAAAGTTTTGATCTAAATACAAACATGTTCCACTAAAGAAAATATCATCACGTTGATGGGTAGAAATCAATTTCAATAAGGTTGATTTACCAATTCCATTAGCACCTTTAAGATGGATTTTTTCGCCAGCTTTCAATGCAAAATTAATTTTATTTGTTGCTGTATGGGGTAGCTTTAAATCATGAATTCTTAAAATCTCTCCTTGCTTCGTACTCTGTAAGTGGAATTCAAACTTCTGAGCTTTGATTTTTTCTACAATGGTCTGCCTATTAATCAGACTATTTTTCAAATCATCAGTTTGTCGAGTTTGTTGGGCACGTAGCTTACCTAAGCTTTGTCCAGCATTTTCCTTTTTGAAATCTAGAAAAATCTTTGCTTGAGAATTAGAATCACGAAGTTCATTGCCTTTAGATTGACGTTTATTCGCTTTCATTAAGCTATCATGTTGCCGTTGTTTTAACTGCTTTAATTCTTTTTTCTCATTATTAATAGACTGAGTTAATGCATCCATGTGTAGCTGATGCTGTTGAATGTAATGCTCATAATTACCTTTGTAGTGTTGTAAGCCTAATTCAGTTAAAGCATAAATATGTTGGACTTGATTGAGTAATTGGCGATCATGACTAATCAGGCATACACCACTAGGGTGTGCCAAAATACTCTCAATTAACCATTGTCTAGATGTTGAGTCTAAATGGTTGCTTGGTTCATCTAAAAGTAGATAGTGATCCTTTTTTAAAAACAAACGACATAAAGCCAGCTTTGTTTTTTGTCCTTCACTCAGTTTTTCTGTTGGAAAGTTCAAATCCGTAGGTAAGTCAGCATTTTCAAGTATATTTTGCCATTTTTGTGGTAAATCCCAGGTATTTTCAACTAACTCATAATCATCAAAACTAGCTGTATTGTTCTCTATACGCCGAAAAGCATGATGTAAATGATCTACCTCTAATGCTTGTGCAATATTTTCAGCATTAAGGCGTTCTAATTGTGCCAAATAATCATGTTGGATATTCCATGAAACTTGACCACTATAATGAATATCTAAAGCTTGGCTTTGATCTAATATTCTGAACAATAGGGATTTACCTAAACCATTACGTCCAATTAATGCAGAAACCTGTCCTGATAAAAGCGTAATGTTTAGCTGATCAAACATTTTCTGTGTAGAAAATTCTAAATTTAAGTTTGAAGCAATACATGCATGTTGCATAAAAAATTCCTCATGTAGAGGATATGCAAAATAGTGAAGATTAACTTATAAAAAACAATATATTATTTAGGATATAAAGTAGAGACCAAGAATATATAGCCACAAGTAGAATCTATTTTGCACATCAAAAGTTTAAAAATAATGATGAGAAAATGACTTACTTCATTGGCGTTACTCTTGGGAGGATGATTTGAATAAGGTTATTTTATAATGATAAGACAATCTGTCAAGCTTGTACTAAAGCTTCTAAAAGTTATTTAACATAATGGCTGTTATACGCAATAAAAAACCTGGGCACCAACCTAGGTCTAAAATTTAAAAAACAGATAAATATCAGTGTAATAAACTCATTTTTCTAATTTCGCATAACGTGTATTATATTAATTTTAGGAAAACTTAATATCCACTTAACTACATGATTAAATCTAAATACCAAAAGGGACCTTATAGTTTTTCTTTCCATTTAACATATTTTTGATAATAGCTTTAGACTTAGGCTTTTTCACCTAAGGAGCTAAACATTGGGAATTATTAGTAAATATCACGATAATCCATATGAAATAATAACTGTACTATCGACTGGGGCAAATTTCGCTATTGATTCACGTCTAGCCTTAGCTAAGTATGCAGGACCTATTCTAGGTTTTATTCAGTTAGTCAAGGAGTCAGAGTCCTCTGCAGATTTATTGGGAAGAATTAGAGTTCCATCGCTTGATGCTACCACTAGGATGACCTATTTAAAACTCTTTAGAAGATGTGTGTGTAGCAGTCTAGATACTGAACTTTCAAAGAAAATTACTAAAATTTCAACAGAAGATTTAGTTGCTAATTTTAGTGAACATTTTCTTGATATTAATGAATTAAAAGATTTCTTTGATTCAGAGTTTAACCAAAGCCACCTTCTAAGCCTAAGCTGCTTATTAGCAGAGTATGATAAACGGGGAGCCTCTGGCTATCAGCTAACAGATTTGTTATTTAATGAATTGGAAAGACTATACCCAAACATTGAAGTTCTTGGACCAAGAGGTGCAGGAAAAGATATTGAATTGAATACAGTCTACTCATCTTTTAGTGGGGGGCGATTCCCATGTGATTTTGTGATCCGAGACAAACAAAGTAATAAAATCTTAGCTGTTGGATTTAGTCGCTATGATTCAACAAGAGGCGGAGCACAGTCAGATGATAGAACTGGAGGTAATGCTCAAAAAGTTAGTAAGTTAAAAGAGCATTTCGTTGCAACAGGTGAAATTATTAAAGTTCTATTTGTATCAGATGGGCCAGGATTAGCCCATAGAGATACATGGGAAGAAACATTAAGTCTAGATGAAAGTTGGGATGATAATGTAAGAGTCACAACCTTAAAGACATTAGAAGAAGTGACTCTTAATTGGTTATAAAAGATTATCAACCTGCTCTTGATACTCTACATAGACATCTTTATCCGCCAACAGCCTAAAATTGTGTAGATTTTCAATTTCTATTAAATCTAATTGGGAGGTTTGTTTTGATAAAACATAATCTCCCATTTCTTTCGTTCCTTTTGTTAAACGACTAATAGAATATTTCATTGCTGTAAAAGATTGATCCATACCGATCCATTGGCGACCTAACTCAGCACTAGCTTGAAGTGTTGTACCAGAACCACAAAAAGGATCTAAAACTAAGCTATTTGGGTTACTACTAGCAGCAACGATCATTTTTAGCATATGAAGATTTTTTTCTGTTGGGTATCCAGTAATTTTTACACTTTGATGATGAGCATCTCTAAAATCTGCCCAATAATCGTTATAAGGTAGTTTTTTATCGTCGGTTAAATACACTTTTCGTCTAGGATTTCCTGTCTTGGACCAATGTATTTCTCCTGCCTCATCAAGTGCATCTAATTTCTCTGGTGTATATTGCCAATGCTT